>NZ_JBNYXW010000015.1:0-178558 GCF_051380875.1 Janthinobacterium woesei
GCGGTCGCCAATTGATTTACCTAAAAGACGAGAGTAAACGCGAAAACGAGAAAGTTTACAAGGGCTGCCGCAACGCATTGAATGTAAACGGCTTTTTCGCCCACGCGCTCGACGGTCCGGACTTGTGTATAACGACGTGGGTCAGACCCAAAAGGGTCTGACCCCAAAGTGGTTTATTGGCCAGCGGCCACCGGCGCGGCACCGCTCCTGGCTACCCACTCGATCAGCGCGTCGACGGCGGCGCGGCCGTTGCCATTGCCTACCAGGTCGCTATTGACCATGGCGACCACCACGCACAGCTGGTTATTGGCGTCGGGCACATAACCGGCGATGGCCACCACATTCTTTAATGTCCCCGTCTTGATGCGGGCCCGCGCGGCGGCGGGGCTGCCCAGCAGGCGCTTGCGCATGGTGCCGTCGAGGGCGGCGATGGGCAGGCTGGACTGGAACTCGGGCGCCCATGGACTTTGCTGCATCGCTTGCAAGACACCCGCCAATTGCGCTGGCGCAATGCGTTCCGTGCGCGACAAGCCGGAACCGTTCTCGAGCAGCATGCCCTGGGTCTCGATATTGTGCCGCTGGAACCATTCTTGGACTACTTGCCGCGCCCGGCTGGCCGTGTCTTCCGGCACGCTCATGGCGACGGGGCGGCTGCCCAGCCAGCCATCGCTTTGCAAGCTGCCCAGGCTGAGGAACAAGGTGCGGGCCAGGGTGTTATCGGACGTCTTGTTGATATCGCGCAGTACGTCCGGCAAGGCGCGTGCGACATGGTCGGCCAGCATGCGCGTGCCGACGGGCTCGGCGGTGGGTGGCAAGCCCGTTGCGGCTGCTTCGCGCACGCTGCCCGTGATCGTGCCGCCCAGGCGTTTCCAGGTGGCGCGGAACAAGCGGTCCGCGTAATCGTTGCGATCGAGCACATTGATGCTGGTCGCCTTGCTGCAGTTTTGCGGGAAGGTGCCGTGCAGTACTACCTGCAGCTTGCCGCTGGCATCGCGCCGGTATTCGGGTGGGCGCCAGCCATCTTCCCATTTGGCGCAATTGCCCTTGACCAGCTTCATGTCGCTGGTGATGCTGACATTCTCCAGTGCCGGCTGCATCTGGAAGTCCAGTTGCCGCTCTGTCGCGCTGATGTTGATATCGATCAAATTGGTATTGAGCAATAGCGCATCGGGGATGACGTTGTAGCGGAACTCGGCCGACTCATCGAATGGCTGCGCACCGATGTCCGGCCGTGCCGGCTGGAACAACTGGCGATCGAGGATCAGGTCGCCCTTGATTTTCACGATACCCTGGGTGCGCAGCGTTTGCAGCATGCGCGCCAGTACGTCCGCATTGAAATCCGTATCGGCGCCGCCGCGCAGGATCAAGTCGCCCTTCAGCACGCCATTGATGACGTCGGCACTGGTGCGCAGCTCGGTGCGGCCGCGAAAGATGGGACCGAGTTGCTCCAGGCCCACGGCCGTGGTCACCAGCTTCATGGTGGAAGCGGGCTGCATGCTGCGCTCGGCCCCATGCGACAGCACGGTGGTGTTGCCACGCAGGACGACGGCACCCATGGCGTCTTCGGGGATATTCGCGCTGCGCAGCAGCAGGCTGACCGATTCGGGCAATTGCGCCTGTGCATTCGACAGGCCAAGACTAGCCAAAAGCGCGGCCATCAGAACAGGACGTAACATGGCTCTCCTTAGTGGAAAAAGACGTAGGCGACAAAGACGGCGGCGATTACGCCAGCGAGATCGGCGATCAGGCCGGCCGTGATGGCATAGCGCGTCTTGCGGATGCCCACCGAGCCGAAATACAAGGCCACGATATAGAAGGTGGTGTCGGCCGAGCCCTGGAAGACGCAGGCCAGGCGGCCGACGAAGGAGTCGACGCCGTAAGTGTTCATGGCGTCGATCATCATGGCTTTCGAGCCGGAGCCGCTGAGCGGCTTCATCATGGCCGTCGGCAGGGCCGGCACGAAGTCCGTATTGATGCCCAGGCTGGCGAAGAACCAGTTCAGGCCGCTCATCAGGAAATTGAACACGCCCGCATTGCGGATCACGCTGATGGCTACCAGCATGCCGACCAGGTAGGGAATCACGGTGATCGAAGTCTGGATGCCGCCTTTCGCCCCTTCGATGAAGGCGTCGTACACGTTCACCTTCTTGCGCAGGGCGCCAATGATGAAGATGGCGATGACGCTGATCAAGACCAGGTTGCTGACTACTTTTGATACCAGTTCAATTTCCTGTTTCGTCAGGTATTGGGTGAAGTACCAGATCATCGCCACGATGGCGGCCGTCATGCCGCCCAGCCAGCTCAGCACGACGCGGTTGAGCAAGTTGATGCGTTGCTTGATGGATACCGTGATGATGCCGACCACGGTGGCCACATAGGTAGCGATCATGCACGGAATAAAGATATCGGATGGGTCGGCCGCGCCGAGAATGGAGCGCTGCGCCATGATGGCCAGCGGAATCAGGGTCAGGCCCGAGGTATGCAGCACCAGGAACATGATTTGCGCATTCGTCGCCTCATCCTTGTTCGGATTCAGGGTTTGCAGGCTTTCCATGGCTTTCAGGCCGAACGGCGTGGCGGCATTGTCCAGGCCCAGCAGGTTGGCCGAGAAATTCATCACCATGTGGCCCGTGGCCGGGTGGTCCTTGGGAATTTCCGGGAAGATCCGCGAAAAGAAGGGCGCGATCACCTTTGCCAGCCAGCCGACGATGCCGGCCTTTTCGCCGATGTTCATGATGCCCAGCCACAAGGTCATCACGCCCGCCAGCGGCAGGGCGATGTCCATCACGCCCATGCGCGCCGTCTCGAACGTGCCATCGATGATGCGCTTGAAGATATCGGTATCGCCGAGAAACAGCCACTGCAGCACTGCGGCCAGGAAGCCAACGAGGAAAAAGCCGGACCAGATGTAATTAAGTGCCATATGCGATCAGTTCTGTGTGTCGGGAGGGTGAAAAATATCAGCAAGCAAAGTATAGAGGCAGCCCGATACGAGTTGATGAAAGAATGCAGCAATTGCATGCCAAAAAGTTATAAGCTGGCAGTCTGTTTTCATTGGCGCCCCGTAGCTTGCCCGCGTAGTCTGGGGGATGCCTGCTGCTTATCGCTGTTCGTTACTCTTGTCTGCACTGGATCACTGATGATGTTTTTACGCAAAACCGCCTGCGCCGCCGGCCTGGCCCTGTTGACTGTATTGATGGCGCCTGGCATTGCTGCCACCGATGCGGCCCACGCCCAGGCTGCCCGCGCGGGCAAGACCTTGCACTTGTTCCTCAGCACCAGCGAGACGGGACTGGACCCCGCCGTGGCTTCCGACCTGGCCAGTTTGAACCTGATGGAAAACATCTTCGACCCGCTGCTGCGCTATGACTACCTGGCGCGCCCGGTGCAATTGCAGGGCAATACGGCGCGCAGCTTGCCGGCCATAGAAGATGGCGGGCGCACGTATCTGTTTCACTTGCAACCCGGTATTTTCTTTACGCCCGACCCCGCCTTCAAGGGCCAGCCGCGCGAAGTGACGGCGCAGGATTATGTCTACAGCCTGACGCGGCTGTATGACCCCAGCCTGAAGTCGCCCTGGCTGTTCTTGCTGGAAGACAAGCTGGTCGGCGATGCGGCTCTGAAAGCCAGGTTCAGCTACGACACGCCGATTGCCGGCCTGCAGGCGCTGGACAAATACACCTTGCGCATCCGACTGAACGCCATCGATCCGAACTTTTTGTTTTACCTGGCCATGCCGGCCACCGCCGTGGTGGCGCGCGAAGTGGCAGAAGCGTATGCGGCGCCCGGGCAGATCGGCAACCATCCCGTGGGCACGGGGCCGTTCCTGGTGAAGCAATGGAAGCGCAGCGACAAGATCGTGCTGCAGGCCAACCCGACTTTCCGCGCCACCGTATTCCATACCGAGGCCAGGGTGCTGGCCGCCTTGCCGTTTGACGCGCGTGCCATCGCCACGTCGCTGGAAGGCCAGCAATTGCCGCTGGTCGAGCGCATCGAGGTGCGCATCGTTGAGGAATATCAATCGCGCATGCTGGGTTTCTTGAAAGGCGAATTCGATTACCTGGAGCAAGTACCTGAATCGATGACGGACATGGTGCTGGCGAAGGGCGCTTTGAGGCCGGAACTGGCTGCCAAGGGCATGCAACTGACGCGCTTTCCCGTGCTGCAGACTTATTATATGTGGATGAATATGGACGACCCCGTGCTGGGCGGCACTACCAAGGACAAGCTGGCCCTGCGGCGCGCCATCGCCCTCAGCTACAACAGCGGCGAAGATATCGCCCTGCTGAAAAAAAGCCTGGCCTTGCCGGCGCAATCACCGCTGCCGCCCAACGTGCTGGGCCATGACAAGAGCTACCGCAGCCCTGTCGGCTACGATCCGGCGCTGGCGCGCGCGCTGCTGGACCGCTTCGGCTACAAGGTTGGCCCCGATGGTTTCCGCACGCAGCCTGACGGCACGCCCTTGCTCTTGAGCATGCATACGGAACCGAGCACGGTGGGACGCTTGCGCGATGAATTGTGGCGCCGCAACTTGAACGCCATCGGCGTGCGCGTAGCCTTCAAGAGCGACAAGAAGACGGAAATCATCAAGGCGTCGCGCCTGGGCAAGGTGCAGATGTTCGAGACCAACTGGATCGCCGACTTTCCCGATGGCGATAACTTTATGCAATTGTTGTACGGTGGCAACATCGGTCGCGCCAACTATGCCCGCTTCAACTTGCCCGATTACAATAAACGCTATGAGGAGGCGCGCCTGCTATCCGATACGCCGCGCCGACGCAGTCTGTACTTCGACCTGTTTCAGTTGATCCACGCTTACACGCCGTGGGTGCTGCTGACACATCCCATCTCTGCCGACCTGCAGCAATCGTGGCTAAAAAACTACAGGCGCCACCCCGTGGAATTCACGTCCTGGCGCTACCTGGACGTGGATATTGCCAAGGGTAGCCCCGCAGGCAAGTGACCATGTCGCTGAAAAGGGCATTCATTCCAAAAAGTTATGGTTAGGAAAGCATTTTTCATTGGCTGGCTGCGGATGCATCGCGCTACTCTGAAAATGAAAACAAATAAAGTAATGCGCTGGCGTCATAAAAAAATGTACCGCGAGACAGATGCCGCGACCTTACAAAACAGCCTGACTTGAGAACTCAAGTTTCGATTGCCCAACAAGGAGAGACCAGTGAAATTGAAGAAACTAGCGCAGTTGGTGGCATTGATGGGGGTGGTGGGGCCGGTACTGGCACAGGAAGCGGCACCGCCAGCGATGCAACGGGTCGAAGTCACCGGTAGTAGCATCAAACGCGTCGCCAAGGAAGGCGCGCTGCCGGTGCAAGTCATCACCTTTGATCAGATTGAAAAGCAAGGCATCACGACGACCGAGCAATTGGTGCGTACCCTGTCGGCAAATGGCACGGGCGCCGATAACATGACCTCTGGCAATAACGTCTTTGGCGCCGATGCCGACCGGGTCAGCGGTGGCGCTTCGTTCGCCTCGCTGCGCGGACTGGGGCCGTCGAGCACCCTGGTGCTGCTGAACGGACGCCGCATCGCCACCCATGGCGCCAGCGGCAAATCGGTCGACTTGAATTCGATTCCGCTGGGCGCGATTTCGCGCGTGGAAATTCTCAAGGACGGCGCCTCCGCCATCTATGGCACGGACGCCATCGGCGGCGTGATCAATTTCATTTTAAGAACCAATTACAGCGGCGTGGAAGCGTCCGTCTCCACCAACGACACGCAGGCAGGCGGCGGCGCCACGCGCCGCGCTTCCATCCTGGCCGGCACGGGCTCGCTGGAGGAAGACCGCTACAACGTCATGGCCAGTTTGACCGTCGACAAGGCGCAGCGCCTGAACGGCAGCGACCGCTCCTTCGTCAATGGCTTCCAGCCGGGCCGCGGCCTGTCGCCCGATACCACGGGTACGCCGTTTGCCAACCAGTTGACGGGCGCCGGCACGGCGCTGGGCACCTCGTACCAGTTGCCGGGCGACCCGAATAAATACCTGCAAGCCAATCCGCTGAGTTTCCAGGGCAAGTGCGACACGATAGCCGGCATGTCGCAATACCAGACGGAACTGTGGAAAGACGTGACCTCGCCGTTGCGCACCAAGTATTCCTGCGCGTATGACTATGGCGCCGACTATGTGCTGCAATTCCCCGTCGAGCGGGCCAATTTGTTGTCGCGCGGCACCTTCCAGCTGGCGCCCGAGCACCGCATGTTTGTCGAAGTGCTCGGTTCGCGCACCAAGGCCACGGCCATTTTGACGCCGATGCAGGTGCAGGCGACGATGACCAACAAGGCCGTGTATCCGGTGGGCGGCGCGTATTACCAGGATTTGTCGGCGTATATCCCATCGTTTGACAATACCAAGCCGATTTCCTATAAATGGCGCGCCAATGACGTCGGCAACCGTACCCAGGAAAACACCACCGACAATGCGCGCGTGCTGGTCGGCTTCGAGGGTAACTTCGGCAAGTGGGATTACAAGGCCGGCATTTCGCGCGCCGAAAGCACCACCAAGACCAAGCTGACGGACGGCTATTCCTACACGGACAAGCTGTATGCGGCGCTGGCGACGGGCATCATCAATCCGTGGGTGGGCGCTGGCCAGAGCCAGACGGACGCGGCCAGGCAATTGATCGAATCGACCAAGTTCCGCGGCGACTTCCAGCACGGCAAGACGACCTTGACGCAGATCGACGGCGCCGTTTCTGGCGAGCTGTTCCAGCTGCCAGCCGGCGCGCTGGCCATGGCGGCCGGCTTTGATTTGCGCCGTGAAGGCTATAATTTTGCGCAAGACACCGATGCCACGAAAATTCTGTTGGCACCAGGCAACGCCTCCTTGAGCGATGCCAGCCGTACCGTCAAGGCAGTGTATGCCGAGCTGCTGGTGCCGGTCCTGAAAGACCTGGAAATGCAGCTGGCCATCCGCCGCGATGAATACAGCCTGGTGGGTGCGACGACGAATCCGAAAGTGGCCTTCCGCTATCAGCCGACCGACTTCCTGCTGTTCCGTGGTTCAGCCAGCAAGGGCTTTTTGGCGCCCAGCTTCCAGCAGCTGTATTCGGGTTCGCTGAGCCAGGAATTGCCCAACGGCGTGATCGACCAGGAAGGTTGCGCCAAGCATCCGGGCGTGCCCGAGTATTGCGCCATCGACCGCCTCGATTACACGACCGGCGGCAACATCAACCTGAAGCCGGAAACATCGAAGCAGGGCAGCGTGGGTTTTGTCATCGAGCCATTCAAGGGCTATTCCGCCTCGTTTGACTACTGGGCCATCAATACCAAGGACCGCATCCTGAACCGCACGCCGCAAATCGTGCTGGCCAACTACCAGGCGCTGAACCAGTACATTCACCGCAATCCGGACGGCACCATCGAGTACGTGCAGGCGGGCTGGATCAATGCGGCAGGCAGCCGCGTGCGCGGTCTTGATGTGGCATTGCGCGGCGAAGGCAAGATCGAGGATGCCAAATGGACGGCGACCCTCGATGGCACGTATATGGACAGCTTCAAGTTTGCGGAATATCAAGGCCAGCAATACCAGGAACTGGTCGGCAAGTTTTATACGCGCGATCTGTACCTGCGCTGGAAGCACAATGCCAGCTTTGGCCTCTCGCGCGGCGACTGGAGCGGCTTGCTGATCCAGAGTTTTGCTTCCGGCTACAAGGACCAGGTGCCGAATGGGGGCAAGGGCACGCCGCCTGCCGGCTTCAACCCGGACGTGTCCAGCTACACCACGTATAACTTGTCGGGCAGCTACACGGGCTTCAAGAATACCACCTTGACCCTGGGCATCCAGAACCTGTTCGACCGCGATCCGCCATTCACCGCGCACAACGTCGATGAAGTGGTGGGCGCCGGCTGGGATCCGCGCGTGGCCGACCCGCGTGGCCGCGCCTTCACCTTCCAGCTGAAGTACAAGTTCATGTAAGCAACCATGCCGGTGGTAATCCCGCTGGCATGCTACTCTCGTGCGGCGGCGCCTGGCGCCGCCGTTTTTATTCCAGGAAAGGGCCGCATGTCCAGTCAGACCAATCTCAGCCGGCGCCGCTTTGGCGGCTTGCTGGCCGCCACCTTGGGGGCGGCAGGTGCACCGGCATTGGCGGCGGCCGCGCAAGGGAAGGGCAAACGCATGCAAGAGCAATATCCTTTGATCAAACCGGCGCGCTTGCGCCAGGGCGACTTGGTCGCCATCGTTGCACCGGGCGGCTTTACGGATGACGACGCCATCGCCAAGGCCGTGCGCAATATCGAATCGCTGGGCTTGCGTGCCATGCTGGGCGCCAACATTCGCGGCGTGCACGGCACCTACGCGGGCACGGTGCAGCAACGCCTCGACGATTTGCATGCGGCGTTTCGCGATCCCGAAGTCAAGGCGATCTGGGCGATACGCGGCGGCTCCGGCTGCATTTCGCTGCTGGCGCTGCTCGACTATGCCTTGATCCGCGTCAGTCCGAAGATATTGATCGGTTACTCCGACATCACGGCCCTGCACCTGGCTATCGGTCGCCAGACAGGCCTGGTAACCTTCCACGGCCCCGTGGCCTCGTCGACGTTGTCCGACTACACGCTGACGCAGCTGCAAAATGTGCTGATGACGCCGCAAGACAACTACACGATACCGATGGCGCTGGACAACCACCGCCGCGCGCAGACGGCAGCGAACTTCGCCATCCGCACCGTGCATGGCGGCCAGGCCACGGGACGCTTGACGGGCGGCAACCTGTGCATGGTCAGCGCGCTGGCCGGCACGCCGTATGCGGCCGATTTCCGCGAGCATATTTTGTTCCTCGAAGAAATCAACGAAGTGCCGTACCGCATCGACAGGATGTTGTGCCAGCTGGACCTGTCCGTGGGTTTTGACCAAGCGGCGGCATTGATGCTGGGCATCTTCGAGCATTGCGAAGCGGCCGAGGGCGACACCTCGCTGACCTTGAATGAAACGCTGGACCAGCATTTGCAGCCCTTGAGCGTGCCGGCCGTCAGCGGCTACTCGTTTGGGCATATCCGCCACCAGTTCACCATCCCGATGGGCATATTGGCCACGCTCGATGCGGATCGGCAAACGCTGACCTTGCTGGAGGCGGCCGTCAGTTAGCTTGCGCACGTCGGCGCGTGCAGATTGTCAGTATGATAGGGGGCATGATCAACCGCCACGCCAGTGCCTACATACTCAGCCATCCGCTGGCCTTCACGCTGCAGGTGCTGAAGGCCTTTCGCGCCAACCAGGGCTTGCTGCTGGCGGGCGCCGTCGCGTATTACTCGCTGCTGTCCATCGTGCCCCTGTTGATGCTGGTGGTGGTGGTTCTGTCGCATGTGATTGCGCAAGACGAGCTGTTACGCACCATCGGCCATTACCTGGAGTGGCTGGTGCCGGGCCAATCGAAGGCCATCGTGGCCGAAGTCGCGCATTTCCTCAACAACCGGGGCGTGATCGGCTGGCTCTTGCTGCTGACCATGCTGTTTTTCAGTTCGCTGGCGTTTACCGTGCTGGAAAACGCCATGAGCGTGATTTTCATGCACCGCGTAGCCATCCGCCGCCGCCATTTCCTCATTTCCGCTGTCTTACCTTATTGCTACATCCTGTGCCTGGGTGCGGGCATCTTGCTGATCACCCTGGTGGCCGGCGGCCTGCAAGTGATGAGCGAGGAAAGCGTGCGCTTCCTGCGCCATGACTGGGGCCTGGAAGGCGTCTCCGGCGTGCTGTTGTACTTGCTGGGGCTGACGGGTGAAATCCTGGTGCTCACTTCGATTTACCTGGTCATGCCCGTCGGAAGGCTGTCGATCACGCATGCGCTGATCGGCGGCGTAACGGCGGCCCTGCTGTGGGAAATCGCCCGTCATGTGTTGGTCTGGTATTTCTCGACCTTGTCACAGGTCAATATTGTCTACGGCTCCATGACGACGGCGATCGTCGTCATGTTCAGCCTGGAAATCGGCGCCACCTTGCTGCTCTTGGGCGCGCAAGTCATTTCCGAATACGAAAGAGTGGCACGCGGTGGCGAACAGGACAAGCCGCTGGCGCTAAGAACTTGATTTAAAGTATGGATTCAAATCGTTGTTGCAGCGCACAAAAATCTATGCTATACTGCGTTCAGTGATTGAGATTCGCTTGCGAATAGTCTCACTATCCAGTTTCAGCGCGGCGAGCGACAGGTGTAATGTCGATGGCGTGACAGTGCGAATGAATGGATTTTGTAATTCCGGATACGATGGTCGATTTACACCTTGGAGTCACCATGCAGATAGCATGGGAGTCCGAAAATCAGGAGGCACTTTGCAGATAGCACTGGCGTCCATGACACGATTAAAGCATTGGTAATACATTGGAACGAAGCCTGCATATGTGTGCAGGCTTTTTTTTCGTCTGTGGTTGGCATCTTGATCAACCTACTGCGCAGCTCGCTCTCGAATCGGCGTTACTCGCCGTACCGGAGTACGGCTGCGTTACTCAATCCGATATCGAGCTTGCTCGCTACGGTTGCTCAAGGCGCCGAGGCTTTTACTGCCTCACCCTTTTCGTTCCTTGCTTATAAAGCCCTGGCAATCAGGATTTTCTGGATATCGCTGGTGCCCTCGTAAATCTGGCACACGCGCACGTCGCGGTAGATGCGTTCGACGGGGAAGTCCGACACATAACCATAGCCGCCGTGCACCTGGATGGCGTCCGAGCACACTTTTTCCGCCATTTCCGAGGCAAACAGCTTGGCCATGGCCGCTTCCTTCAGGCATGGCAGGCCCGCATCCTTCATCGATGCCGCGTGGCGTATCAGTTGCCGCGCCGCTTCGATCTGCGTGGCCATGTCGGCCAGGCGGAATTGCACGGCCTGGTGCTCATAAATAGCCTTGCCGAAACTTTCCCGTTCGCGTGCGTAACTTAACGCCGCTTCATACGCGGCGCGCGCCATGCCGACCGCCTGCGAGGCGATGCCGATGCGTCCGCCTTCCAGGCCAGACAGGGCGATCTTGTAGCCTTGCCCTTCTTCGCCGATCAAGTTTTTCGCCGGGATACGGCACTGTTCGAACAGGATTTGCGCCGTGTCCGACGAATGCTGGCCCATCTTCTGTTCCAGGCCCGCCACGATGTAGCCGGGCGTGCCGGTCGGCACCCAGAAGGCGCTGATGCCGCGCTTGCCGGCCGCCTTGTCGGTCACGGCCATAACAATGGCCACGTCCGCATATTTGCCGCTGGTAATGAACTGTTTCGTGCCGTTGATGACGTATTCATCGCCATCGCGCGTGGCCGTGGTGCGCAGGGCCGAGGCGTCGCTGCCCGTATGCGGTTCCGTCAGGCAAAACGCACCCAGCATGCTGCCTTGCGCCAGCGGGCGCAGCCATTGTTCCTTTTGTGCCTCATTGGCGTACATCATGGCAATGCTGCATACGGGGCAATTGTTGACGGAGATGATGGTGGACGTGCCGCCATCGCCGGCAGCGATTTCTTCCAGCACCAGGGCCAGCGACACGTAATCGAGGCCGGCGCCGCCCAGCGCTTCCGGCACGGCCACGCCAAAGGCGCCCAGCGCGGCCAGTTCCTGCAATTCTTCCTTGGGGAAATGATGTTCCTTGTCCCAGCGGGCCGCGTTGGGCGCCAGGCGCTCGCGCGAAAAACTGCGCAGCGCTTCCTGGATCATCGTCTGTTCTTCATTGAGTATCATGGGACGTCGTCTCGATTATTCTTATGGTCGGTGTGGGGGAGTTACCAGCCGATGGGCTTGCCATCGTAGTTGCGGAACACGGCTTTTTCCGTGGCCGGCAGGCTGGCCAGGGTGGCGCGGATGCCGGCAGCGCTTTCCTCGGGAGAAATATCGGCGCCGGCGCCGCCCATCTCCGTGCGTACCCAACCCGGGTGAAAGGCCACGCAGCTGACGCCTTGCGGACCATGCACGAGGGCCGTGTCGATCAGCACGGAATTCAAGGCCGCCTTGCTGGCGCGGTACAAGGAACCGCCAGGGTTGCCGCGTTCGCTCAGGGAACCCATGTGCGAAGACAGCACGGCCAGCTTGCCGTGGGCATTGGCCACCAGCGGCGCCAGGATGGGCAGCAAGCGCATGGCTGCCAGCACGTTCGTGTGCATGACGGCATCGAAATCTTCTTGCGCAGGAAAACCGTCGTGGCGCGGGCCATACACGCCTGCGTTGAGGATGGCCACGTCGAGTTTTTCATCGTCGAGTTTCCAGCCCAGGCCGGCGCAGCCTTCCACGTCCGTCACGTCGAGCAGATGCGCTTCGGCGCCCAGTTGCCTGAGGGCGTCGCAATCGTCCGATTTACGCGCCGTGGCGATGACGCGCCAGCCATCGTGGCAGTATTGACGCACCATTTCGTGGCCGATGCCACGCGAAGCGCCGATGATCAGTGCGGTAGACATGCGTTTTCTCCTGGAAATAAAATGAAAGGGCGCGCAGCCATGCAGTAAAAACGGCGCTGCGCGCCCGTGCTCAGGAACAGCTTATACCAGTTCGATCGCCATCGCCGTCGCTTCGCCGCCGCCGATGCACAGGGCCGCCACGCCGCGCTTGCCGCCGGTTTTCTTCAGTGCGCCCAGCAGGGTGACGATGATGCGCGCGCCCGAGGCGCCGATCGGGTGGCCCAGCGCGCATGCGCCGCCATGGATGTTGATCTTGCTGTGTGGAATGTCGAGGTCATGCATGGCGGCCATCGGCACGGCGGCAAATGCTTCATTGATCTCGAACAAGTCGACATTGCTGCTGCTCCAGCCCGTTTTTGCGTAGAGTTTCTTCACGGCGCCGATGGGCGCCGTAGTGAACTCGTTCGGTGCCTGCGCATGCGTGGCGTGGCCGTGGATCCTGGCGATGACGGTGCAGCCCAGCTTTTTCGCCGTCGATTCGCGCATCAGCACCAGCGCTGCCGCGCCATCGTTGATGGATGACGAAGAGGCAGCCGTGATGGTGCCGTCCTTCTTGAAGGCCGCTTTTAACGTGGGAATTTTTTCCAGGCGGGCCTTTTGCGGGCCTTCATCGATGCTGACGATGGTGTCGCCGCCGCGCCCGGTCACGGTGACGGGCACGATTTCCCATTCGAAACTGCCATCCTTGGTGGCTGCCTGGGCGCGTTTCACCGATGCGATGGCAAACGCGTCCTGCGCTTCGCGCGTGAAGCCGTACTGGCTGGCGCACTCTTCGGCAAACGTGCCCATCGAGCGGGCATTGCCCTTTTCATCGCGGCTGTAGGCGTCTTCCAGGCCATCCATCATCATGTGGTCGTAGATCATGCCGTGGCCGATGCGGTAGCCGCCACGCGCCTTCGGTACCAGGTAGGGGGCGTTGGTCATCGATTCCATGCCGCCCGCCACCACCACCTCGGCGCTGCCCGCCAGCAAGGTGTCGTGCGCAAACATGGTCGTCTGCATGGCCGAGCCGCACATTTTCGACAGGGTCACGGCGCCGGTGGAGTCCGGCAAGCCAGCCTTGCGCAAGGCTTGGCGCGCGGGCGCCTGGCCCTGGCCAGCCATCAGGCAATTGCCGAAATACACGTGTTCAACGGCATCGGGAGCGATACCGGCGCGCTCGACGGCGGCGCGGATGGCCACGGCGCCCAGGTCACTGGCGGTGACGTTGGCAAAGTCGCCCTGGAAGGCGCCCATTGGGGTGCGCGCGGCACCGACGATTACGACTGGATCATGCATGGTGGATCTCCATTATTAAGGTGGTTCAATGAGGTGGTTCAATGAGGTGTGGTCAATGTGGTCATCACTGCTGGCGCTGCTGGCGCCGGAGTTGGGTGTTGCGGCTGCTTGCAGAAGCGGATGTGTTGCGGGTAGGGAAAGACGTCCTCGATATGCCCGTCGAGGATGCGCTGCTTGCGCGCTTGCCAGTATTGGGCCGTCAGCAGGTCGGCATGGTGCTGCATGAAATGCTTGCGGATGCGGGGATTGCCCAACAGGAAGGTGCCGAATTGCTCGGGAAACACATCATGCTTGCCGATGGGATACCACGGTTCGGCCGACATTTCTTCTTCCTCTGTACGGGCTTGCGGGATGACGCGGAACTGGCAATCGGTGATGTACTCGATTTCATCATAATCGTAAAAAACCACACGCTGCTGACGCGTCACGCCAAAGTTCTTGTACAGCATGTCGCCGGGGAAAATATTCGCCGCCACCAGTTCCTTGATGGCGTTGCCGTACTCGATGATGCCGTGTTCGACAAGGTCGTCGCGGCCCTCTTTCTCGGCGTTGCTCAGCCACATATTCAACGGCACCATGCGCCGCTCGATGTACAGGTGGCGGATGATGATTTTATCCTGGTCTTCTTCCACCAGCGACGGCGCGAAATGCTGCAGCTCGGCCAGCAAAGCATCGCTAAAGCGGGCACGGGGAAAGGCCACGTTCGAGTATTCCAGCGTGTCGGCCATGCGGCCCACGCGGTCGTGGTATTTCACCAGCAAATACTTTTCCTTGATCTGCGCGCGCGTGGTTTCCTTCGGCGGCGGGAAGAAATCCTTGATTACCTTGAATACATACGGAAACGAGGGCAGGGCAAACACCAGCATCACCAGGCCGCGGATGCCTGGGGCGATTTCAAAATGATCGGATGAGTGTTTCAGATGCTGCAGGTAATCGCGGTAAAACAGCGTCTTGCCCTGCTTTTGCAAGCCCAGTATCGTATAGATTTCGCTGCGCGGTTTGCTTGGCAGTAGGCTACGCAGGAATTGCACATAGGCCGACGGCACTTCCATATCGACCAGGAAATAGGCGCGCGTAAACGAGAACAGCATGGCGATTTGCTGGTGTTCGCACAGCACCGTGTCGAGCACCAGCTTGCCATGGCGGTTATGTAGAATTGGCACGACGAACGGGTATTCGCGGTTGCCATTGATGCCTTTGCCCACCAGGTAGGCGCCCTTGTTGCGGTAGAACAAGCTCGTCAGGACCTGGATCTGGTGGTTCGGTTCCAGCTTGTCGCCGCCAAACAACTGATGCAATCGCGCCTCGACTTGGGCCACGTCGCGCTCCAGGTTGGCAAACTCGCAGTCCAGCTGGAAATGGGTAACGATGCGCTTCAGGATGACGCGCAAGCCATCCTTGCCGGGGTAATACACGCGATAGGTGGGAACCCGCTCTTCTGTCTCGATGTATTCGGTGGAGACGACGGGGCGCACGAAAATGTAGTCATTGTGAAAATACGTGCGGTGCAAAATGTTGCAGCAGACGGAATTGAAGAACGTTTCCGCCAGTTCCGGCTGCTTGTGGCCGCTCAGCATGCCAATGTAGTGCAGCTTGAGTTCGCGCCACACTTCGTCGCTTAACTCCGACTCTTCGTATTCATCTTCGAGCATCTGCACGCATTCCTGCACGCGCTTGTCATAAAATCCGATGCGTTCGCGGGCCGCGGTTTGCGCCGCGGTCCAGGCGCCCTGCTCGAAATACTGGCGCGCTTGCTGGCTTGTTTCGCGGAATAAACGGTAATGCTTGTCGAAGCCTTCGCGGATGGTGCGCGCGATATCGAATGCAATCTGGGAAGACAGCAGTTTGGGGAAGGCAATTTGCGTCATTTGTCTGCTCGCATTGATAATCCCACCCAGTCGATAGCCGCGCGTCCGTGTTTACTTGGTTTCGGCAAATAATTCGCGGCCGATCAGCATGCGGCGGATTTCGCTGGTCCCGGCGCCGATTTCATACAGCTTGGCGTCGCGCCACAGGCGGCCGGCCGGATACTCATTGATGTAGCCGTTGCCACCCAGGGCCTGGATCGCCTCGCCGGCCATCCAGGTTGCCTTCTCCGCACTATACAGAATGGCGCCGGCCGCGTCCTTGCGCAACTGGCGCACGGCTTCCGGCGAGGTGGCGCGGTCGCAGGCCTGGCCCACGGCGTAGACATACGCCTTGCACGCCATCATGGTCGAATACATGTCGGCCAGTTTGCCCTGCATCAACTGGAATTCGCCGATGGCCTGGCCGAATTGCTTGCGATCGTGCACGTAGGGCACGACCAGGTCCATGCAGGCCTGCATGATGCCCAGCGGGCCACCGGACAGCACGGTGCGCTCGAAATCGAGGCCCGACATCAGCACGTTGACGCCCTTGCCCAGGCCGCCCAGCACATTTTCGGCCGGCACTTCGCAATCCTGGAACACCAGTTCGCCCGTGTGCGAGCCGCGCATGCCCAGCTTGTCGAGCTTTTGCGCGATGGAAAAACCCTTGAAATTCTTTTCAATCAGGAAAGCCGTCATGCCGCGCGCGCCCGCTTCCAGGTCGTTCTTCGCGTACACCACCAGCACGTCCGCGTCGGGGCCGTTGGTGATCCACATCTTGGTGCCGTTCAAGACCCAGCGGTCGCCCTTGAAGTCGGCGCGCAGCTTCATACTGACGACATCCGAACCCGCGTTCGGCTCGGACATGGCGAGGGCGCCGATATGCTCGCCCGTGATGAGCCTCGGCAGGTATTTCGCCTTTTGCTCGGCCGTGCCGTTGCGCTTGATCTGGTTGACGCACAGGTTCGAGTGGGCGCCGTAGGACAGGCCAACGGACGCCGAGGCGCGCGAGATCTCTTCCATGGCGATGATGTGCGCCAGGTAGCCCATGCCGGCGCCGCCGTATTCTTCGCTGACGGTGATGCCGAGCAAGCCCATGTCGCCCATCTTGCGCCACAGATCCATAGGGAACTGGTCGCTGCGGTCGATTTCGGCCGCGCGTGGCGCGATTTCAGCGGCGGCAAATTGTTGGATCGCTTCGCGCAGCGAGGCGATGTCTTCGCCGTGGTCAAAGGTCAAGCCTGGGAGATGGAGCATGTCGTCCTCGTCGTCGTTATCTTCGTTATATTGGTGGCGGTCATGGATGCCGGCTCAGTGAAGCTATGATACTCAGTTGTGACGTTTACGTAAACGTAAAGTAATACGTAAAGTGCTGCACGGCCAGGCAGCGCCCGGCACCTGTACCTTAGGCAGTATGCGCCTTGCCATCGTTCAACCCGGCCAGCATGCGCGCGCATGCATCTTCGTGTGAACTGATTTCCGCCAGCGCCATTTCGATATCGATGCGCTGCTGTTCCAGGGTTTGGCGATGCTGCGCCAGCAGGCCCAGGAAGCGGTCCATCTGCGCGCGCGTGTCCTTCGGCGACTCATACATGTCGACCAGGCTCTTGATCTCCGACAGCGTCAGGCCCAGCCGCTTGCCGCGCAGCGTCAGCTTCAAGCGGGTGCGGTCGCGCGGCGTGTAGACGCGGTTGCGCCCGCCTGCGCCTTCGCGTTTCGGGCTGAGCAAGCCCTGGTCTTCATAGAAACGGATGGCGCGGGCCGTGATGTCGAATTCCCGCGCCAGTTCGGTAATGGTATAGGTCGTCATTGCTGCGGGCGGTGTCGGTTGCATGGGGCGGTCGGTAGAAAGATGGGCGCTGCAAGGCAGGCTGGGCGGCAAAGTGCCGTTTACGTCAACGTCAACTATATTGTAGCGTGCCTTGTCCGTGCTGCAGCACAGAAAAATACGCCCCACATGGCGCAATTTGGCGATTTAGGCAACAGTTGCTGAAAATAAATTGATTCTTCTACCGCAAACACGTTTAAGATCGAGAGTTGGTGGCCAAGATGACACCAAAAAGAGCTTTCCTGGCGTAACGGCGGCATTTTTTCGCTAGGATCGCAGTAAAATTTTTTTGGGCCTGATTTTGCCATCCGGCACGACGAAAAAACAACGTTTCACTATGAAAACGTCAACTAATTTGTTTCAATATTAAAAACAAGATGGCTGTTATGAAAACTTTGTCCATAGGAAATTGTATGACATGGGCATTGCGCTAATCGGTGGAGGCGGGCATTATCCGATACCGTACGTTGTAATGCCAAACCGAGGCTTTGAATCGTGCTGCAGTGCGAAAATCAAGGCTAGCCGCGAATTTCACCCGAAGCCACGCAGGATAACAAGAGAAAATTCGGCCCAGGTTTTCATCCGAAAAGCCCCGCCGGAGTGTAAATTGTTAATTGATGCATTTTTCAAATGTAACAATCTGTATGGTCATTCAAGAAACTGACTTTCATGTTACAACATGAAATAGTACACCTATGAATTCTTCTAACGAACGCGAAAGCTTCAGCCAGCGACTTCAGTTGGCTCTCAAAAACGCCCATTATTCTCCAGACAGCCCGACCAGACTGGCACGGGAATTCAATATCCGTTTCGACGGGCGTCCGATTACCGTGCATGCTGCTAGGAAATGGTTAGTAGGTGAAGCAATTCCCACGCAAGAGAAATTGCGCATGATTGCCCAATGGTTGGGCGTTCCTGCGGAATGGTTGCGTTTTGGCGGCCCGGAAAGTGCCACGCCGAATGGTGAAGCGGGCAGCGCCTTATCGCGTTTTGAGTCCGCCGATGTAAAATTAATTGCCGATTTGCAAAGATTGGATGAACATCATCGTCAAATCGCGCGTGAATTTATTCGCATGTTGGTACGCGTCAACTACCAAAAGTAACCATTCAAGCCCTCCCGGGCTGGCGCCGTCCGCTTTTTGCTGGCGGCGCATCTCCTGTTCTTCTATTTGCGCAGAGTCATACTGGAGCCATGATTTTGCCGCACAATAAGACCTCGTATGTTGCGCTGCAGCGAAATTATTTGAGAATAATCCCGCCTGCAGCGGCGCAGCGAACAATAGCAGCGCATAATCACATCAGAAACAGCCAGTTCATCCACCACGGAGCCGAGCATTTGAGCCGTCTTATGAAAAGTAACTACAGCAATACCGCGCAGCTGAAAGACTTGATGACCGTGCCTCCCATGACCGCCGCGCAACATGCGGAAGTGATGCGAAAACGGATCGCCCACCGCAGGATGGTTGAAGAAGCCAGGGACTTGAAACAGGCCAGCGCCCAACAGTTCGAGAAGCGTTAATGAAGAATGCCTGACCAAAACTACTGCGCGTCGGAATAGGTGGTCTGCGATGCTCACCGTGCTTGAGCACGGTTGCGCTTCTCGACCACCTCTTCCTTCCGCTCGCTACGCTTTTGTCAGGCATCGTAGCGTGTGTAGTTTGTCAGTTTGTTGCTGTCTGGTTTGGCGCTTTCAAGTCAGTCCAGCCCAGCGCGGTGCCAGGCCATGTTCAATGCCGAGCAGGTCGATGACGCGCGCGACGGTGTGGTCGACCATCTCCGCAATGCTTTGCGGGTGGTGGTAAAAGCTGGGCAGGGGCGGAAAGATGATGCCGCCCATTTCAGTGACCATCGTCATATTGCGCAGGTGCGCCAGGTTGAACGGCGTTTCGCGCACCATCAGGATCAGGCGCCGGCGCTCCTTGAGCACCACATCGGCAGCGCGTGTGATCAGATTATCCGACAAGCCAAGGGCCACGGCTGCCAATGTCTTCATCGAGCACGGCGCCACGACCATGCCATCCGATTGAAATGAACCGCTGGCAATCGACGCGCCAATGTCGCGCAGCTTGTGCACCACGTGCGCCTGCGCTTCGACTTCCTTGCGCGCCATGCCGGTTTCCTGGTGCAAGGTCAACACGGCTGCGTCCGACAACACCAGATGCGTCTCGACGCCGGGGATGGCGCCTAGCAATTGCAGCAGCCGCAAGCCATACACGGCGCCCGTGGCGCCCGTGATGGCCACGACGATCCGCCGCGGCCGCTGCTGCAAACTATCAGGCATCGATCAGCGACTTCAGTTCGCCCGATTCAAACATTTCATTCATGATATCGGAACCACCGATGAACTCGCCTTTGACATACAGTTGCGGAATGGTTGGCCAGTTCGAGTAATCCTTGATGCCCTGGCGCACTTCCGGGTCATCGAGCACGTTGACGGTGGCGATGTTTTCCACGCCGCAGGCTTTCAGGATCTGGATGGCGCGGCCGGAAAAGCCGCACTGCGGGAATTGGGCCGTGCCCTTCATGAACAGCACGACCGGCGTGTTCGTCACGGTTTCTTTAATCCAGGTTTGTACGTCGCTCATAGCTGCCTCTGATGGGTAAATAAATAGATGGCGTCATTTTATAAGAAAACGACGCCACGGGTACGCGCTCAGGTCATATATTGAGCAAGTGCGCCACGCTGGCGTCTATAACTGCTTGCCCAGACAGGCCGATTGCGCGGCGCCCACGTATTTTCCCCACGCGGCAACGCTTGCATAGCCGTGCCTGGCATAAAAGGCCAGCGCGCGGACATTTGCTACGCGGGTGGACAAGTGCAGCCACGCATAGCCGTGCAGGTGCGCCTGCGCCTCCACATGCGCCAGCAGGGCCGCGCCCACGCCACCCTGGCCGGGGCGCGCATACATGCGCTTGAGCTCAGCGGTGGGGCTGTCCTGTTCGCCCAGCGGACGCAGGGCGGCGCAGCCGAGCAGTGCGCCAGCGGCATCGCGGGCGATATAGAAGCCGCCGCGCTGCGTTGCCGCCTCGGCATCGAACGAAGAACGGCCACTGTCGCCATTGATGCGCAGCAATGCTGCCGATAATTCATCGAGCAGCAGCTGGGCATCAAAGCCGGCGGCGTCCACCGCCAGCACGACGATGTCATGCCTGGCGGCCACGTGCTTAGCCGCGCAGCTTGGCGAACGCGGCGGCCATGCTGCCGGCCGGCTCGGGCGCATTGCGCGTTTGCGACTGGTGCTGCGCCATGCTGCGGCGGTCGTTGCGGTCGCCCTTTTGCTCGGGCTTGCTGCCCGCTTGCGGCGCGCTGTCCGTCAAACGCATGGTCAGCGCGATGCGCTTGCGCTTTTCATCGACTTCCAGCACTTTCACGCGCACCACCTGGCCCGCCTTCACCACCGTGTGCGGGTCTTTCACGAAGGTGTTCGACAGGGCCGAAATGTGCACCAGGCCATCCTGGTGCACGCCGATGTCGACAAAGGCGCCAAAGGCGGCCACGTTGGTGACCACGCCCTCCAAAATCATGTCCGGACGCAAGTCGCGGATTTCTTCCACACCTTCCTTGAAGGTGGCGGTGGTAAATTCCGGACGCGGGTCGCGGCCCGGCTTTTCCAGCTCCTTCAAGATGTCAGAGATGGTCGGCACGCCGAAAGTTTCATCGGCGTATTTGATCGGGCTCAAGGTTTTCAACAGCGCCGTTTCGCCGATGACGGCCTTGATGTCTTTCTTGATGTCAGCCAGGATCTTTTCCACCAGCGGGTACGACTCCGGGTGGACGGCCGAAGCGTCCAGCGGATTGTCGCCACCCATCACGCGCAAAAAGCCGGCTGCCTGCTCGAACGTTTTATCGCCCAGGCGCGGCACGGCTTTCAGCGCCGCGCGCGAGGTGAAGGCGCCCTTCATGTCACGGTAGCTGACGATGCTTTGCGCCACGCTGGCCGACAGGCCCGAGACGCGCGCCAGCAGGGGTGCCGAGGCCGTATTCACGTCCACGCCCACGGCATTCACGCAGTCTTCCACCACGGCATCGAGCGAGCGGGCCAGCTGGCTTTGACTCACGTCATGCTGGTACTGGCCCACGCCGATCGATTTCGGGTCGATTTTCACCAGCTCGGCCAGCGGATCTTGCAGGCGGCGCGCAATCGAGACGGCACCGCGCAGCGTCACATCCATGTCCGGCAACTCCTTCGAGGCGAACTCGGACGCCGAATACACCGACGCGCCCGCTTCCGAGACGACGATCTTCGTCATCTTCGCTTCCGGGTGCTGCTTGATCAAGTCCTGCGCCAGTTTATCGGTCTCGCGCGAAGCGGTGCCGTTGCCGATCGAAATCAGGGACACATTGTGCTTGGCGGCAAGACGGCCCAGCGTATGCAGGGAGCCGTCCCAGTCATTCTTCGGCTGGTGCGGGTAGATCACGGCCGTGTCGACCACCTTGCCGGTGGCGTCCACCACGGCGACCTTGACGCCCGTGCGCAGGCCAGGGTCCAGGCCCATGGTGGCGCGCTGGCCGGCGGGTGCGGCCAGCAGCAGTGCTTTCAGGTTGGTGGCGAAGACATTGATGGCGTCCAGTTCCGAGCGTTCGCGCAGCGCGCCCATCAGTTCCGTTTCCAGGTGCATGAAGCTTTTCACGCGCCAGGTCCAGCGCGCCGTGTCCGCCAGCCATTTATCGGCAGGGCGGCCTTGTTGCTTGATGCCGAAACGGACGGCGATGCGGCCTTCGCACGGATTGTGCGGCGCATCCCATTTTGGTTTTTCCGCTTCCGTATCCAGGCGCAAGATGACGTCGAGTATGCCTTCGCGGCGCCCGCGCAGCAGTGCCAGCGCACGGTGCGATGGCACCGTGGCAATTGTTTCCGAATAGTCAAAATAATCGGCGAATTTCTCGCCTTCGTCCTGCTTGCCTTCCACCACTTTCGATTCCACGATGCCATGTTCCTGCACGTACTCGCGCAAGGTTTGCAGCAGGGTCGCGTCTTCGGCGAAACGCTCCATCAAGATCTGGCGCGCGCCATCGAGGGCTGCCTTGGTGTCGGCCACGCCTGGATTGTTGCCGTCGGCACTAGTAAACGCCTCGCGCAGGAACTTGCCCGCTTCCATTTCCGGCGTCAGCTCCGGATTGCCCAGCAAGCCGTCGGCCAGCGGCGTCAAGCCCGCTTCGATGGCGATCTGCGCCTTGGTGCGGCGTTTTTGCTTGTACGGCAAATATAAATCTTCCAGGCGCGTCTTGTCTTCCGCATGCATGACGGCGTCGAGCAACTCGGGCGTCATCTTGTTCTGTTCCGTGATCGAGGCCACGATGGCGGCGCGGCGCTCTTCCAGTTCGCGCAGGTAGCGCAAGCGCTCTTCGAGCAGGCGCAGCTGGATATCGTCGAGGCCGCCGGTCGCTTCCTTGCGGTAACGGGCGATGAAGGGCACGGTGGCGCCTTCGTCGAGCAATTCGATGGCGGCGGCAACCTGCACCGGTTTGGCGGCAAGTTCAAGGGCAAGGCGTTGTTCGATAGTGGGCAGCATGGTTGTTTCCAGAGCGATCAAGCTTGGAATGATACGCAATCGGTGCGATTGCGCAATCTTGACAGCGCAAATGGACTGTGCGTTGACGGACAAGCCCAGCCTGCAACAAAAATGCTGGCCGAAGTGGCAACCGTGCCAGCCTGATAAAACGTGTGCAGACGGCAAAAAATGGCTGATTGCAGGCCGTTTTCGCCGCCTGCAGGGCCGGAGTGTCGTATTAAATACTTATTTTTTAGGCATCACACATGAAAACTGCGCAAACAGCGTGCGTGAATCAAGCCAGCAAGGCCGGTATGGCGGATAATATTGCCTGTTGCCGATTTGGATACGACCTTTACACAATCATGCGCCCCATGGATTTTACCCGCGACGAAACCAGTGAAACCCCAGTTGCCCCGGCCAGTACGCCGGGTGCGCCTTTGCCGTATGCCGTCGCCACCTGGCTGCAGCGGGTGGAGGCAGCCGCCCATCCGAAGGCCGTGCTGAGCATTGCCGAACCCGACCCAAAACTCAACCAGCATCGCCTGATCTACGTGCTGGCGCCCACCAGCGGCGGCCGCCACGTGGCGCTGTGCCTGTACAAGGCGCGCTTGCGGCCGAATGGCGATGTGGCGGCGGCGAGTCCGATCAGCGAAATTTTCTCGCTGCTGTCGGCGCCGCCGAGCTTTCTTACGCCAGCCGACGAAGACCTCGTGCGTTTCTTCGTGGCCATGCGCAGCGGGCAAAATTCGCAGACGGGCAGCGCCACGGAGCCCAAGGGCAAGGTGGGCGCGGCCCTGCTGAAAATGTTGGCCGAGCAAGATAAGCTGTTGTGGGCCAATTCCTGGGCCGATGTGGGCAATGGCCTCGTGTATCCATTGAAGGAAGGTCCCGTGCGTCCCGCCCGCCTGTTCTGGCGCGACGAAGGCAAGACCATGCGCCTGGGCTGGCAAGTCGATCCGCCGGAAGGCGCGAAGCACCATGGTGCCGACCAGATCGACTACATGCTGCCCACCGATCCGCCATGGTATATCGACAATCTGTCGTGCGGCGTGCTGGAGCTGAACCAGGGCGGTTCCGACATTTCCCTGGCCGACTTGCAGGCGCTGGTGGCGCAGGCGCCGCCGCTCAACGCGAACGACAAGGTGCGCGTCTCGCAATTGCTGCTGGCGCAGGGCTTGCAGCATTTGATGCCGTTGCCGCAACCGTTGCCGCAGCGCTTGCGCAAGGATGTGCCGGCGCAACCGGTGTTGCTGATGGACAGCGCCATGCTGGCCGACGGCAGCATCCAGCGCTGGCAGGACTTTGCCGTGCTGTCCTACGACTACGATGGCGAGCGCGTCTCGTTCGACCCCGCGCAGCGCGTGGTGCGCCAGGTGGGCGAAGTGACGGAAATTATCCAGAGAAATACGGCGGACGAGGCGCGCGCGCTGGCCACCCTGGCCGAGCTGCAATTCAAGAAGCCGGGCTCTGCGCCCTTGAGCGGCTTGAAGGGCGCTCAGCTGTTGCCTGGCCAGGCGCAATGGCTGCGTTTTGCCGAGTCCGGCATTGACGCTTTGCAAGAGCAGGGATGGATCGTTGAAAAGACGGCCAAGTACCGCTACGACGTCAGCGATGTGGACGACTGGTATGCGGACATCGATGACCAGGACCCGGACAGCGGCAACGCCTGGTTCGAGCTGGAACTGGGCATCGTCGTCAACCACCAGCGCGTGCCGCTGCTGCCCGTGCTGGTGCAGCTGATCCGCAACGCGCCCAACGATTTCAATCCGAAAGTCATCGAAGCGCATGCCGACGACGACCACATGCTGGCGACCTTGCCCGATGGCACGCGCGTGGCCCTGCCATGGGGCCGGGTGCGTCCCATCTTGAACACGCTGGGGGAACTCTACTTCAGCGACAAGATCAAACATGCCGTGCGCATGTCGACGCTGGATGCGGCGCGCCTGGAAGAGCTGGCGCGAGGGCTGGAGCTGCGCTGGACGGGTGGCGAGCGATTGCGCGCCATGGGCCGCAAGCTGAGCCAGTTCGGTTCCGTGCAAAAAGTGCCAGCCCCTGCCGGCTTGCAGGCGACCTTGCGCGATTACCAGGCGGACGGCCTGGCGTGGATGCAATTCCTGCGCGACCATGACCTGGCCGGCATCCTTGCCGATGACATGGGGCTGGGCAAGACCGTGCAAACCCTGGCGCATATCCTGGTGGAAAAGGAAGCGGGCCGTTTGACGCATCCGGCGCTGGTGATCGCGCCCACCAGCCTGATGGGCAACTGGCAGGACGAGGCGGCCAAGTTTGCGCCCAGCCTGAAGGTGCTGTTATTGCAAGGCAAGGACCGCGCGCAGCAATTCGACCAGATCGATCAATGCGACCTGGTGCTGACCACGTACGCCTTGTTGCCGCGCGATGAGGAAACCTTGCGCGAGCATGATTTCCATCTGGTCATCCTGGACGAATCGCATTACATCAAGAATACGCGCAGCAAGGCGGCGCAAAGCGCGGGCCTGCTGCGCGCGCGCCACCGGCTGTGCCTGTCCGGCACGCCGCTGGAAAACCACCTGGGGGAATTGTGGTCGCAATTTCACTTCCTGCTGCCGGGCTTGCTGGGCGACGAGAAAACCTTCAATACGCAGTTCCGCCATCCGATCGAACGCCAGGACGATCCGCTGCGCCGCATGCTGTTGAACCGCCGCATCAAGCCCTTCCTGCTGCGCCGCACGAAGGACAATGTGGCCAAGGAATTGCCGCCGAAGACGGAGATGGTGCGCAAGGTGGAACTGACGGGTCCGCAGCGCGACCTGTATGAAACCGTGCGTCTTGCGATGGATCAAAAAGTACGCGAAGAAATCGACAAGAAGGGCGTGGCGCGCAGCCAGATCGTCATCCTGGAAGCGCTGCTGAAACTGCGCCAGGTCTGTTGCGATCCGCGCCTGGTGAAATCCCTGCCGGCGAAGAAGCAATCGGCCGGTTCGGCCAAGCTGCTCGACCTGATGCAGATGGTGGAAGACTTGCTTGACGAAGGGCGCAAGATTCTCGTCTTCTCGCAATTTACCAGCATGCTGGAATTGATCGAAGAAGAGCTGGAATCGCGCGACATTCCCTACGCCTTGCTGACGGGCGACACCAAGGACCGGGGCGCGCAAGTGGCCGCCTTCCAGCAGGGCGCCGTGCCGATCTTCCTGATCAGCCTGAAAGCGGGCGGCGTGGGCCTGAACCTGACGGCTGCCGACACGGTCATCCACTACGATCCGTGGTGGAATCCGGCGGCGGAAAACCAGGCCACCGACCGCGCCTGGCGCATCGGCCAAGATAAGCCCGTGTTCGTCTACAAGCTGATCGCCAAGGGCACGCTGGAAGAAAAAATCCAGCTGCTGCAGCAAAAGAAAGCGGAACTGGCGCAATCGATCCTGGCCGAAGGCGAATCGCAAAAGATGGCCCTCACGCAGGAAGACTTGCAGCAGATTTTCGCGCCGCTAGAGGATTAAGGACACACGCCTGTTCCAGGCTGGCTCTATACTTGGCGATTCTATATTGCCAGGTGTAAAGCATGCTGCCCTTCCTCCTCTTGCTGCTTGCCGGCGTCATCCTGATGGCGCTGCGCTTTGTCCAGTTGCGCCGCGCCCTGCTGCGCGCGCGAGCAGGCGAAACACTGTTCCGCCTGCTCGCTGAACACAGCCGCGACGCGGCTTTCCTGCTCGACGCCACGACCCTGGAATTGATTTACATCAGTCCCGCCGCGCAGCGCGTGACAGGTTATGGCTTGCCCATGCTGCGCGAGCATGCGGCGCGCCTGGCGGTGGACGTGCCTGCCCGCTTGCAGCGCTGGCGCGACGGCGATAGCAGCCGCTTGACCCTGCTGCGCGAAGTGGCATTGCCGCATGCCGACGGGCATGTGCTGGCGCTGGAAATCAGTTCCACCATCGTACCCGCTGCAGCGGGGCGTGGCGTGAGCGTGGCGGGCAGCGTGCGCGATGTCAGCGAAGCGCAGGCGCAGGAAGCTGCGCGCGAGCACGAGCAAAAACGCTTCGCCTCCATGCTGTCGCACGAATTTCGCACGCCGCTGGCCACCATCGATGGCGCCATCCAGCGCCTGGTGTCGACCTCCGCGCAGGCCGACGAGGCCACGCGCAAGCGCTATGTGAAAATCCAGACGGCCGTCGACCGCCTGCTGGGCATGATAGACGAGTATCTGTCGCCCGAGCGCATGGCGGCGATTGGCCGCGAGCGTGCCGCCGACGGCATCGCGCCGCTGGCCTTGCTGCAGCAGGCGGCCGCCAATGTACCGGCCAGCCATGGCGTGCAGCTGGAACTGGACGAAGACTTGCCGCTCAAACTGCGCTGTGACGTACCCGGCATGGCGCTGTGCCTGAAAATCTTGCTGGACAACGCCGTCAAGTTCAGCCCGCCGGGCAGCGGCATCACCCTGTCGGCCGGCTTGGCGTCCGAGGGCGGCGTGGCACTGTGCGTGCGCGACGCGGGGCCCGGCATACCAGAGGAAGAATTGGCACATCTGTTTGAAAAAGGATGGCGCGGTGCCCATGCGGCGCATCCGGGCGCGGGCCTGGGCTTGTACATGGCGCGTGCCGTCGTCGAGGTACATGGCGGGAGTTTGCACGGGCATAATCTGCCCGCAGGCGGCGCGCTTTTCCGCATTTGGCTGCCCCTTCCTGTCCCGGCAGGGAAAAGCCTTGCTTCCGCTGACGGCAACCGTGATAATTCCTTGACGTAAACCTAGTGCGCCGTCCATCATGGTGCAGAAGTCACTGGCACGGTTTGCCCACGGCAGCTCACTAACAGAAGAATGGCGTAGCAATGACGAAAATATTGATCGTCGAAGACAATCTCGACTACGCCGAAGACATGGCGGAGTTCCTCGTTGAGCGCGAGCATGAAGTGCATATCACCAGCTCCGCTGGCGGCATGTGGACTGCGCTCAGCCATGGTAATGTAGGCGTGGTGGTGCTGGACCTGGGTTTGCCTGACGAGGACGGTTTCAACGTCATCCCCCGCATGCGCCAGCTGTATCCGCACATCGGCGTGCTAGTGCTGACGGGACGCGTCGCTTTCGACAGCCGCATCCTGGGCCTGCGCCTGGGCGCCGACCATTACCTGACCAAGCCGATCAAATTCCCCGAACTGGCCGCGCACATCGAGGCGCTCGACCGCCGCGTCGGTCCGCAAGACCCGCTGCCTGAACCGGGCCGCTGGACCTTGAAAGTAAGCGCTCGCCAACTCGAATTGATGGGCGCCGTAATCGCGCTGACGGAAAAAGAATTCAACTTCCTGCACCTGCTGACGATTAACACCCGCCCAGTGCCGCGCGACGTCATCGTGGCCGGCATGGGCGGCGAAGACCCCGATGCGGGCCGCCGTGTCGATATGCTGGTGTACCGCCTGCGCAAGAAGGCCAAGACCGGCCTGGGCCAGGACCTGCCCCTGCGCAGCGCGTATGGCGAGGGTTACAGCCTGTCAGCCAGCTTCAATCTGTCCTGATTGCCACTTCCTGCCGCTTCCTGCCACCCCACAACGCGGTGGCGGTATAAATAGGGACATAGCCGCCCGCTTTTTCGAACGCTTGAAATAAATCAGGGTCAGAGTCGCGCTGTGCACGGCAGAGTGTGTAAAATCAAGGCCTTAGCCTTCATTGACTGACCCTGCCATGGCCCGTTTGCCCCGCCTCATCATCCCCGCACTTCCCCATTACGTGATCCAGCGCGGCAACAATCGCCAGAGCGTATTCCAGGATACGGCGGATTACGCGCAATTTCTATCCTGGCTGAAAACGGGGGCGAAAATGTTCAAGGTGGCCATCCACGCCTATGTTTTATTGCCGGATCAGCTACATTTACTGGCCACTCCCAGCGATGCAACGGGCCTGGGGCAACTGATGCAGTGGCTGGGGCGCTATTACGTGCCGTATTTCAACCAGAAATATGCGCGCGTAGGCGGCTTGTGGCAGGGACGCTACAAAACGGCCGTCATCGATCCCGACAATTTCTTCCTCCTGTGCTGCCGCTACCTGGAATCCGTGCCCGTGCAAATGGGCCTGGCAGGGCAGGCGCTGGATCACGCCTGGTCCAGTTATGCCCACCATGCGGGCATCCGCGCCGATCCCGTCATCACCGACCACGCGCTGTACTGGGCGCTGGGCAACACGCCGTTCGACCGCGAGGCAGCCTATCTGCGCCTGTTCGAGCAGGGCCTGGGTCGCAGCCAGGTGAAAACGCTGGAACAGGCCGTATTGAAGGGCTGGCCGCTGGGTTCCGACGCTTTCAAGCAGGTGCTGGAACTGAAAATGCATCGGCAAGTGCTGCCCGCCAAGCGGGGCCGCCCGCGCAAAATCGTGGCCGAATCGGGCGCAGACTGAAACGCATTTGCATTTAAAACAAATATTACTTACTTCCTGATCTTTTATTGAGATCGCATTGACTATGTCCCTATTAAATTTTATGGACGACGGAAATAAATTTAATTCGACTCCGACCCTAATTGTTCTGGTTGAGTTTTTTGTTGCGTTGCACTACTCTAGCTTTTCGATATCCATATGCAGCGGAGAAGCCCATGAAAGCGCAAGGCCTGTACGACCCAGCCAATGAACACGATGCCTGCGGCGTCGGTTTCGTCGCCCATATCAAGGGCAACAAGACCCATTCGATCGTCGAGCAGGGCTTGCTGATCCTGAAAAACCTCGATCACCGGGGCGCCGTGGGCGCCGATGCGCTGATGGGCGATGGCGCCGGCATCCTGATCCAGATTCCAGACCAGTACTACCGCGAAGAAATGGCCAAGCAGGGCGTGGAATTGCCGCCGCCTGGCGAATACGGCGTGGGCATGGTCTTTTTGCCGAAAGAACACGCCTCGCGCATCGCTTGCGAACAGGAAATCGAACGCGCCGTGCGCATCGAAGGCCAGGTCGTCCTGGGCTGGCGCAACGTGCCCATCGATACCGACATGCCGATGTCGCCGACCGTACGCGCCAAAGAACCGGTCATCCGTCAGATCTTCATCGGCCGCGGCCCGGATATCATGGTCACCGACGCGCTCGAGCGCAAACTGTATGTGATCCGCAAATCGTCGGGCCACGCCATCCAGGCCTTGAAGCTGCTGCACGGCAAGGAATTCTTCGTACCGTCGATGTCGGCGCGCACGATTGTGTATAAAGGCTTGCTGCTGGCCGACCAGGTGGGCGTGTACTACAAGGACTTGCAGGACGCGCGCTGCATCTCGGCCCTGGCCCTGGTGCACCAGCGTTTCTCGACGAATACTTTCCCGGAATGGCCGCTGGCCCACCCCTACCGCTTGATCGCGCACAATGGCGAGATCAACACGGTGAAGGGCAACTTCAACTGGATGCGCGCGCGCGAAGGCGTGATGAAGTCGGCCGTGCTGGGCGACGACCTGCAAAAATTGTTCCCGCTGATCTATGAAGGCCAGTCCGACACGGCATGCTTCGACAATGCGCTCGAATTGCTGCTGATGGCCGGCTACCCGATCGCCCAGGCGATGATGATGATGATTCCGGAAGCGTGGGAAAACCACACGACGATGGATGACAACCGCCGCGCCTTCTATGAATACCACGCGGCCATGATGGAACCGTGGGACGGCCCTGCCGCCATGGCGTTCACCGACGGACGCCATATCGGCGGCACCCTGGACCGCAATGGCTTGCGCCCGGCCCGCTACATCGTCACCGACGACGACCTGGTGGTGATGGCATCCGAATCGGGCGTGCTGCCGATTCCTGAGTCGAAAATCATCCAGAAATGGCGTTTGCAGCCTGGCAAGATGTTCCTGATCGACCTGGAAGCGGGCCGCATCATCGACGACCAGGAACTGAAAAACACCTACGCCAACGCCAAGCCATACAAGGCGTGGATCAACTCGGTGCGCATCAAGCTCGACGAGATCAAGATGGCCGAAGGGCAAGCCAAGCAAGACCGCGCCCAGGGCGAAAAAGAGCAGCCATCGCTGCTGGACCGCCAGCAGGCGTTCGGCTACACCCAGGAAGACTTGAAGTTCCTCATGGCGCCGATGGCCGTGGCGGGCGAAGAAGCGACGGGCTCGATGGGCAATGACTCGCCGCTGGCCGTCATGTCGAACAAATTGAAACCGCTGTATAACTACTTCAAGCAGTTGTTCGCGCAAGTGACGAACCCGCCGATCGACCCGATCCGCGAAGCGATGGTGATGTCGCTGGTATCGTTCATCGGCCCGAAACCGAACTTGTTAGATACCAACAACGTCAACCCGCCGATGCGCCTGGAAGTGGCGCAGCCCGTGCTGGGCTTTGACGACATGGCGCGTTTGCGCAACATCAGCGCGCACACGGGTGGCAAGTTCAAGTCGTACGAACTCGACATCTGCTACCCGCTGGCCTGGGGCAAGGAAGGCATTGAGGCCTGCCTGGCCTCGCTGTGCGCGGAAGCCGTCGATGCCGTCAAATCGGGCCACAACATTTTGATCGTCTCGGACCGCGCCATCTGCGCCGACCAGGTGGCGATCCCCGCGCTGCTGGCCACGTCGACCGTGCATCAGCATCTGGTCAGCAAGGGCTTGCGCGCTTCCACTGGCCTCGTCGTGGAAACGGGCTCGGCTCGCGAAACGCACCACTTCGCCTTGCTCGCTGGCTATGGCGCGGAAGCCGTCCACCCGTATCTGGCCATGGAAACCCTGGTCGAGATGGCGCACGGCTTGCCGGGCGACTTGTCGGGCGACAAAGCCATCTACAACTATACCAAGGCAGTGGGCAAAGGCTTGATGAAAGTCATGTCGAAGATGGGCATTTCGACGTATATGTCGTACTGCGGCGCGCAGATTTTCGAAGCCATCGGCCTCAACAAGTCGCTGGTCGACAAGTATTTCAAGGGCACGGCCTCGAACGTGGAAGGCATCGGCGTGTTTGAAGTGGCGGAAGAAGCGCTGCGCCTGCACGCGCTGGCCTTCGGCAACGATCCCGTGCTGGCCGACAAGCTCGACGCGGGCGGCGAATATGCGTTCCGCGTGCGCGGTGAAGACCACATGTGGACGCCGGACGCGATTGCGAAATTGCAGCACTCCACGCGCAGCAACAATTTCTCCAGCTACAAGGAGTACGCGCAGATCATCAACGACCAGAGCCGTCGCCACCTGACCCTGCGCGGCCTGTTCGAGTTCAAGCTCGATCCGACCAAGGCGATACCGCTCGATGAAGTGGAACCGGCCAAGGAAATCGTCAAGCGCTTCGCCACGGGCGCCATGTCGCTCGGTTCCATCAGCACGGAAGCGCACGCGACATTGGCTGTCGCCATGAACCGCATCGGCGGCAAGTCGAATACGGGCGAAGGCGGCGAAGATCCGAACCGCTACATGCAGGAATTGAAGGGCATCCCGATCCGCCAGGGCGACACCATGGCCTCCATCGTGGGCAGCGAGCAGATCGTCGTCGATATTGCCCTGCAGGAAGGCGATTCCATGCGCTCGCGCATCAAGCAGGTGGCGTCGGGGCGTTTCGGCGTCACGGCCGCCTACCTGAACTCGGCCGACCAGATCCAGATCAAGATGGCGCAGGGCGCGAAACCGGGCGAAGGCGGCCAGTTGCCGGGCCATAAGGTGTCCGAATACATCGCCAGCCTGCGCTTTTCCGTGCCGGGCGTGGGCCTGATTTCGCCGCCGCCGCACCACGATATCTATTCGATCGAAGACCTGGCGCAGCTGATCCATGACTTGAAGAACGCCAATCCACGCGCCTCGATTTCCGTCAAACTGGTGTCGGAAGTGGGCATCGGCACGGTGGCCGCCGGCGTCACCAAGGCCAAGGCCGACCACGTGGTCGTCGCTGGCCACGACGGCGGCACGGGCGCCTCGCCTTTGTCGTCCGTCAAACATGCGGGCACGCCGTGGGAGCTGGGCCTGGCAGAAACGCAACAGACGCTGGTGCTGAACGGGCTGCGCAGCCGCATCCGCGTGCAGGCCGACGGCCAGATGAAGACGGGCCGCGACGTGGTCATCGCCGCACTGCTGGGCGCCGACGAGATCGGCTTCGCCACGGCGCCGCTGGTGGTCGAAGGCTGCATCATGATGCGTAAATGCCACTTGAATACCTGCCCGGTGGGCGTGGCCACGCAAGATCCGGTGCTGCGCGCCAAGTTCTCGGGTAAGCCGGAATACGTCGTCAATTACTTCTTCTTCGTTGCCGAAGAAGCCCGTCAACTGATGGCGCAGCTGGGCATCCGTACCTATGACGAGCTGATCGGCCGCGTCGACTTGCTGGATAAATCGAAGGCGATCACGCACTGGAAGGCGCAGGGCCTGGACTTCTCGGCCATCTTCTACAAGCCGGAAACGACGGGCGAGCAAGCCGTCCGCCACGTGGAAAACCAGGATCACGCGCTGGAAAAGGCGCTCGACCACAAGCTGATCGCGCAAGCGCGCGCGGCGCTGGAAAAGGGCGAGCGCGTCTCGTTCATTTCGCCGGTGCGCAACGTCAACCGCACGGTGGGCACCATGCTGTCCGGTGAAGTGGCGAAGAAATATGGCCACGCCGGCTTGCCGGACGACACCATCCACATCCAGTTGCAAGGCACGGCGGGCCAGTCGGCCTGCGCCTTCCTGGCGCACGGCATCACCATCGACCTGGTGGGCGAGGGCAACGATTACGTGGGTAAAGGCCTCTCGGGCGGACGCATCATCGTGCGCCCGAACACGGAATTCCGTGGCTGGGCGGTGGACAACATCATCATCGGCAACACGGTGCTGTACGGCGCCATCGCCGGCGAAGCGTTCTTCAATGGCGTGGCCGGCGAACGCTTTGCCGTGCGCAACTCGGGCGCCACCACGGTAGTCGAGGGCCTGGGCGACCATGGCTGCGAATACATGACGGGCGGCACGGTAGTGGTCCTGGGCAATACGGGACGCAACTTTGCGGCCGGCATGTCGGGCGGCATCGCCTACGTGTATGACCCTGCCGGCGACTTTGCCAGCCGATGCAACACGGCCATGGTCAGCCTCGACAAGGTCGTGTCTGCTACAGAACAGCACGTCGACCGCGACGCCTGGCATAGCCAGCACCGCGATGGCGCGCCGGAAGCCGATGAAGTGATCCTCAAGCGCCTGATCGAGCGTCACTTCAAGCACACGGGCAGCACCCGCGCCCGCGCCCTGCTCGACGACTGGGCAGCGGCCCGCGGCAAGTTCGTGAAAGTCTTCCCGAACGAATACAAGCGCGCGCTGATTGAAATGGCGGCCGATGCTGCCATGGAAGTACAAGCCGTCGCCGCCTGAGCCAGCCGAGATCAATGACAAGGGAGCGGCCAGGCCGCTCCCAGCTTTGCCAAATACAAAGGAACTATCGTGGGTAAAATTACCGGCTTCATGGAATTCAAGCGCCAGGACGAGCACTATCTGGAGCCTGCCGCGCGCCTGAAGAACTACAAGGAATTCGTGCTGCACCTGTCGAACGCACAAGCGACCGTGCAGGGTGCGCGCTGCATGGATTGCGGCATTCCTTTCTGCACCACGGGTTGTCCTGTGAATAACATCATTCCCGACTGGAATGACCTGGTCTACCGCGGCGCCTACCGCGAAGCGCTCGATATCTTGCACTCGACCAACAATTTCCCGGAATTTACGGGCCGCATCTGCCCGGCGCCGTGCGAATCGGCTTGCACCCTGGGTATCCACGAAGATCCGGTCGGCATCAAGTCGATCGAGCACAAGATCATCGACATGGGCTGGGAGCACGGCTGGGTCACGCCGCAGCCGGCCAGTTTCAGCACGGGCAAGAAAGTGGCCATCGTCGGTTCCGGCCCCGCCGGCCTGGCGGCGGCGCAGCAGCTGGCGCGCGCCGGCCATGCCGTCACCGTGTTTGAAAAGAGCGACCGGGTCGGTGGCTTGCTGCGTTACGGCATCCCCGACTTCAAGATGGAAAAGTCGCACATCGACTTGCGCGTGAAACAGATGCAAGCCGAAGGCGTGGTGTTCCGCACCAGCGTCCTGGTGGGCAAGGATTTCCCTGCGCATGTGAACAACTGGGCCAAGGAAACCATTTTCCCAGAAGACCTGGAAAAAGAATTCGACGCCGTCATCATGGCCGGTGGCGCCGAGCAGCCGCGCGACTTGCCCGTGCCCGGCCGCGAGTTGAAAGGCGTGCATTTCGCCATGGATTTCCTGCCGCTGCAAAACAAGGTCAACGCGGGCGACAAGCTCAAGGATCAGATCAAGGCCACCGGCAAGCATGTGGTGGTGATCGGCGGCGGCGACACGGGTTCGGATTGCGTGGGCACCTCGAACCGCCATGGCGCCGCCTCGGTGGCCCAGTTCGAACTGATGCCGCAGCCGCCGGAACAGGAAAACAAGCCGCTGGTGTGGCCGTACTGGCCGACCAAGCTGCGCACCTCGTCCTCGCACGAGGAAGGCTGCGAACGCGACTGGGCCGTGGCCACCAAGCGTTTCGAAGGCAAGGGCGGCAAGGTGGAAAAGCTGATCGCCTGCCGCGTCGAATGGAAAGACGGCAAGATGAGCGAAGTGCCGAACTCGGAATTCGAGATGAAGGCCGACCTGGTCTTCCTGGCCATGGGCTTTGTTTCACCAGTGCAACAAGTGCTGGAAGCGTTTGGCGTCGATATGGATGCGCGCGGCAATGTCAAGGCGACAACCGATGGCGAAGGCTGCTACCAGACCTCGGTGGCCAAGGTGTTTGCCGCAGGCGACATGCGCCGTGGCCAGTCGCTGGTGGTATGGGCCATCCGCGAGGGACGCCAATGCGCGCGCGCCGTCGATGCATTCCTGATGGGAGCTTCCTTGCTGCCACGCTAAGCTTTTTTTCTGCTGGGCAAGGCCAGGGCCACGGCGCGCGATGCGTCGTGGCCCTTGTTATTTTGTTCACGCGTGCAGACGGGCGTTTTTTACAAAAAATTATCTGACTTTTGATTCATTAGTGTTGTATTCTCCCCCTGTACAGGGTTGCCCCGAGGGGCGTCTCAGCAGAGATTGGCGTTTCTGCACTACAATACGCCATTGAAAAAAATGAGCTTCGTCGTGCCAAATCTTGTTGAAATCCGTGATTTACACTTTGCCTATGGAGAACGTTCGATCTTATCGGGCCTTCGAATGGATTTCCCACGTGGAAAAGTCGTGGCCGTCATGGGTGGCTCCGGCAGTGGCAAGACGACCGTATTGCGCCTGATCGGCGGACAATTGCGCCCCAATTCGGGCTCCGTCAATGTCGACGGCCAGATCGTGCATACGCTTAAGACCGACCAGCTATATCAGTTGCGCCGCAAGATGGGCATGCTGTTCCAGCACGGCGCGCTGTTTACCGACCTGACGGCGTTCGAGAACGTCGCCTTCCCGCTGCGCGAACATACGGATTTGAATGAAGAGCTGATCCGCACCCTGGTGCTGATGAAGCTGCACGCCGTGGGCCTGCGCAATGCGGCGCAATTGAAGCCAGCCGAGATTTCCGGTGGCATGGGCCGCCGCGTCGCCCTGGCGCGCGCCATCGCGCTCGACCCTGAATTGATCATGTATGACGAGCCGTTTGCCGGCCTCGATCCGATATCCATGGGCGTAACGGCCAATCTGATCCGCAATTTGAACGATGCGCTGGGCTCCACGTCCATCCTGGTATCGCACGATGTGAAGGAGTGTTTCACCATCGCTGATTATGTCTATTTTCTGTCATCGGGCAAGATTGTGGCGCACGGCACGCCGGCCGAGATGGCCGTGTCGACGCATCCGTACGTCAAGCAGTTCGTCAATGCCGAGGCCGATGGCCCCGTACCGTTCCACTATCCGGGCAAGTCGCTGGCCGACGACCTGGGTCTGCACGCGGGGGCGGGCCGATGATCGCGCGTTTCCTGGCGGCTATCGGAGCATGGTTGCGCAGTTCGGTACAAGACCTCGGCTTTGCCGTGCGTTCGTTCTTTATCATCATCGCCTCCTCGGGCGGCGTGTGGCGCCGTCCGCGCCTGGTGATTGAGCAGCTGTTTTTTCTGGGTAACCGCTCGCTGGTGATTACTGCCGTTTCCGGCCTGTTCGTCGGCATGGTGCTGGGGCTGCAGGGTTATTACACCCTGACCACGTACGGCGCCGAACAGTCGCTGGGCTTGCTGGTGGCGCTGTCGCTGACGCGCGAGCTGGGCCCGGTCGTCACGGCGCTGCTGTTTGCGGGCCGCGCCGGCACCTCGCTGACGGCGGAAATCGGCCTGATGAAGGCGGGCGAGCAATTGTCGGCCATGGAAATGATGGCCGTCAACCCGATCCAGCGCGTGCTGGTGCCGCGTTTCTGGGCTGGCGTGATCGCCATGCCGATTTTGGGCGCCATTTTTACGGCCGTCGGCATCATCGGCAGCTATCTGGTCGGCGTGGTGCTGATCGGCGTCGATGAAGGTTCGTTCTGGTCGCAGATGCAAGGCGGCGTGGATGTCTGGAAAGAAGTGGGCAACGGCACCATCAAGAGCCTGGTCTTCGGTATCGCGGTGACGTTCATCGCCCTGTTCCAGGGTTATCAGGCAGAGCCGACGCCGGAAGACGTGTCCGGCGCTACCACCCGCACGGTGGTGATTTCGTCGCTGATGGTGTGGTGGCTCGATTTCATGATGACGGCGTTGATGTTTAGCAAGTAATTGCCGATCAGCGACAAATTTAGCGGCCTGGGCAGTGTTTTGCGCAGGTGGCAGCAAGTAAAAATTATTTAGGATTGTTTATGCAACGTAAATTTTTGGATGTCTGGGTCGGCTTGTTCGTCTTGCTGGGTGTGGCGGCATTGATGTTTCTGGCGCTCAAGGCCGGCAATATGAGCTCGCTGTCGTTCAGCAAGACGTATACCATTAATGCCAAGTTCGACAATATCGGCGGCCTCAAGCCGCAGGCACCCGTCAAGGGGGCCGGCGTGGTGGTAGGACGCGTGTCGGAAATCACGTTTGACGACAAGACTTACCAGGCGCTGGTGAAACTCGACATCGAAGATGGCTACAAATTCCCGAAAGACAGCTCGGCCAAGATTCTGACGGCCGGCTTGCTGGGTGAGCAATATATCGGCCTGGAAGCAGGCGGCGATTTGGCTAACCTGGCAGAGGGCGACAAGATTGCCCGCACTCAATCGGCCACAGTGCTGGAAGACCTGATCAATCAGTTCATCTACAGCAAGGCAGCAGACGGAAAGGACAGCAAATGAGCGAGTCGACCATGCAACCCCGAGGCAGCCTGGCGCGTATCGCGCTGGGCCTGGCCATCGCCGCCACGTTGAGCGCTTGCGCCACCGGCACCAATCCGCGCGACCCGCTCGAAGGTTACAACCGCGCCATGTTCAAATTCAACGATACCGTTGACCAGGTGGCCCTGAAACCGGTCGCCACGGCCTACAAGACGGTCACGCCGTCGTTCGTGCAAACGGGCGTGGGCAACTTTTTCGGCAACTTGTCCGATGTCTGGAGTGCCGTGAACAACTTGCTGCAAGGCAAGGGCGAGGCGGGCTTGCAGGACGTCGTGCGCGTCAGCATGAACTCGACCTTCGGTTTGCTGGGCTTGATCGACATCGCCTCGCAGGCCGGCCTTCCCAAGCACAACGAAGACTTCGGCCAGACCCTGGGCTGGTATGGCGTGCGGCCCGGTCCGTACGTGATGCTGCCACTGCTGGGCCCATCGACCGTGCGCGACACGGTGGCCCTGCCGCTCGATATCACGGGCGACCCATGGCGCTACAAGAATCCGGCGTATGTGCGCAATATCGGCACGGTGACGCGCGTGGTCGACAAGCGCGCCGCGCTGCTCGACGCGACCAACCTGATGGAAGCGGCCGCGCTGGACCGCTATGAATTCATCCGCGACGGCTTCCTGCAAGCACGTGAAAGCAAGGTTTTCGATGGCGACACGGACCGCCGCGACCGCAAGTTGCCAAAAAACGACACCAGCGATTACGAACCTGAATACGACGCGAGACCGCAGTCGGCCCCGGCAGAAGCACCGCCCGCCACGGCTACCGCCCAGCTTGTGCCTGCCGACCTCGTAACATCTGGTAGCAATACCGTTGCTGCCGAGGCCAGGCCGCAAGAGTAAACTGGACGCAAGAACACCACGGCTGCGATCAACGCCAGCCGGTGCATAGCAATACCATGAAAGGTTAAACCATGAAATTGATGAAACAACTGCTGGCGATGGCCACCATCGCCTTTGCTGCCGCCGCCCAGGCCGCGGCCGCCGTGGAAGCGCCGGATGTGTTGGTAAAACGCATCAGCCAGGACGTGATCGAGACGGCCAAGGCAGACAAGTCCATCCAGGCTGGCGACATCAAGCGCGTCACCGAATTGGTGGAAAGCAAGATCTTGCCGTACGTGGATTTCCAGCGCATGACGGCCCTGGCCGCCGGCCGCTACTGGCGCGATGCTACGCCGGAGCAGCAAAAGCAACTGGCCGCGGAATTCCGTAGCCTGCTGATTTACACGTATTCGGGCGCCCTGTCGCAAATCAAGAACGAAACCGTGGAATTCAAGCCGCTGCGCGCCGATGCTGGCGACACGGAAGTGGAAGTGCGCTCGCAAGTGAACATGGCGCGCGGCGAACCCGTGCCCCTGAACTACCGTGTGGCGAAAACCCCGTCCGGCTGGAAGATCTATGACATCAACGTGCTGGGCGCGTGGCTGGTGGAAACCTACAAGAGCAGCTTTGCCAGCGAGATCAGCAAGGGCGGCATCGATGGCCTGATCAAGACCTTGGCCGCGAAAAACAAGGCCCTGGCAAGCCGTCCTGCTGCCAAAGCCAAATAATCGGCTATCATATAGCTCCGACTCAGCTACAGACCAGCGCAGCCCTACGCCATGCCCGACTCTCTCGACACCTTGCAGTCCCTGACTTCCCTGACCGTGCTCAATGCCAGCTCGGCATTGGAGCAGGGTCTGGACGCCATCCGCTCGGGCCAGACCAGGTTTGACTTGCGCAACGTCAAGGCCGTCGATTCGGCGGCCGTTTCCGTCATGCTGACGTGGCAGCGCGCGGCGCAGAATGCCGGCGGCGTGCTGGAACTGAAAAACCTGCCGGACAACCTGAAAAAACTCACCAAGCTGTATGGCGTCTGCTCGCTCGTCTCGAGCACCGTGAGCGCCGACGACTGCGCCAGCGCCGGCGGCCACGCTGAACGCGGCCCTTCCGACCTGCATCATCATTGATCCTGTCCCACTCCCCGCATCAGCAGTAGCTTTCAAGCCGGCAGGCCAGCAGCGCCGCCGGATTGATCTCCAAGTGTTCCACGAATTTTCCAACTATAATTGACTGTTGCGCTACCCTCTGCGGAAGGGGCGCCCTGCCCCGGTCTGTCGGCCTGTATCTGCCCCCGACAAACGGCGCATCACACCAGACGCATTACACTTGAAACAAGCACATGACCGCAATTCAAATAACGAATGTAGAAAAGAGCTATAAAGCGCTCAAGGCGCTGGGCGGCGTGTCGCTGGCCATCGAGGAAGGTGAATTCTTTGGCCTGCTCGGTCCCAACGGCGCCGGCAAGACCACCCTCATTTCCATCATCGCCGGCCTGATACGGCCCGATGCGGGCACTGTCAAGATCCACGGCCACGACGTGGTCAAGGACTTCCGCAATGCGCGCCGCAACCTGGGCGTGGTGCCGCAGGAACTGGTATTCGACCCGTTCTTCACCGTGCGCGAGACCCTGCGCCTGCAGTCCGGCTACTTCGGCCTGCCGAACAACGACAAGTGGATCGACGAGGTCATGGAAAACCTCGACCTCACCGGCAAGGCCGACACGAATATGCGCGCCCTGTCCGGCGGCATGAAGCGCCGCGTGCTGGTGGCGCAGGCGCTGGTGCACAAGCCGCCCGTCATCGTGCTCGATGAACCGACCGCCGGCGTCGACGTGGAACTGCGCCAGACCCTGTGGAAGTTCATCTCGCGCCTGAACCGCGAAGGCGGCCACACCGTCGTGCTGACCACCCACTACCTGGAAGAGGCGCAAGCCATGTGCCAGCGCGTGGCCATGCTCAAGACGGGCAAGGTGGTGGCGCTCGACACCATGTCGGCCCTGATCCGCCGCATCGCCGGCTCGCAGTTGCTGGTGCACCTGAAGCACGGCACACTGCCTGCCGACCTGCAGCACCTGGTGCTGCACCCGGAAGAACAGCAGGCGCCGAACAAATTCAGCCTGCGCGTGAACGAATACAGCGAAGTCGAAAAAATCCTTGCCCGCCTGCGCGAAGCGGGTGCCGAGATCGACGAAATGCAATTGCAACAAGCCGATCTGGAAGATATCTTCTTGCAGATCATGGATAAAGGTACCGTATGATTTCGACAGGATTTCGCACCCTCGTCTACAAAGAGACTTTGCGCTTCTGGAAAGTGGCGACGCAAACCGTGGCCGCTCCCGTGCTCACGTCGATGCTGTACCTGCTGGTGTTCGGCCATGTGCTGGACGGCCGCGTGGAACCGAGCCCCGGCGTCAGCTACACGGCGTTCCTGATTCCCGGCCTGGTGATGATGAGCGTGCTGCAAAACGCCTTCGCCAATTCCTCGTCCTCGCTGATCCAGTCGAAGATCACGGGCAACCTGGTGTTCGTGCTGCTCACGCCATTGTCGCACTGGGAAATCTTCTCGGCGTATGTACTCGCTTCCGTCGCACGCGGCCTGGCCGTGGGCTTTGGCGTATTTGCCATTACCTGCTGGTTCGCCGACCTGGCGTTTGTCGCGCCGCTGTGGATCGTCATCTTTGCCTTCCTGGGCGCCGCCATGCTGGGCACCATGGGCCTGATCGCCGGCATCTGGGCCGAAAAATTCGACCAGCTGGCCGCCTTCCAGAATTTCCTGATCATGCCGGCCACCTTTTTGTCGGGCGTGTTCTATTCGATCCACTCGCTGCCCCCGTTCTGGCAGACTGTGTCGCACCTGAACCCCTTCTTTTACATGATCGACGGCTTCCGCTACGGCTTCTTCGGCACCTCCGACGTCAGCCCCTGGCTGAGTCTTACCATCGTCGCCGGCTTCCTCGTGATCCTGGCGCTGGTATCGATCCGCTTGCTGAAAAGCGGCTATCGTTTGCGTCACTAGTTACGACACTAATTGCGGCGCCACTGATTGCGGCACATCACACACTACATTATTCAATATCAAGGACTTATCGTGACCACCACTCCAGAACTGATCCACGGCTACCTGTCGGCCGGCCTCGAATGCACGCACCTCGAAGTGGAGGGCGATGGCCAGCACTTCCAGGCCGTCATCGTCTCGCCCGCGTTTGTCGGCAAGCGTTTGATCGCCCGTCACCAGATCGTCTACGCGGCGCTGGGCGACCGCATGCGCGAAGAAATCCACGCGCTGTCGATGAAAACCCTGACACCTGAAGAATACCAAGGATAAGCACATGGACAAACTCCTGATCAACGGCGGCAACCGCCTGAACGGCGACATCGCCATCTCCGGCGCGAAGAACGCTGCCCTGCCTATCCTGTGCGCCGGTCTCCTGACGGCGGGCGACCTGGACCTCTCCAATGTGCCGCACCTGCACGACGTCGCCACCATGCTCAAGCTGCTGGGCCAGACGGGCCTGAAAGTGCAGCACGACGGCGACCGCGTGGTCTTGAACGGCAGCGCCATCACCTCCCTGGAAGCGCCGTATGAACTGGTGAAAACCATGCGCGCCTCGATCCTGGTGCTGGGCCCCATGCTGGCGCGCTTCGGTGAAGCCAAGGTGTCCTTGCCGGGCGGCTGCGCCATCGGTTCGCGCCCGGTCGACCAGCACATCAAGGGCCTGGAAGCGCTGGGCGCCGAAATCCGCATTGAAGCGGGCTACATCTACGCCAAGTGCGCCAAGCTCAAAGGCGCGCGCATCGTCACCGACATGATCACCGTCACCGGCACCGAGAACCTGCTGATGGCCGCGACCCTGGCCGAAGGCGAGACCATCCTGGAAAACGCCGCCTGCGAACCGGAAGTGACCGACCTGGCGCACCTGCTGGTGGCCATGGGCGCGAAGATCGACGGCATCGGCACCAGCCGCCTGGTGATCCAGGGCGTCGATGCGCTGCATGGCGCCTCGCACGCGGTCATCGCCGACCGTATCGAAACGGGCACCTTCCTGTGCGCCGTGGCGGCCACCGGTGGCGATATCACCCTGCGCAACGTGCGCACCGACATCCTCGATGCGGCGCTCGACAAGCTGCGCGCCATGGGCCTGACGATGACCTTCGGCGCCGACTGGATCCGCGCCGAGATGTCGGCCCGTCCGAACCCCGTCAGCTTCCGCACCACGGAATATCCGGGCTTCCCGACCGACATGCAGGCGCAGTTCATGGCCGTCAATACCATCGCCAATGGCGCCAGCCGCGTCACCGAGACGATTTTCGAGAACCGTTTCATGCACGTGCAGGAAATGAACCGCCTGGGCGCCGACATCACCATCGAAGGCAACACGGCCATCATCGCCGGCGTCAAGCAGCTGCGCGGCGCGCCCGTGATGGCGACCGACCTGCGCGCTTCGGCCTCGCTGGTGATCGCGGCCCTGGCCGCCGATGGCGAAACGCTGATCGACCGCATTTATCACCTCGACCGCGGCTACGACCGCATGGAAGTGAAGCTGTCGGCCGTGGGCGCGAACATTGTTCGTATCAAGTAAAAAGAAGAAAAGGAACAAGCATGAACGGATCGAACAACGGCGACAACTCCCAGCTGATACTGGCGCTGTCGAAGGGCCGCATTTTTGAGGACACCATGCCGCTGCTGGAAGCGGCCGGCATCAAGGTGCTGGAAAACCCGGAGACGTCGCGCAAGCTGATTTTGGCCACCAACGATCCGAACGTGCGCGTCATCATCGTGCGCGCCAGCGACGTGCCAACCTATGTGCAGTACGGCGCGGCCGACTTTGGCGTGGCGGGCAAGGATGTCTTGCTCGAACACGGCGGCGAAGGCCTGTACCAGCCGATCGACCTGAATATCGCCGCCTGCCGCATGTCGGTGGCGGTGCAGGCCGGTTTTGACTACGAAAAGGCCGTCCACCAGGGCGCGCGCCTGCGCGTGGCCACCAAGTTCGTGCACACGGCGCGCGAGCATTTCGCCGCCAAGGGCGTGCACGTCGACCTGATCAAGCTGTATGGTTCGATGGAGCTGGCGCCGCTGGTGGGCCTGTCCGACGCCATCGTCGACCTGGTCAGCACGGGCAGCACCTTGCGCGCGAACAACCTCGTCGAGGTCGAGCACATCATGGAAATCTCGTCGCGCCTGGTGGTCAACCAGGCAGCGCTCAAGCTCAAGCGCGAGCGCTTGCAGCCGATCATCGAGGCGTTCGAACGCGCTTCGCAGAGCAGATAAACAGCAGGGAGACGATTATGCCGATACAGATACGCAAGCTCGATTCAAGCCAGGAAGGTTTCCAACAATCGCTCGATACGCTGCTGGCGTTCGAGGCGGGTACCGATGCAGCGATTGAAACGTCGGTCGAAAAAATCCTGGCCGATGTGAAAACGCGGGGCGACGCCGCCGTGCTGGAATACACCAACCGTTTCGACCGCATCCCGCATGGCGGCGCGGCGGAAATGGCGGCCTTTGATATTTCGCAAGCCGAATTACAGGCAGCCTTGAACGGCTTGCCGTCGGCCCAGCGCGAAGCGTTGCAGATTGCCGCGCAGCGCATCCGCGCCTTCCACGAACGCCAGCGCGAAGAACTGCGCGGTTTTAGCTACACCGAACCCGATGGCACGGTGCTGGGGCAGAAGATCACGCCGCTCGACCGCGTCGGCATCTATGTCCCGGGCGGCAAGGCCGCCTACCCATCGTCGGTGCTGATGAACGCCATTCCCGCGCATGTGGCGGGCGTGGGCGAAATCATCATGGTAGTGCCGACGCCGGACGGCGTGAAGAACCAGATGGTGCTGGCCGCCGCCGCGATTGCCGGCGTGACGCGCGTGATCACCATCGGCGGCGCGCAAGCCGTTGGCGCGCTGGCCTACGGCACGCAGACGATAGGCGCCGTGGATAAAATCGTCGGCCCGGGCAACGCCTATGTGGCCGCTGCCAAGCGCCGCGTGTTTGGCATTGTCGGCATCGACATGATCGCCGGGCCGTCGGAAATCCTGGTGCTGTGCGACGGCACCACGGACCCGGACTGGGTCGCCATGGATCTGTTCTCGCAGGCCGAGCACGACGAGCTGGCGCAAGCGATTCTGCTGTGCCCCGACGCCGATTACATCGCCAGGGTCGAAGAAAGCATCCAAAAGCTGCTGCCGACGATGCCGCGCCAGGCCACCATCAGCACCTCGCTGGCCGACCGCGGCGCCCTGATCAAGGTGCGCAGCATGGAAGAGGCGTGTGAAATCGCCAACGCCATCGCCGCAGAACACCTGGAAATCTCGGCGGAAAACCCGCAGCAGTGGGCCGAGCAGATCCGTCATGCGGGTGCCATGTTCCTGGGCCGCTTCTCGTCCGAATCGCTGGGCGACTATTGCTGCGGTCCCAATCACGTGCTGCCGACGTCGCGCACGGCGCGCTTTTCCTCGCCGCTGGGGGTGTATGACTTCCAGAAGCGTTCGTCCATCATTCATGTCAGTGAGGCGGGCGCGCAAACCCTGGGCCGTGTCGCCGCCACCCTGGCGTATGGCGAAGGCTTGCAAGCCCACGCGCGCAGTGCCGAACTGCGCCTGAAGCCGCAGCCATGATGGCAGCGGCGGAGCGGCCGGACTGGGTCAACCAGGTTTATTGCGAAGACGCGCTGGCGGGCCTGGCGCGCATTCCCGATGGCTCGGTGGACCTGATCCTGACGGACCCGCCGTACAACCTGGGCAAGGATTACGGCAATACCTCGGACCAGCAGTCGGTGGCGGACTACCTGCGCTGGACGGAGCAATGGATCGATGCGGCGCTGCCCAAGCTGAAAGCCAACGGCAGCCTGTATATTTTTCTCACCTGGCGCTATTCGCCGGAGATCTTCGTCATGCTGAAACAGCGCATGGCGATGATGAACGAAATCATCTGGGACCGCCGCGTGCCGTCCATGGGCGGCAGCGTGCGCAGCTTTTCATCGGTGCACGACACCATCGGCTTCTTCGTCAAGCGCAAGGATTACTACTTCGACCTTGACGCGGTGCGCATCGCCTACGACGCGGCCACCAAGAAAGCCCGTTCGCGCTCGATCTTCATCGGCGCGAAATGGCTGGAAGTGGGCTACAACCCGAAAGACTTGTGGAGCGTGTCGCGCCTGCACAAGGAACACCCGGAGCGGGCCGACCACCCGACGCAAAAGCCGCTTGAAATCATCGAGCGCATGGTCAAGGCTTCGTGCCCGCCCGGTGGCGTGGTGCTCGACCTGTTCATGGGCAGCGGCACGACGGCGCTGGCGGCGAAGCGCTGCGGGCGCGATTTCGTCGGTTTTGAATTGAATCCCGATTACTGCGCCGTCATCGAACAGCGCTTGGCGGTGCTGGAACGGGACATGCACGCGCCACCCGCAGTGCCTGCCGAAAAAAAGGCGCCGGCCAAGCGCCGCGCGGCAGCGGCCGCGCCGAAGGCGGCCAAGGCGGCGGCGAAAAAGCCGGCAGCGGCGAAGCAGGCACCGGCAGTGAAAAAAGCCCCGGCCCGCAAGGCGCGCAGCGCTGCCATGCCGGAAGACGTGGCCCTGTAGCGCGGCCCTTTAGTTCCCCTATTTTATTCAGGAGTGTTTGCAGCAATGTCTTTCCTCGATCAGTTAATCAGCAACACCGTGCGGCCCGATGTGCGGGCCATTGGCAGCTATCAGGTAGCTGATGCCAGCGGCTATATCAAGCTCGATGCGATGGAAAACCCGTATCTGCTGCCGCAGCACTTGCGCGATGCACTGGGCGTGCGCCTGGCCGGCGCGGTGCTGAACCGCTATCCGCCTTCCTATGCCAGCCTGCAGGCGGCCATTTGCGCCAAGCTCGGCGTGCCAGCCGGCTACGACGTCATGCTGGGCAACGGCTCCGATGAACTGATCTCGATCCTGGCCATGGCCTGCGCGCACCAGGAGCGGGACCGCCGCGCCGTGCTGCTGGCACCCGTGCCCGCCTTCGTCATGTATGGCCGCTCGGCGCAGTTTGCCGGCATGGACTTCGTCGGCGTGCCCCTGCAGCCCGACTTCAGCCTGGACATGGACGCCATGCTGGCGGCGATTGAAAAGCACCGCCCGGCGCTGGTCTTCCTGGCCTACCCGAACAATCCGACCGGCAACCTGTTTGCCAGCGCCGATATCGAGCGCATCCTTGCCGCCCTGGGCGACACCGGCATCGCCGTCGTCGACGAAGCCTATGAACCGTTCGCGAAGCAGAGCTTCATGGGCCGCCTGCCCGAGTTCGAGAACCTGGTGGTGATGCGCACCGTGTCGAAACTGGGCCTGGCCGGCATCCGCCTGGGCTATATGTCGGCCGCGCCGGCCCTGCTGGAACAGTTCGAGAAAGTGCGTCCGCCGTACAATGTCAATGTGCTGACGCAGGCGGCAGCCGAATTCGCGCTTGAGCACCTCGAGGTGTTGAATGCGCAGGCAGCCCTGCTCAACAGCGCGCGCGACGAACTGGCGCTGCGCCTGGCAGAATTGCCCGGCGTGACGGTATTTCCCTCGAAGGCAAATTTTCTTCTGATTCGTGTGGCTGATGCCGACGATGTTTGCGCAAAACTGCTTGCCCGCAGGGTTTTAATTAAAAATATGCGTAAAATGCATGCTGTGCTGGCCAATTGCCTGCGCATCAGCGTCAGCACCCCGGAAGAGAATTCCCTTTTTTTCGATGCCTTCAAGGCATCCCTCGTTTAGCTAATCGCCAGAGTCCCTCCATGAACCGCACCGCAGAAATCACGCGTAACACCAATGAGACGCAAGTTCGCGTCGCCCTCAATCTTGACGGCACCGGCCAGCAAAAGCTGAATACCGGCGTGCCTTTCCTCGACCATATGCTGGACCAGATCGCCCGCCACGGCTTGATCGACCTGGACATTGAAGCGACGGGCGACGTGCATATCGACAACCACCACACGGTGGAAGACGTCGGCATCACCCTGGGCATGGCAGTGGCCAAGGCCATCGGCGACAAGAAGGGCATCCGCCGCTACGGCCATGCCTACGTGCCGCTGGACGAGGCGCTGTCGCGCGTGGTGCTCGATTTCTCGGGCCGCCCGGGCATCGAATACCACATTCCGTTTACGCGCGCCATGATCGCCGGCTTCGACGTCGACCTGACGCTGGAATTTTTCCGCGGCTTCGTCAACCATGCCGGCGTGACCTTGCATATCGACAACTTGCGCGGCACGAATGCCCACCATCAATGCGAAACCGTGTTCAAGGCTTTTGGCCGCGCGCTGCGCATGGCTGCCGAGCTCGATGAGCGCGCGGCCGGCATCATTCCATCGACCAAGGGCAGCCTGTAAGCGCCGCCCTCGATACACTGTAGATTCTGAGATCAAACACATGAAGAAAATTGTGGTGGTGGATTACGGCATGGGCAATTTGCGCTCGGTGGCGCAAGCGCTGCGCGCCGTCGCGCCCGAAGCCGATGTGCGTATTTCCGGCGTGCCGGCCGATATCGACAGCGCCGACCGCATCGTCCTGCCGGGCCAGGGCGCGATGCCCGACTGCATGCGCAGCCTGCGCGAATCAGGTGTGCAGGAAGCGCTGCTGCGCGCTGCCGCCAGCAAGCCCGTGCTGGGCGTGTGCATCGGCGAGCAAATGCTGTTCGAGCGTAGCGAAGAGGGCGATGCAGCCGGTTTGGGCTTGCTGCCAGGCAAAGTCGTGCGTTTCCAGCTCGACGGCCAAGTGCAGCAAGACGGCTCGCGCTTCAAGGTGCCGCAAATGGGCTGGAACCAGGTGCGGCAAACGGCGTCCCATGTGATGTGGGATGGCATTGCCGACAATGCTTATTTTTACTTTGTGCACAGTTATTTTGCTCAGCCTCAAGTGGCAGAACACACGGTCGGCGAGACTGTCTACGGTGCGCCGTTTGCCTGCGCCGTCGCCCGTGATAATATTTTCGCGACACAGTTTCATCCTGAAAAAAGCGCTGCCGCTGGCTTGCAGCTGTACAAGAACTTCGTTCACTGGCAACCTTGACGTTCCTTATTGACGTACCTTCGTGACCTTTCCGGCTTTTTTTCGCTCCTCACTCACTCATACACCACACTGACCATGCTGCTTATTCCCGCCATCGACCTGAAAGACGGTCACTGCGTACGCCTGAAACAAGGCGATATGGAACTTGCCACCGTATTTTCCGAAAACCCGGCCGACATGGCCCTCCATTGGCTCAAGCAAGGCGCGCGCCGCCTGCACCTGGTCGACCTGAACGGCGCCTTTGCCGGCAAGCCGAAGAACGAAGGCGCCGTCAAATCCATCCTGAAGGCCGTGCAGGATTTCGCCCTGGAGCATGACATCGAGGAAATCCCCGTGCAGCTGGGCGGCGGCATCCGCGACCTCGACACCATCGAACGCTACCTGGACGCTGGCATCAGCTACGTCATCATCGGCACGGCGGCCGTGAAAAACCCCGGTTTCCTGCACGATGCCTGCAGCGCTTTCCCGGGCCACATCATCGTCGGCCTCGATGCCAAGGATGGCAAAGTGGCAACGGATGGCTGGAGCAAGATGTCGGGCCACGAAGTGATCGACCTGGCCAAGAAATTCGAGGCGTATGGCGTCGAATCGATCATCTACACGGACATTGGCCGCGACGGCATGATGGGCGGCATCAATATCGAAGCCACCGTCAAGCTGGCGCAAGCGGTCAAGATCCCCGTCATCGCTTCGGGCGGCCTGCATAATATCGGCGACGTGGAAGCGCTGTGCGCGGTCCAGGCCGAAGGCATCGAAGGCGTGATCTGCGGCCGCTCCATCTATGAAGGCACGATCGACCTGGCGCAGGCGCAAGAACGCGCCGACGAGCTGACCGACGCCGCCGTTTAAGCCAGCCCGGCCGGGGCGTGCGTGCGCATGCCCTGGCCTGGCGACAATCTGGATACCATCATGCTTGCAAAACGTATCATCCCCTGCCTCGACGTGACCAATGGCCGCGTCGTCAAAGGCGTCAATTTCACGCAATTGCGCGACGCCGGCGACCCGGTGGAAATTGCCCGCCGTTATGACGAGCAGGGCGCCGATGAAATCACTTTTCTCGATATTACTGCCTCGAGCGACAACCGCGGTTTGATCTTCGACATCATCGAAGCGGTGGCGTCGCAAGTATTCATTCCGCTGACGGTGGGCGGCGGCGTGCGCGTGGTGGAAGACGTGCGCCGCCTGCTCAACGCGGGCGCCGACAAGGTCAGCATCAACACCTCGGCCGTGACGAATCCGCAGCTGGTGTTTGAGGCATCGCAAAAGCACGGCTCGCAATGCATCGTCGTGGCCATCGATGCCAAGCAAGTGTCGCCCGGCAAGTGGGAAGTATTTACCCACGGCGGACGCAATGCCACGGGCCTCGATGCGTTCGAATGGGCGCGTAAAATGGAAAGCCTGGGTGCGGGGGAAATCTTGCTCACCAGCATGGACCGCGACGGCACCAAGGTAGGCTTCGACCTGGGACTGACGCGCGGCGTGTCCGACGCCGTGGGCATTCCCGTCATCGCCTCGGGCGGCGTGGGCGGCTTGCAGGATCTGGTCGACGGCATCAAGGTGGGCCGCGCGGATGCCGTGCTGGCCGCCAGCATCTTCCACTATGGCCAGCACACGGTGCAGGAAGCCAAGCGTTTCATGGCGCAGCAGGGCATTCCCATGCGCCTGGCGTAAAGAAGTCAGAAGGATAGAATAATATGCAAAACGCAACGATGGTATCGAGCAATGCCAAGTGGCTGAAAAAGGTCAGATGGGACGAACACGGCCTGGTGCCGGTGATCGCGCAGGAAGCGGGCAGCAATGACGTGCTGATGTTTGCCTGGATGAACCGCGACGCCCTGGCGCGCACGGTGGAATTGGGCGAAGCCGTGTACTGGAGCCGCTCGCGCAAGAAACTCTGGCACAAGGGCGAGGAATCGGGCCATACGCAAAAGGTGCTGGAAATCCGCCTCGATTGCGACGAAGACGTGGTCTTGCTGAAAATCGAGCAGGCCGGCGGCATCGCCTGCCATACGGGCCGCCACTCGTGTTTCTTCCAGAAGTTCGAAGGCGACGAGAAAATTGGCGAATGGCAAGTTACCGACCCGGTGCTGAAAGACCCTGAAACGATCTACGCGGAAACCAAGAAAAAATGAGTGAAACTTTAAAGCGCCTGGCTGCCGTGATTGAATCGCGCAAGCCGGCCAATGGCGGCGACCCTGCCACTTCGTATGTCGCACGCCTGTTTGCCAAGGGCGATGATGCGATCTTGAAAAAAATCGGCGAAGAAGCGACGGAAACGGTGATGGCCGCCAAGGATGCGCGGCGCGACAACGACCCGTCGAAAGTCTTGTACGAGTGCGCCGACCTGTGGTTTCACACGCTGGTGATGCTGGCCCAGTTCGACTTGACGCCACAACAGGTGCTCGACGAGCTGGCGCGCCGCGAAGGCTTGTCCGGCCTCGAAGAGAAGGCCGCGCGCAAGGATGAGCTGCGCGACGCCGGCGAAGCGGACAAACACTGACACGAAGGAGCGTACGTGGATAACTGCATTTTCTGCAAGATTGCTGCAAAACAAATTCCTTCGTCCATCGTGTATGAAGACGAAGACTTGCTGGCCTTCAAGGACATCAACCCGGCTGCCCCCGTGCACCTGCTGCTGATCCCGAAACGCCACGTGGCCAGCCTGTCCGACTGCGACGACAGCCATACGGAAGTGCTGGGCAAGCTGCTGCGCCTGGCGCCAAAGCTCGCGGCCGAGTTCGGCTGCGCCGTCAGCTATGATGCCGATGGCGTGCCGTCGGGCGGCTTCAAGACCATGATCAACAGCGGCCCGAATGGCGGACAAGAGGTGTATCACCTGCACATGCATGTGTACGGCGGCCCCCGTCCGTGGCGCGGCCAGCACTGATTTCGCCGCACGCCGGGTTCGCGTGTATACTATCGGCATTGGTTGACGCTATTCGGGCACCGTCCCGCAAGGAGAATATGATGGGTTCATTGAGTATTTGGCACTGGCTGATCGTCCTGGTTATTGTGATGCTGGTTTTCGGCACCAAGAAACTGGGCAATATGGGCGGTGATATCGGCAAGGCCGTCAAAGGCTTCAAGGATGGCGTCAAGGGCGAAGATGATGCCCCGGCAGCCAACACTCCTCCTGCTGCGCCATCGCAAGTGGCCGACAAGACCACCATCGATGTCGAAACGAAAGAGAAAAACAAGTCCTGATAGCGTGGCGGGGCGCTTGCCTCGTCCGGTAACAGGCCTTGTCCGCTTATGATCGATCTCGGTCTCTCTAAAATCGCCATCATCGGCGTGGTTGCACTGATAGTCATCGGCCCTGAAAAGCTGCCGAAAGTAGCGCGCATGGTCGGTACCCTGTATGGCCGCGCGCAACGCTATCTGAACCAGGTGAAATCCGAAGTCACGCGTGAAATCGAGCTCGAAGAGCTGAAAAACCTGCAGAAGGAAGTGCAGGATGCGGCCCATTCCGTCAAGCAAAGCGTGGAGAAATCCATGCATGGCGTGGAAAACTCGATTTCCGGCAACCTGGCCGAGGTGGAAAACGCCTGGCGTGGCGATACGGCAGCGTATGCGGGACATGAAGACGGGCAACACGACGCCCACGAAGCCATGTTGCGCGCTACCAACGATGACCTGGCCCGCAAGGCGCGTGAATTTCGCCGCAAGAAACTGGTGCGCAACTCCGCCATCCCAGGCTGGTACAAGCAGCGCCATGGCGGCAAACTGCACGTGCAGTCGGCGGCCGCCCGCGTGGCGCGTTTTCGTCCCCGCGCCACTTCCTCCTCCTTTTACTCATGAGTAGCAAATCCCCGGTGGAAGAAACCTTTATCTCGCATCTGGTCGAGCTGCGCAACCGCCTGGTCAAGGCCTCGATCGGCATCGCCATCGTCTGCGCCGTGCTGTTTTACTGGCCCGGCCCGTCGCAGATCTACGACTTTATTGCCGCGCCGATGATCGCCTCGCTGCCGGCCGGCTCGAAAATGATCGCCACTGGCGTCATTTCCCCCTTCCTGGTGCCGATGAAAGTCACCCTGGTGATCGCCTTCATTGTCGCTTTGCCATGGGTGCTGTACCAGATGTGGGCCTTCATCGCCCCCGGCCTGTACACGCATGAAAAACGCCTGATCGCGCCATTGGTCATTTCCTCGTCCCTGCTGTTCATCGCCGGCGTGGCCTTCTGTTACTTCTTTGTCTTTGGCCGCGTGTTTCACTTCATTAGCGACTTTTCGCCGTCGTCGATTGCCGTCACGCCCGATATTGAAAACTATCTCGATTTCGTCATGTCTATGTGCCTGGCCTTTGGCGCCACCTTCGAAGTGCCCGTGGTCGTCGTCATTCTGGTGCGCATGGGGCTCGTTTCCGTCGCGAAACTCAAGGAAATGCGCTCGTACGTGATCGTTGGCGCCTTCGTCATCGCCGCCATCGTCACGCCGCCGGACGTGGTCAGCCAGTTCTCGCTGGCCATCCCGATGTGCTTGCTGTTCGAACTGGGCTTGCTGGTGGCGCCGATCTTCGTCAAGGCCACTCAGGCGCCTGAAGAAGCGTCCTAGACGGCAAGCAATACGTGCAAAAGCCGCTGACCTCCACCAAGGAGCAGCGGCTTTTTCATTGCCGGTGAAGTGGGCGGCACTTACTGCAGCATCACTTTGCTGAGGATGCCCAGATTGAGCAGGATCAAGGTGCTCATCATCCAGTACACGTGTTTCATGACCGCGCCCTGGCGCAAGTCCATGCGTTCCAGGCGGCCATCGCATTTCTGATCCAGGGTATCTATCCTGGTAGCGAATTTCTGTTCCAGCTCCTATGTTCCAACCTAGCAGAAAAAACGGCAATTGCCAGTGAGGAGAGCGGTGGCGCCTGCCTTCCAGTCAGCCTAGAGCGGATGGGGCAGCGTGGTTTGCGCTGGCGCAAACGGTGGCGAAAAGATAAAAAAAGGCGCCGCAGCGCCCCTTGAAGGTGAAGATATTCGTGCGTTAATTCATCAATTCATCAATTCCTTGATGACTTTGACGGGCGCGCTGCCGTAGCTGAGGAATTGCTCATGGAAATCCTTCAGCACGAACTTGCTGCCCAGGGCTTGCTTGCGCTGTTCGCGCAACTCCATGATTTCGCTGTAGCCGCTGAAATAGCTGGTCAGCTGCACCGAGCTCAACTGCACGCGACGCCATTTTTCCGTGGCTTCACGCTGCGTCTGGAAGGCCTGGCGCGTCAGCAGGTCCAGCGCCTGCGGTTCGGTGATGCCCAGCACGTGTACGCTGTAGTCGAGGATGGTGTTGGTGACGCTGCGCAAGTTCCACTTCGAGTACATCAGCCACATTTCCGGTGCGTTGTTGCCGTAGCCCGATTCGAGCATCATGCGTTCGCCATACACGGCCCAGCCTTCGATCATGGCGCCATTGCCGAAGATGGACTTGATCAGCGACGGCGACTTGTTGGCGTACACCAGCTGCGTGTAATGGCCGGGGATGGCTTCGTGGATATTCAGAATCTGCAAGATCCAGTGGTTGTATTCGCGCAAGCTGCTTTCTGCCTGTGCCGGCGTTTCGCCGTCGAGCGGCGTCACGTTGTAATAGGTGCGGTCTTGCGGACGGTAAGGACCGGGCGCTTCGATACTGGCGCCAGCCACGCCGCGCTGGTACATCGGCGTTTCACGCACGACCAGGGGCTTTTTCGGATCCATCGTCAGCAGGTTGTGGCTGGTTACCCATTCCTGCAATTCCGGGATCTGGCGGCGGATTTCCGGTACGAAATCGGCAGCGGCCACATGGTTGCTGGACAGCTTGTCGATCACCATGCCGATCTTCGCCGTGCGGTCAGCCGGCTTGGCCGTATTGCCCATGGTCTTGCTCCACAGCTCATCGGACAGGCTGTCCATGTGCTCCAGCAACTTTTCGCGCGCGGCCAAGGCCTTCTGGTACATCTGCTCGGCGCTGACACTAGCCTGGATATCGTAGGCAAATTTTTGCTCGTACAGATCCTTGCCGATGCGGAAGGAACGCGCGCTGCCGTTTTGCGCCAGCGCGCCATCCTGTTCCGTCAGCCAGCCAGCATAGCCTTGCACGGCCGTGCGCGCCGCCGCGATGCGGGCGTTGTACAGCTGCTTCTCGGCCGGTGTCAGGATGGAACCCTGCGCCGTCTTGTTCAAGTCGTCGAGCACGCTCAGCACGCCAGCACTCTGGGCGATGGCCAGCTGCGTGTGTTCGCGCGTGGGGTTGACAATGCTGGCGCGCGCGGCCGCATAGTATTGCGGCACGGTGGCGATGCGCTTGAGCAAGGTGCGCAGGCGCTGCGGCTGCGAAGCGTATTCCGTATTCAGGATGAAGTCGAGCGTGCCGGCCACGTTGTACTGGGCCGGATTCCATTCGAATTCGCGGAAGGTGGTCAGGTACCAGCGGTCCGATTGCAATTTGTTTGTCAGCAAGGCCAGGTCGGTACGTTGCTTGTCCGACATTTTGCTCGCATTCAACTTGCCGAACTTGCCCTGCCATTCCGCGATGAAGGCCAGCTGTTTCTGGCGGCTGGCGGCGTCTGGAATGCTCAGGTTGGCGGCGCCGTCGTATTTGCCGGCGGCAATCGCGCTTTCCGGATCCTGGCGCCACAGGGCCGTCAGGAACTGGCCGCTGAGGTTATTCATGGAACGGTCGCTGCTGGTCTCGTTGGCGACGGCCGCGGCGGTCGCTACCGTGGCCGCGCCGACGACAACGGCTTTCTTGGCAACGGCTTTTTTCTTGCTGCTGCTGGTACCCGCCTTGCCGTTTTTCTGCGGTTTTTTGGCGGCGCTGGCTGGGGTCAGGGTGAAAGCCAGCATCAATGCGGCGAGCGCAACTTTATTTTTTATCAGCATCGTTTATCTCTTGAATATTTTGAGGTTTGTCATTATCAGCAAAGAATAAACTGACAATATAGGCAACAAACAACTATTGAAAGGTTGGCTTTGCTTGCCAGGGCGGCCAAAGATTAGCATTAATTGCCGCCGCTGCGCAGATTTTTGCGCGCGCGCTGCCAGCTTCGCTGATCTAGACGACGACGGCGCTGCCGCGCAGCATCTCTTGGTGACGCGCATTCAGGGCCGTCACGGCATCCTTGCCGCGCGCCATGCCGGTAGCGTGGATCTCGCTTGCCTGGGGAGTGCGCTGGCTGACGCGCACCGTGTAGGACTGGAACAGCCAGCTCCAGAAGTTGGTTTCATAGACGGCTACAGCCATGTCGCGCCATTTGATGCCCGTCAATTTCTTTTTCCACGGCAAGATGCCGGACGCCAGCCAGACGCCAGCCTCGTCGTAATACAACTGGTAGCTGCGGATAGTCAGCAGGCGGTAGCCGACGATCAGGGCCGAGCCGATCAGCACCACGAAGGCGGCGCGCGCGTTGTACTTGAAGGCCAGCGGCAGGGCGGCGAAAAACAGCAGCACGGCAATGATAAAGGTGCTGGTGTAGGCGGTCCAGGATTTGCCACACAAGAAGGTGGCGCGCGGGCCGGCGCTGTTGGCGATAAAGTCGGTCATGGCAAGCTGGGACGAAGAAACAGGAATAATCGCACGGAACGGGGCTCGCCGTTTATTTTTTCAGCCCCTCCTGCAGCATGCCCAGCATGTCGCTGGCCGACATGCGCGCCGCAGCATCGCTGCCTTCCAGCAGACTGTCGGCCAGGTCGCGCTTGTGCTGGTGCAATTCGACGATGCCCTCTTCGATCGTGTGTTTCGCCACCAGGCGGTAAATGGTAACAGGACGCAATTGCCCCATGCGGTGGGCGCGGTCCGAGGCCTGGTCTTCCACGGCAGGGTTCCACCATGGGTCCATGTGGATCACGTAATCGGCCGCCGTCAGGTTGATGCCCATGCCGCCCGCCTTCAGGCTGATCAGGAAGACATCTCCCTCTCCAGCCTGGAAGGCATCGACGCGGCGCTTGCGCTCCTGCATCGGCGTGGCGCCATCGAGGTATTGATAGGCCACGCCATGCTGTTCCAGGTGCTGGCGGAGCAAGGTCAAATGGTCAACGAACTGGCTGAAGACGAGTACCTTGTGGCGGTTTTCCAGCAAACCCGACAGCAGCTGCGCAAACGCCGCCAGCTTGCTGCTGGCCAGGCCCAGCTCGGGCGCCACCAGTTGCGGATTGCAGCAGGCGCGGCGCAGCTTCATGATCTCGGCCAGGATCTGGATGGCTTTCTTCGACGCCGGCCCTTCCACCATGGCCAGCTTTTCCAGCGCTTCGCGGCGCAAGGATTCATACAGCGCCGTTTCCTGCGGCGAGAGCTGCACTTCCAGCACGATTTCCGTGCGCGACGGCAATTCCGACAGCACTTGCGTCTTGGTGCGGCGCAAGATGAACGGCGCGATCAATCGCCGCAGGCGCAGCCGCGCGCCGGCCGCCGCCCGCTTGTCTTGATCTTTCTCAATCGGCCCGGCGAAGCGCAAGTTAAACTGGTCGAGCGTCCCCAGCAAACCAGGGTTGATGAAGCGGAATAGATTCCACAATTCGCCCAAGTGGTTTTCCAGCGGCGTGCCGCTGGCCACCATGCGGAAGTCTCCTTGCAGCGCCATTACGGCTTGTGAGCGCTTGGTGGCGCCATTCTTGATCGCCTGCGCTTCGTCCAGCACGATCGTATGCCAGTGCACGCCGGCAAACAGGGCCGCTTCCTGCTGCAGCAAGCCATAGCTGGCCACCACTACATCGAACGCTTGCAAGCTGTCCAGCATGTCGGCCCGGTCGCCCGCGCCAAACAGTTTCACCTTCAACGTGGGCGCGAAGCGCTGCGCCTCGCTGATCCAGTTCATGCACACGGACGTGGGGGCCACCACCAGCGTGGGGCCGTTTGGCGCGCGCGCCAGGATCAGGGCTAGCGCCTGCAAGGTCTTGCCGAGCCCCATGTCGTCGGCCAGGCAGGCGCCCACGCCCCAGTGCGCCAGGCGCGCCAGCCATTCGAAGCCGGCCAGCTGGTAGTCGCGCAAGTCCGCCTGCAAGGTGCTGGGCAACTGCGGCGTCAGGTCGTCGAGTGCGCGCAGGCGCAGCAAGTGTTCGCGCCATAATTTGTCGGCTTTCACGCCGCCCGCGTCATTCGCCAGTTCTTCCAGTGCGAAGGCGGCCAGCGGGTGGATGTGCACGCCGTCGGCATGCACCTCGCCATACGCGGCCAGTTCGGACAGGCGGCGGTGCAATTCATCGCTGAGGGCGAGGAACTGGTTGTCGCCCAAGGCCACGAAGCGGCTCTTATTGTTCTGCATCAAGTCCAACAAGGCGCGCAGATCCATCACCTTGTCTTCATCGATCTGCACTTCGCCGCTGGCGGCAAACCAGTCTTTTTCGCTCTTGATATTGAGGCGCATCTGGCCACTGTCGATGCGTTTCGACACGCGCATCGCTTCGCCTTCCGGCCAGGCCAGCACAATACCGGAGCCGATAGCGGCGGGGTCCAGCGCTTGCAGCTCCACCAGCAATTGCAGGCCCAGGGCAGGCTGGCCCAGCAGCCATTCGCCATGCTCTTCCTGCGCCTCTTCCAGCACCAGGCAACGCCCGATCAGCTGGCGCTGCGCTTCGCGCTCGGCGTTCAAGTCGCGCCGCGCCTGCACGGCCCGCCCCGCCACGTCGGCAAACACGCTTTCGGCGCCGCTGCCCGGCGCGTAATAGGCGCCATTGTCGAGCAGTGGGCGCACCAGGATTTGCATCTTCAAGCCTTGGCTGTACGGCAGCAAATGCACGTGCAGGCGCTGGTCGGCCGTGATCATTTGCGCGTCGGCCGCGCCGCCGCCGATATCGGATTGCACGGTGACCATGGACGAGATGGCGCCGATGGCTTGCATGACTTGCTTTTCAGCATGCAGGGGCACGGACAGGCCCAGCCCGACGATGGCGCCGATGCGCCGGTGCTCGTCGAGGATGTGCACCACGCGCAAGCGCGTCGGCGTCTCTTTTTGCACCACCACATTGCTGCCGCTGTCGGGCAGGGGCGGCTGCATGCCCAGCCACAATTGCCCCTCGTGCGACTTGATCAACAGTTCCGGCGCGCCGGCGATCAGTTCCACGCGGGTGTCGGGGTTGTCCAGCCAGAACACCAGCGGATGGCCCGCCAGCAGCACGGCGGCCTTGTCGAGCTCGATTTCATAGCGGGGCGCCGACGAATAATACTGCTTGAACGGCGCGATGCTGCCGGCCGCACGGGCGTCTTGCGGCGTGAGGAAATCGATGTCGCCTGCCTCTTCGGCCAGGCGTTTCAAGCCCATGGCGCGGCCCTTGCTCCAGCCGCCCCGGGCGTCGCGCTTTTGCTCGCGCACTTCCACGGCCGTCAGGCCAAAGCGCGGGTCGAACGCCACCAGCCACACCAGCCGCGAGACGCTGCCGCTGGCCTCGGCGGTGGCATTTTGCTGCAAGTTGATCAAGGCGCTCAGCTGGCGCTGCCATGCTTCCTGGCGCTCGAACCACGGCGCCATGTCCGTCAAGCCATGTTTCGCCCGCTTGGCTGTGGCATAGCGCTCCTGTTCCGGCTCGCTCATCAAGCCCAGCAAGCCGGCCGCCTGCGCCGCGATCAAGTCGTAGCCGGCAGCGTCGGCCTGCTGTACCAGCAGCTGCAACTGGGGCTTGCGTTCGGCCAGTTGCGGCAGCGCAAGCCAGTAGTACAGCAAGCCCTGGAACAGCTGTGCCTGCAAGCCCGTTTCCCAGTTGCGCGTGAGTATCCCATCGGCCTGCATCACGCCGGCGCGCACCAGGCGCAGCATGTGCAGTTGCTGGTAGACGCTGCTGTCGTGGTTCGGCTGCGCGTGCAGGGCGATATCGAGATAGGTTTCCGCGTTTTTCAGCAGCTTGGCGTCGTTGCTGCGCAGCAAGGCCAGCATATACAGATGGCCGCCGATGCCCGTAAAGCACAGCTTGCGCTTGCCCGCTTCCTTGCGCAGGCCCTTCAGGGCCGTCTCGAAGCCCGCTACGGCGTGCGCATGTTCGCCGCGTAACAGGGCGATGCTACTGTCGATAAACAGCACCTGCGGCCCCTGCTGGCCTGCCAGGTAACGCGCGGCCGTGTCGAGTTCGCCGCACAGCAGGGCATCCTCGGCCATGGCCAGCGGTAAGGCGGCGCCGATATGGTCGCCGGCCGCCGTCTGGCGCGCATGATGCTCGCGCGCGTAGCGACGGATGGCGTGCGCCGTGGCTGGTTCGCGCGGCGCGTTGCCCAGCAGCACGGCCAGGATGTCATCCTGCAGTTGCGGCGTGACGAAGGACAACATTTCCGGCTCGAACGGTCGGCCGAAAATCTCGATCAGCGGATGCAGTTGCTGCGCTTCATAGCACGCCATGCAGGCGGCCAGGATGGCGGCCACCTGGCGTACCTCGTCATTGCGCAGCAGGGCGATGCGCAGGCGCGCCACGCCTTGGCGGTAGCTGCGCAGCTCCACATAGCCATCCCAGTTGCGGCGCACGGGATTGATCAGTTCGATGGCCTGGCACAGGTCGCGAAACACCAGGTGTTCGATGGCGGCGCGCATGGCGGGCCAGCGCAGCTTCGCCTCGCAGGCAAAGCCGCGCCCCACCACTTCGGCAACCAGCGCCAGGCGCGCCAGGCGCTGCAGCATGCCCGTGACGACGGCCAGCGTAAATGGCGTGCCGTTTGGCTCGACCACATTGGCGCGCTGCAAGTGTTCATACACCGCATGCTTGCCCACCGGCTCGCCCGTGATCGCCAGCAAGGCCAGGATCATCTGTTCGTGCTGCTCCAGGGCGGCGAATTCGTCAAGCAAATGCTGGTCGTTCATGCAGGCAAGTTATCGATCTGCACGGGGGCGTTACCGGCCGGCACCGGCAGGCCGAACACGCGCTGGTAGAAATACAGTTCCGCTTCCAGCGTGCGCACGATGTTTTCCGCCTTGCGGAAGCCATGGCCTTCGCCTTCCAGTGGCACATACGCCACCGGCACGCCGCGCGCCTGCAAGGCGTCGACCATCAGTTGCGACTGCTGCGGCGGCACCACTTTGTCATCCAGGCCCTGAAAGAAAATCATGGGGCGCGACAATTTATCCGTGTGGTGGATGGGCGAGCGTTCGCGGTACAGCGCTTCGGCCTGTGGCTGGGAGGCGATCAGGTAGTCGTTGTAGTGCGATTCGAACTTGTGCGAATCGAGGTCCAGCCCCTTCAGGTCGGACACGCCGTAATAGCTGGCGCCCGCCTTGAAGACGTCGTGGAAGGTCAGCGCGCACAGGGTCGTCAGGCCGCCGGCGCTGCCGCCGCGGATGATCAGGCGCTCCGGGTCGGCCAGGCCGTTGGCCGCCAGGTAGCGCGCGCCGGCGATGCAGTCTTCCACGTCGACGATACCCCACTGCCCGCGCAGCGCATCGCGGTATTCGCGGCCAAAGCCGCTGCTGCCGCCATAGTTGACATCGAGCACGCCGATGCCACGGCTGGTCCAGTACTGTGTCGCCAGTTTCAGGGTATTGCTGGCCATGCTGGTGGGGCCGCCATGGCTGATGACGATGACGGGTGGCAAGGTTCCTGCCGGCGCCTGCACGTCGGCGTTCTGCGGCGCATAAAAGAAGGCGTAAGCGGTGCGGCCATTGCTGCTAGGAAAGCTCAAGCTGCGCGGCACGGACAGGTAGCCCAGCGCGGGCAATTGCCCGATCGATTGGGCCAGCACTTCCAGTTCGTTGTTCGACAAGTCGATGCGCGCCAGTTCCAGCGCGATGGTGGGGCTGCCGCCCAGCAGCGCCACGAAGCCCGGCCCGACGCGCAGTTCGCGGATTTCCTGGTACGGGTGGGGCAGCGATTCGAGCTTGGCGGCGCTGACACTCAGCAGGGCAAGCTGGCTGATGCCGGCCTGGATATACGTGCAGACGATCTCGTCGGCTGAGAGGAAGCCGTACATGCTGGCGCCAAAGGTCCAGTGCGGCGTGGCAAATTCCGCCTCCATCGGGCACAGCGCTTCGATCTCGCCGCCCTGCAGGCGGTACAGGTTCCACCAGCCGCTGCTGTCGGAAACGAAATGCAGCAAGCCGCTGGGCGACCATTCCGGCTGGCAAATCGATTCGCGCGTGCCGCCGGCGATCAGGCGCGGCGAGCCAAGGCTGCCGTCCGCGTGCACGTCGGCCAGCCACAGTTCCGTGCCCTGCCACGGCAGGCGCGGGTGGTCCCAGCTGATCCAGGCCAGCTGGCTGCCGTCCGGCGACAAACGCGGTGCCGCATAGAAATCGTGGCCCCGTGCCAGCACCGTTTCGCACCCGTCGAAGCCGACGGCGGCCAGGCAGTTTTCCGGGTGTGCATGGCCTTCGTCCGGATGCTGTTCGCGCACGGCGATCAGGCGCGCGCGGGCCGTATCGACGACGAAGTCCGCATGGCGCGTATTGCCGCCCGCGCTCAATGGCTGGGGTGCGCCATCGCCGGCGATGCGGTACAGGCGGTTGTCGGCGAAATGCGAGAAGACTACGTTGTCGCCATCGACGCAATACGCGCCGCCGCCATATTCATGCACGCGCGTGCGCACATTGAAGGGCGCCGGCGTGAGTTCATCGACCCGCGCGCCGCGCTGGCGCAGCAGGGTATTGCGGCCCGCCTCGCTGGCGCGGCCCGCCAGCCAGTACACATCGCCGCCATCGGCGCCACCCAAGGCCAGCTGCGTCAGCGGCGAGGCGCCAGCGGCGACGACGGCGGCGCTGATCGGCGATGGCCAGGTAGCGAAGGGGGCGGTCAGGGCGGGCGTACTGGATGCGGTCGAGGTCATGCGGGCTCCGTAGGGTGGTGGAATCAAGGGCCGCCAGGCGGGGCTAGGCGTGTGGCAGCGTGCATCATGATAATGGAAGGGCAAGCACAACGAAAGCCATGGCGTGCGCGGGAAATGCTGCAAAGCGGCACTGGAATCAATGAAATGGCGGCGATTGGATGCGATAATACCGCTTCTCCAAGCTCGATTGCCTGCCATGCCACAATTTGCTCCGCTTCAGAATGATACTTTCCTGCGTGCCCTGCTGCGCCAGCCGACCGAGCACACCCCTGTCTGGCTGATGCGCCAGGCCGGCCGCTACCTGCCCGAATACCGCGCCACGCGCGAGCGGGCTGGCTCCTTCCTGGGCCTGGCAAAAAATCCCGATTACGCCACCGAAGTGACCCTGCAGCCCCTGGAGCGCTTCCCGCTCGATGCGGCCATCCTGTTTTCCGACATCCTGACGGTGCCCGACGCGATGGGCCTGGGCCTGTATTTTGCCGATGGCGAAGGACCGAAGTTCGAGCGCCCGCTGCGCACCGAGCAAGACGTGATGGCCTTGCAAGTGCCGGACCTGGAATCGCTCGACTATGTCTTCAAGGCCGTCACGCAGATCCGCACGGAATTGAACGGCCGCGTGCCGCTGATCGGCTTTTCCGGCAGCCCGTGGACCCTGGCGTGCTACATGGTGGAGGGTGGCGGCTCGAAAGAGTTCCACACCATCAAGAAGATGCTGTACAACCGGCCTGACCTGATGCACCACATCCTGGCCACCAACGCCACGTCCGTGGCGCAATACCTGAACGCGCAAATCGATGCCGGTGCGCAAGCGGTGATGATTTTCGACTCGTGGGGCGGTGCGCTGGCCGACGGTGCCTACCAGGAATTCTCGCTGACCTACATGCAGCAAGTGGTGGCGCAATTGAAGCGCGACAAGGATGGCGTGAAGATTCCCGCCATCGTGTTTACCAAGGGCGGCGGGCAGTGGATTGAGCAGATCGCCGACATCGGCGCCGATGCCGTGGGCCTGGACTGGACCGTCAACCTGACGCGCGCGCGCCAGCTGGTGGGCCACAAGGTGGGCTTGCAGGGCAACCTCGATCCGGCCATCCTGTTTGCCAGCCCGGAGCAGATCCGCGCCGAAGTGGCCAAGGTGCTCAACGCCTTTGGCGCGCCATCGGCAGGCACGGGCCACGTCTTCAACCTGGGCCATGGCATTTCGCAGTTCACGCCGCCGGAATCGGTGGCGGCGATGGTGGAAGCGGTGCACAGCATGAGCCGCGCCATGCGCAGCGACGCGTAATATTCAATAAGCAACATCGCAGCGGGGGCCAGCAAGGCGCCCGGCACGGTAAAAAGGCAGGTTTTCCCCAGGAAACCTGCCTTTTTTCAGGGCTGCCCTGCACTGCGCAATACCGACTTATGCACAATTTTTTTTGCTGCGGAAATAAAAGGCAGTTAAAAAGCCATGCCCGGGGAATCAATGCAAGTATTTGATTATTAAGAACTAAAAAATGCATCAAAGTGTGAACCTTGGCGCAATGGGCAAGGTTGTTCTGTTACCCGGCAGGCTTATAAGTTCATTGTCCACAAAGTTATCAACAGATTCTGTGGATAAAATTGAAAAGTATTTTGTTAACCGAGACTTAGCGCAGATGCTGAGGTTTTACCTGAAGTGCATGTTGCAGTACATGATATTTGAATAATCTTTTGTGACAACGGGCGTGCCAGCCAGCGCCTTCTCTGCCGAAGCGGCAACGTGCCTCTGCGTAGCATAAAAAACATGGAATCTGCGCATGCAAATGGCGTCTATCCTTGTGTGAAAAATTCATGAATGGCTCAGTTATGCACAGACACGGGGAAAGTCACCCGATTTTTCGCCTCCCGGGCAACGATTTTTAAGTCATTGATTTTAAATGATTAAATTTTCTTTCGTGCCCCCTTGACGGCGGCAAAATTTTTCTATTCAGATTATTTCGGAAGTTAATTTTGCTTTGTCCACAAAGTTATCCACAGACATATTCAGGCAGGATGCTGTTTTTTATCTGGCTAAAGGAGGGCATATATTCCGGTAGACAAGATTGCCCTGCGCACACTCGCGACTTGCAAAGAAAGCATTGATAAAATTTGCATTGTGGCAAGACTTGTCCTTGCCTGGACGATATCCCACAGTCTGGCGCTCTGGTGAAGGACGGGAACGCATCCAGCGTGCAGTTTCTCAGGCATATCGTGGCGCCAGTGTTTCCCCATGATGGAAAACATTGCATCGCTCGACCGCCTGGCTTCGCAAGCGGGCCAGCGCGAATGGCAGAGAATTGCCGGTCACTTGCATGACAGTAGCCTGCAGCCGTACATCGGCCTGCGCCATGGCATGCGTGCCTGAAATTGCCGAAAGGATAACCATGGGCGGCGCGCTGACGCTGCGTGCCCGCTAGGTGTTTGCCGGGCAGAGCTAGTATCATGGCCGGCTGGCGCACGCGCCGGTACCTGACGCCGCGCCGCGCGTTGTTGACGCTAATTATTCTGATAGGCCATCCCCCCCATGCCGCAGTGCCAGACGACGCAGTGCATCTTGAAAATTGCGCTCGACACCCCTTTGAACGCCCTGTTCGATTACCGCTGGAACGCGGCGCCGGATGTGGGCGCAGACGCGGGTGCCGCAGCGCCGCTGCCGCAGGTGGGACAGCTGGCGCTGGTGCCGTTTGGCCGGCGCGAGGTGATGGGGCTGATCGTCGGCGTATCCGACAGCACCGACGTGCCTGCGGCGAAATTGAAAGAGGTGCTGGCCGTGCGCAGCCAGCTGGCGCCGTTGTCCGGGCAATGGCTGGCGCTGGCCGCCTTTGCCGCCGATTACTACCAGCGCCCGCTGGGCGAAGTGGCCTTGCCGGGGCTACCTAAAAATTTGCGCGTGCTCACTACCGTGGCGCTCGACCGCGCCATCAAGAAGCTGGCCAAGCTGCCCGATGCGCACGACGGCACGCCGCTGAACATGCCGGCGCTCAACCCGGCACAGCAAGAGGCGGCCGACGCCGTCGGCGGCGCGCAGGGTTTTAAGCCAACCCTGCTGTACGGCGTCACGGGCAGCGGCAAGACGGAAGTGTATTTGCAGGCCTGCGCGCAGGTGCTGGCGCGCGACGAGGCGGCGCAAATCCTGATCCTGGTGCCGGAAATCAACTTGACGCCGCAGCTGGAAGGCAATATCCGCGCGCGCTTTCCCGGCGTCATGCTGGCCACCTTGCACAGCAGCCTGTCCGAAGGCGAGCGCATGCTGCACTGGCTGGCCGCGCACCAGGGCCAGGCGCGTATCGTGCTGGGTACGCGGCTGGCCATCCTGGCTTCCCTGCCGCAACTGAAACTGATCGTCATCGACGAAGAGCACGACCCGTCCTACAAGCAGCAGGAAGGCTTGCGTTATTCGGCGCGCGACCTGGCCGTGTGGCGCGCCTGGCAATTGCAGATTCCCATCGTGCTGGGCTCGGCCACGCCATCGCTGGAAAGCTGGCACCACGCGCAGACGGGGCGCTACCGCAAGCTCGAATTGCGCGAGCGCGCCGTCAAGAACGCCGTCTTGCCGCGCGTCAAGATACTCGACATGGAGCGCGACCGGCCCAAGGATGGCTTGACCTCGCACCTGGTGGCGGCCTTGAAGCTGCGCATGGAGCGGGGCGAGCAGTCGCTGCTGTTCTTGAACCGGCGCGGCTATTCTCCCGTCATCTGCTGCGAATCGTGCGGCTGGATCAGCAATTGCACGCGCTGCACCTCGTTCATGGTGCTGCACAAACCCGAACACCGTTTGCGCTGCCACCATTGCAGCCTGGAATTGCGCATTCCCCGTCATTGCCCCACCTGCGGCAACGTCGACTTGCAACCGCTGGGACGCGGCACGCAGCGGGTGGAAGAGGGCTTGCAGCAATTGTTTCCAGAGGCGCGCATTTTGCGCATCGACGCCGATTCCACGCGCAAGAAGGGCAGCGCGCAAGAAGCGTTCGACACCGTCCACCGTGGCGAAGTGGATATCCTGATCGGCACGCAGATGGTGGCCAAGGGCCACGATTTCAAACGGCTGACCCTGGTGGGCATTTTGAACCCGGACACGGCCCTGTTTTCCCAGGATTACCGCGCCAGCGAGCGCCTGTTTGCCCAATTGATGCAAGTGGCGGGCCGCGCCGGACGTGCCGCGCAAACGGAAGGCGGCAGCGTTTCCGAAGTGCTGATCCAGACGCGCTATGCGCGCCATCCGCTGTACGACGCCGTGGTCAACCACGATTACGACCATTTCGCCACCACCTTGCTCGAAGAGCGGGCGCAGGCGGCGCTGCCGCCGTATCTGTTCCAGGCCCTGCTGCGCGCCGAAGCGCCCGAACTGGCCACCGCCATCGAATTCCTGCAGGCGGCGAAAGAGTGCATGGAGCACCCGCAGATCACCATCAATGACCCGATTCCCATGAGCATGACGCGCGTCTACAACGTCGACCGTGCCCAGCTGCTGTTGGAGTCAAGCTCGCGGCCCGCCCTGCAGGCGTTTTTAAAGGAATGGCTGACGCAACTGCGCGCCATGAAGACGCGCGTGAAATGGTCGCTGGAAGTGGACCCGCTGGATATTTGATTCAGCTCAAATAGGCGCGGCCCGCCTGGATGACTTGCTCGGACAGCAGCTTGGTAAATGGCGTGTCCAGCGTCCAGGCGTGCCAGCTCAGGGGCACGTCCAGGGTGCTGCCCGGCGCCAGGTCGACCAGGCGTTCCGTCGCCAGCGCCTGCGCGGCCAGGCGCTGCGGCATCAGGCCGTAGGCCAGGCTTTCCTGGACGCAGGCGCGGCGCGCCGCTTCCACCGGCAAGGTGTGGTGCGGAAACGCTGCGTGCAAGTTCAATTGTTCCGCCAGGAAACGCGCCAGCAAGCCGTGCTGGCCCACCACGGCGGGCGCCAGTTGCACCGCTTCGCTGCTGAAGCCATCGCCAAACCAGTGTCCGGCAAACGTCGGTGTTGCCACGCAGACATAGCGCAGGCTGCCCAGCGGCGTCACGCTGGTGGCCGCTGCCGCGTCCTGCGCCACGCCGGACTGCGTTGCCACGCAGCCAAATACCGTGCCGTCGCGCACCATCTGCAAGGCGGCATCGCTGTCGGCCAGGCGCACGTCGAGCTGGCAGCGGGGCGGCGCCAGCAGGGCCGGCAGGGTGTCGGGGAACCAGGTGGCCAGGCTGTCGGCATCGATGGCGATGGCGATTTCCGGCATGCTGACGCTATTGCCCAGGTCGATATCGAGCGATGCTTCCATCAGCTTGACGTTGCGGTGATGCACGATCAGGCGCTGGCCCAGCCCCGTCGGCACGGCTGGCTGGCCACGGATGATCAACAGGCGCCCGCTGGCGTCTTCCAGCGCCTTGATGCGCTGCGAGACGGCCGACTGGGTGATGCCCAGCGCCAGTGCGGCCTTGTCGAAACTGCCATGGCTGGCCACGGCGTCCAGCACGGCCAGCGCGCGATAATCGAGTGATCCCATTAGTTCAGCTTATAAATTTTGAAATTGATTAGTTATACTAATGCATATATTGCCGCAAAGTAAAACCTTATTTTTGGCAAACGGGTAGTATCGAACGCTGTGAGTAATCTGAACGGGATGAACAGCAGCATGAAGACGATACGAGTGGATGTGGTCGTGATCGGCAGCGGCACGGCCGGCATGACGGCGCACAGGGCGGCGCGCATGCAGGGCAAGCGCGTGCTGATGATCGAAAGCGGGCCTTACGGCACGACCTGCGCGCGCGTGGGCTGCATGCCCAGCAAACTCTTGATCGCGGCGGCCGAAGCGGCCCATGCGGTGACAGCGGCACCCGGTTTCGGCGTGCATGCTGGCCCCGTGCGCATCGATGGCCAGCAGGTGATGGCCAGGGTGCGCAGCGAGCGCGACCGCTTTGTCGGCTTCGTGCTCGATGGCGTCAATGCGATTGCTGACGAGGAAAAACTGCGCGGCCATGCGCGTTTCATCGCTCCGGGCAAGCTACAGGTCGATGAACACACCATTGTCGAGGCTGCCAGCGTGGTGATCGCCACCGGTTCGACGCCCATCGTGCCGCCCGAGTGGCAGGCGGCGGGCGAGCGCGTCATCACCAGCGACGCCGTGTTCGAGTGGACGGACTTGCCGCGCTCGCTCGCCGTGGTTGGCAGCGGCGTCATCGGCCTGGAGCTGGGCCAGGCGCTGGCCCGGCTCGGCGTGCGCGTGACGGTGTTTGCGCGCGGCAACAAAGTGGCGCAGCTGACCGATCCGCTGGTCTTGCAGGAGGCGGCAGCGGTGCTGGCGCGCGAACTCGACATCCGCTTCCAGACCAGCGTCGCCCACCTGGCAAAAAGCCCGGATGGCAGCGCCATCGTGCTGACCAGCCGCGATGGCGCCGGCCAGGAAAAAACCGAATCGTTCGACTATGTGCTGGCCGCCATCGGCCGCCGTCCGAATGTCGACCGGATCGGCCTGGAAACGGCGCAAATCGAGCTCGACCGCCATGGCATCCCCCTGTATGACCCGCACACCATGCAGTGCGGCAAGAGCGCCATCTTCATCGCGGGCGACGCGGACAACGCCATGCCGCTGCTGCCCGAGGCAGCTGACGAGGGCCGCATCGCGGGCGACAACGCGGCGCGCTTTCCTGATGTGCAACCAAGCATGCGCCGCACGCCCTTGACGATCGCCTTCACGGAGCCGCAGATCGCCACCCTGGGCGCGACGTACCAGCAATTGTGCCTCAGCCATGCGGGCCGCTACGTCGTGGGCGCCGTGTCCTTCGGCAACCAGGGCCGCAGCCGCGTGATGCTGCAAAACCAGGGCTTGCTGCGCGTGTATGCGGAGTTTGGCAGCAAGCGTTTCCTTGGTGCCGAGCTGATCGGCCCACGGGCGGAGCACCTGGGTCATTTGCTGGCCTGGGCTTGCCAGGCGCAGCTGACGGTGCCGGCCATGCTCGAGATGCCGTTTTACCACCCCGTCATCGAGGAAGGCGTGCGCACGGCCTTGCGCGAACTGGCGCTACACCTGGAAAAAGACCCGGAACACGCACCCGGCTGCGCCGATTGCTCGCCTGGCGTCTGATGAAAATTTAATACAACTTTACGTTTTAAACAATTATGTAGACAAGCTCGCATGATTGCGCGATCATCGCTGCCACATTGAAACATTGATTAAAAGCAAAAAACATTTCAATTGGTATATAGCGCCGCCGTCCAGATGGTAAAAAGCGGTGCTAGCGATGACATGGAGACGATGTGAAGATTCGGCGCATTTATGCGGGGGAACTGGCGCTGGGCCTGGCCCTGCCCTGGGACGTGCACGGCGAGACGGGCGGTTTGCTGGCCAGGCTGGGCCACGTGATCAGCAGCGAGGCGCAGATCGAACTGCTGCTGGCGCGCGGCATCATCGCCGATGCCAGCGAGGATGCGCGCGGCGCAGCCAAGGAAGCGCCCTCGGCCCTGCGCATGCTGAACCTGGCCACCACGGGCCTGGCGCTGGTCTTGCCGGCCATCGCCGCCGGGCAAGTCATGGCGCAGGAGCAACTGGCGCCGCTGGCGCAACTGGTGCAAGAAGCCGTTGCGCTCGACGCCGACGTGGCGCTGGCGTGCATCTTGCACAACCAGGGCGCGGGCGACTTTGCCGTGCGCCATAGCGTCGACACGGCCGTCATCACGGCCCTGCTGGCGCGCGCCTTGAAACTCGATGAGGCCGTCCTGCGCAGCCTGGTGCTGGCCGCGTTGAGCATGAATGTGGGCATGCTGGAACGCCACGCACATTTCCAGCACAAGGAAGGGCCACTCGACGCGGCGGAGCGCGCCTATATCCGCGCCCATCCGCAAATGGGGGTCAATTTGCTGCGTGCGGCTGGCGTGACGGATGGCGTCTGGCTGCAGGCGGTGCTGCAGCACCATGAAAATGTCGATGGCAGCGGCTATCCGCTGGGCATCGACGGCGCGCAAATCGGCGTCGGCGCTAGGCTGATCATGCTGGCCGACCGCTATTGCGCCCGGGTTTCCGCGCGCAGCTACCGCAAGCCCTTGTTGCCGAACGTGGCCCTGCGCGAAATGCTGATGGCGGACAAAGCCACGCTGGACGCACCGCTGGCGTCCCTGCTGGTGCGCGAGCTGGGCATTTACCCGGTCGGCACCTTCGTCAAACTATTGAATGGGGAAATCGGCGTCGTCACGCGCAAGGGCCTGAGCGCTGCCACGCCGCACGTGCAATCGCTGATCGGCCCGCGCGGCGCGCGCCTGGATGTGCCGCTGCGGCGCGATACGCGCGTGGACTTGCACGCCATCCGCGAAGTGCTCAGCGCAGAGCAGGCGGGGCTGCAGTTTCGCCCCGACCAGCTGTGGGGCCGCAGCGCGCGGATTTAGTTCAGTTTAATTCAGCAGGCCAGCGTCGAGGCGGCCTTCTGCTGCCAGTTCGCGCAAGACGCGCACGGTGTCGATGTCGGACTCCTGGTAGGCCGAGCGGCGGAAATCGTCATACATGGCGTTGGCCGCATCGGTGGCCGCATCGTGGCCGTCGTCATACTGGAAACGCACCCACAGGCTCGCTGCATCGGGCATCTCGATCGTCATCACCAGCGAGGACGCGCTGATATCCTTTTGCGCCAGCACTTCGTAGCGTACCTGCAGTTGCGGCACCAGCACCACCTTGTCGTTGATGACCAGCTCGCCATAGCGCAGGCTGCGCGCAAAACCGGCATCGCTGCGCTCGCTGATCTGGCACGCGTCCAGGTGCGGCACGAACAGCTTGGGCGATTCGGCGCGCAAGACCAGACCGCACCAGACTTGCTCCAGCGTCAAGGTGTCGATCAGTGGATTCAAGGGATCGTTGATTTCAATCAGATGTTCAAATTTCATAGGACTGCCATTCGGTAAGTGGGCGCGCGCGGGCGATATAGCCGGAATGGTACTCCAGGCGTGGCTGCGCCGCACGCATTGAATCGCCCAAGGTGGCGCCACATGGCGATATATCAATGCCCTTGCCTGTTTTTCAGGCGCGGCCGGCCGTGTAAATGGCGGACGCGACGCTGTTACAATGGGCTGCTGTTCCCTGCGGAAATACCCTGATGTCCAAAGCGCCACAATTCGGCCTGAATGCCCCCCAAAGCGAAGCGGTTACCTACCTCGACGGCCCCTGCCTGGTGCTGGCGGGCGCCGGCTCGGGCAAGACACGCGTGATCACGCAAAAGATCGCCCATCTGATCGAAGACCGGGGCTACGATCCGCGTACCATCGCCGCCTTGACATTCACCAACAAGGCGGCGCTGGAGATGCAGGAGCGCATCGCCAAGCTGTTGAAGCAGCCACGCCAGGCCAAGCAGCTGACGGTGTCGACCTTCCACTCGTTGGGCGTGAAAATCCTGCGCCAGGAAGCCAATGGCGTGGGGCTGAAGGACCGCTTTTCCATCATGGACAGCGACGATTGTTTTTCCCTGGTGCAAGACCTTGCCATTACCACCGATAAACAGGTGATCCGTGGCATCCAGGGCGCCATGTCGCTGTGGAAAAACGGCCTCATCGATCCGGACATGGCCCTGGCGCAAGCCAAGGATGAAGATGAAGCGAACGCGGCGCGCATCTACCGCAGCTATGTGGCAACGCTTTCGGCCTACCAGGCCGTCGATTTCGACGATCTGATCCGTTTGCCGGTGGAACTGTTCCGCAACAACGGCCCCGTGCGCGACAAGTGGCAGCGCCGCCTGCGCTATCTGCTCGTCGACGAGTACCAGGATACGAATACCTGCCAGTACGAACTGGTGAAACTGATGGTGACGGGCATCGGCAAGAAGCCGATGTTTACGGCCGTGGGCGACGACGACCAGGCCATCTATGCGTGGCGCGGCGCCACCGTGGAAAACCTGAAGACGCTGGAGACGGATTTCCCCGATTTGCGCGTCATCAAGCTGGAGCAGAATTACCGTTCCACCATGCGCATCCTGAACGCGGCCAATGCCGTCATCGGCAACAATCCGAAGCTGTTTGACAAGTCGCTGTGGTCCGAACACGGCTTGGGCGAACCGATCAAGGTGCTGGGCATGCAGACGGACGAGCAGGAGGCCGAACAGGTCGCCATCATGATTTCGGCCGACCATTTCGAGCGCAAGAACAAGTTTTCCGATTACGCGATTTTGTACCGGGGCAATCACCAGGCGCGCATCATCGAACAATGTTTGCGCAAGGAACGTATTCCGTACACGATTTCGGGCGGCCAGAGCTTCTTCGACAAGGCCGAGATCAAGGACATCATCAGCTATTTGCGCCTGCTGGCCAACGAGGACGATGACCCGGCCTTCATCCGCGCCGTGACGACGCCGCGCCGTGGCGTGGGCCAGTCGACGCTGGAAGTGCTGGGCGCGTTTTCGGGCCAGTGGCAGTGTTCGCTGTTCCAGGCCGTCTTCAAGGGCGGCATCGAGGCCAAGCTGACGGACCGCCAGCTGGGACCCTTGCGCGACTTCTGTAACTTCATCAACGATCTCGAATCGCGCGCCAGCCGCCCGGGCGCGGCCGGCAGCGGCGACAACGCGGCCGAAGTGCTGGACGACATGATGAAGGAAATCCACTACGAATCGTATCTGTACGATGCCTTCGAGGAACGCCAGGCGCAAAGCAAGTGGCAAAACGTGCTGGAATTCGTCAACTGGCTCAAGGAACGGGGCCGCGGTGGCAAGGACCGCGACGGCGAAGAAAAGAACGTGCTGGAACTGACGCAGATGGTGGCCTTGATGACCATGTTGGAGGGCAAGGACGAAGAGCAGGATGCCGTACGCATGTCTACCCTGCACGCCTCGAAAGGGCTGGAGTTTCCGCACGTCTTCCTGGTTGGCGTGGAAGAGGGCATTTTGCCGCACAAGGGCGACCCGGACGCACCGGCAGAAACCATCGCCGCGCGCATCCAGGAAGAGCGCCGTTTGATGTACGTGGGCATCACGCGCGCCCAGCGCACCCTGCAAATCACCTGGTGCAAGAAGCGCAAGCGTGCTGGCGAGCAAGTCCATTGCGACCCGTCACGTTTCATCAAGGAAATGGAACTCGACGTGGGCGACGCCGTGCCGACGGAGTCGGAAATCATCTCGCCGAAGGAGCGGCTGGCGCGCATGAAGGCGCTATTGGCCATGCCGAAGGTTTAGGACACACAAACATTAAGCGGCGTTCAAGCTTCCACGGCGCCGCTATCGTGTGGCGTCTTCGGCACGATGGCCAGCTGCATGCCGAGCGCATCGAGCATCTTTAAAATGGTTTCGAAGCGCGGCTTGCTGCCTTGGCGCAAGGCTTTATACGCGCCTTCGCGCGTGATGTCGGCCCTGGCCGCCACCTTGCCCATGCCATGCGCGCGCACCACGTCGTTCATGGCGGACTGGAACAGTTCCGCATTGCCGGTGGCGACGATTTCGCTCATGTAGGCGGCCACCGCTGCCTGGCTGGTCAGGTGTTGCGCTGGATCAAATTTGCTCAGTCCCAGCGCTTCCAGGTCATCGAGGTCAAAGGTGTCGTTGTCGGGGTGTTGCTGCATTTTTTTCTTACTCCTGTGGATGGCCCTGCCGCCGCCTTTCTGATGGCCGCTTGTTGGGCTTTCAATGCCTTGAGGATCGCTTGCGCTTTCTTGATGTCGCGCTGCTGGCTCGACTTGTCGCCGCCCAGCAACAGCAAAATCAGGGTGCCCAGATTGGTTTCGTGAAAATACACGCGCCAGCCTGGCCCCGTCTGTAAAAAGCGCAGTTCGCACACGCCTTCGCCCACCGCCCGCGAATCGCTCTTTTTGCCATGCTGCAAATGCTTGATGCGCGCATCGATGGTGGCCGCCGCCACGTCATGCAGGGTATCTTCCCAGCGGCGATATTCGGCGATATTCGGCGCTCTTGCGCGTATCGATCAGGACTGGTTCGGAAGGTGTTGATGTAGTCATTGTAATCGTTTGTTCTCATTCGTCAAGCAGATTAAGCAGCCGTCTATGAAGAATAGGCCGCAATCGCGGCCCGTCCGGCAGGCAATGCTGCATGTTTGTCCTTGCTCACACCGCGACGGCGTTAGAATGCCGCTTTAAGTCAGGAGTCACCGTGAGCACCATGGAAAATGCAGAACAGATGGAAGTGCGCTTCGTCGATATCGAAATCAAGTTGGCGCAGCAGGAAGACCTGGTCGAGTCGCTGAACCAGATGGTGTACCAGCAGGGCAAGCGCATCGATCAATTGGAAGCGATGCTGCACAAGCTGGGCGAGCACGTGCGCGACGGCGCACAGCAGGCGAATGGCGGACCGGTCAACGACCGCCCGCCGCATTACTAAATAGGCATCATGGCGTGAAGAGCATGAAAACCGTTCATCACTGGCCGGCGCGCTACCATCGGTAGTTGCGAGTGACGCAAGTGTTTCAGACTGGTATTATTTCAGGCTGGCCCGCGACACAATCGCGGTTCTCTTGCGTTCCTTGAAAGATGTCATGACCCGTCCAACCCTACTCGTCATCGCCGCCAGCCTGATGCTGGCGCCAGCCGCTTTTGCCGCCACCAGCGCGCCGACCACTGCCCCGACCGCTACCGCGGCTGCAGCGCTGCCCGCTTCGAACCCGTTTGCGCAGGCCAGCAGCCTGCCATTCAACTACCCACCGTTCGACAAGGTGCAGGACGCCGACTATGCGCCGGCCTTTACCGCAGGCATGGCCGCCAACCTGGCGGAAATCAATGCGCTCGCCAACAACCCGAAAGCGGCCACGTTTGACAACACCATCGTGGCCATGGAACGCTCGGGCCAGTTGCTGGGCCGCGTGCGCACCGTGTTTTCGGTGATGTCCGGTTCGAACACGAATGACACGATCCAGGGCCTGGAACGCGAGCTGGCGCCCAAGATGGCGGCCCACAGCGACGCGATCATGCTCAACGACAAGCTGTTCAAGCGCATCGACACCCTGTACGCCAAGCGCGACAAGCTGGGCCTCGATGCGGAATCGAAACGCTTGCTGGAGCGTTACCACACGGACTTCGTGCGCGCCGGCGCCAAGCTGTCGGCGGCGGACAAGGAAAAGCTGCGCGCCTATAACGGCCAGCTCGCTGCCCTGTCGACCAAGTTTGCGCAGAACGTACTGAAAGAATTGAACGCCTCGGCCGTCGTCGTCGACACGCGCGAAGAGCTCGACGGCCTGTCGCCGGCTGCCATCGAAGTCGCTGCCGGCCTGGCCAAGAAGCGCGGCCTGGATGGCAAGTATGTGATCGCCCTCGTCAACACGACGGGCCAGGCGCCGCTGTCGCAGCTGACCAACCGCGCCTTGCGCGAACGCATCATGGCCACTTCGCAAGCGCGTGGCAGCCGTGGCGGTGAGTTCGACAACACCCAGGAAGTGCTGGAATTGGCGAAACTGCGCGCCGAACGTGCCGCGCTGATGGGCTACCCGAACTACGCGGCCTACTCGCTGGAAGACCAGACGGCAAAGAACACCACCGCCGTGAACGCCTTGCTGGGCGAACTGGCGAAACCGGCCGTCGTCAATGCGCGCCATGAAGCGGACGATATCCAGAAGATCATCGATGCAGAAAAGGGTGGTTTCAAGGTGGGCGCAGCGGACTGGGCCTTCTACAGCGACAAAGTGCGCGCCGAACGCTATAACTTTGATCAGAATCAATTAAAACCGTACTTTGAAATGCACAGCGTGCTGACCCGTGGCGTGTTCTTTGCCGCTGGTAAATTGTACGGCTTGAGTTTCAAGCAACGCACCGACTTGCCCGTCTACAACGCCGACATGCTGGTGTTCGACGTCTTCAACGAAGACGGCACGCAGCTGGCCATCTTCACGCTCGACCCTTACGCGCGCAGCAACAAGCGCGGCGGCGCTTGGGCGAATGCCTACGTGGGCCAGTCGGCCTTGCTCAATCGCAAGCCTGTCATCGCGAATAACCTGAACATTCCAAAGCCGGAAGCGGGCCAGCCGACGCTGATGACGTTTGACGAAGTCACCACCATGTTCCACGAATTCGGCCATGCGCTGCACGGCATGTTCTCCAACGTGAAATACCCGCGCTTCGCCGGCACCAGCGTGCCGCGCGACTTCGTCGAATACCCGTCGCAAGTCAATGAAATGTGGTCGCTGTGGCCGGAAGTGCTGCAAAACTACGCCAAACACTATCAAACGGGCGCGGCCATTCCGGCCGAACTGCTGGCGAAGGTGACGGCGGCCGACAATTTCAACCAGGGTTATAAAACTACGGAGTACCTGGCGTCGGCCCTGCTGGACCAGCGCTGGCACCAGCTGACCCCGGCTCAGATCCCGACCGACGTGGTGGCCTTTGAAAAGACCGCCTTGACGGATGCCGGCGTCGATTTCGCCCCGGCGCCACCGCGCTACCGCACCACGTATTTCTCGCACGCGTTCGCGGGCGGCTACTCGGCCGGCTACTACGCCTACCTGTGGTCGGAAAAGCTGGACGCCGACACGGTCGAGTGGTTCAAGGAAAATGGCGGCCTGACGCGCAAGAACGGCGACTGGTTCAGAGCCAAGCTGCTGTCGCGTGGCGGCAGCGCCGATGCGCTCGACATCTACCGCAACTTCCGCGGCCGCGATGCGAAGATTGAACCGTTGCTGGAACGCCGTGGCTTGAACGCCAAGTAATCGCTTTTCGCCGGCCCCGCCGGTGATGATTATCAATGGCCGCCAAGCAATTGGCGGCCATTTTTATTTGGCAAATAGCTGCGCAAACCGTGGTAAACCGCGCAGTTGGGCCACAGGGCCAGCATATCGGCCATGTTGGATGACGCCTGTGTGACAGGCTGCTATGATCTGCAACTGGCCCGCGACGCGATCGCGGTTCTTCCCCGCGCTTCCTGAAAGATGTCATGATCCGTCCACAACTGCTCGTCATCGCCGCCAGCGTCATGCTGGCCCACGCCGCCCCATCCGCCCTGGCCGCCGCCGCTGCACCTGCACCTGCCATTGCCGCCATCAGCGCCCAGAACCCCTTGCTGAAAGCCAGTGCGCTGCCTTTCCAGATGCCGCAGTTCGGCCTGATCAAGGACGCGCACTACGCGCCGGCGTTTGCCGAAGGCATGAAGCGTCAGCTGGCCGAAGTCAATGCGATCGCCAACAACCGCCAGGCGCCCACGTTTGAAAACACCATCGTGGCGCTCGAGCGCACGGGGCAGTTGCTGCACCGTGTGCAAAGCATCTTCAGCAACATGACCTCCACCAACACGAATAGCGTGCTCGAAGCGGTGGAAGTGGACATGTCGCCAAAACTGGCCGCCCACACGGACGCCATCGACCTGAATCCGAAGCTGTTCGCGCGTATCGACACCCTGTACGCCAAGCGCGACAAGCTGGGTCTCGATGCCGAGTCCTTGCGCTTGCTGGAACGCTATCACACCGATTTCGTGCGCGCCGGCGCCAAGCTGTCGGACGCGGACAAGGAAAAACTCAAGGCCTACAACGCCGAGCAGGCAAGCCTGGAAACGGCCTTCGCGCAAAACGTGCTGAAGGAAACCAATGCCAAGAGCATCGTCGTCGATACGCGCGCCGAACTGGCGGGCATGACCGACAGCGATATCGACACGGCCGCCGCGGCCGCCAAGGAACGTGGCTTGACGGGCAAGTTCGTCATCGCTCTGGTCAACACCAGCGGCCAGCCGCCTCTGGCCGTCTTGACGGATCGCAAGACGCGCCAGCGCCTGATGGATGCGTCGCTGAACCGTGGCAGCCAGGGCGGCGAATTCGACAACCGCGCCAACGTGCTGAAATTGGCGAAACTGCGCGCCGAACGGGCCACCTTGCTCGGTTATGCGAACTATGCCGCGTATGCGCTGGAAGACCAGACTGCCAAGACCACCACGGCCGTCAACACCTTGCTGTCGGAACTGGCGAAACCAGCCGTGGCCAATGCGCGCCGCGAAGCAGCTGACCTGCAGCAAATCGTCGATGCGGAAAAAGGCGGCTTCCAGGTTGCGGCTGCCGACTGGGCCATCTACACGGACAAGCTGCGCAAGCAGCGCTTCAATTTCGATGAAAACGAACTGAAGCCGTACCTGGAATTGAATAGCGTGCTGAACAACGGCGTCTTCTTTGCCGCCAATAAACTCTACGGCATCAGCTTCAAAGAACGCAAGGACTTGCCGGTGTACAACCCGGACGTGCGCGTGTACGACGTGCTGGACGCCAATGGCAAGCCGCTGGCCCTGTTCATCGCCGACTTCTATGCGCGCGGCAACAAGCATGGCGGCGCGTGGATGAATGAATACGTGTCGCAGTCGTCCCTGATGGGCACGCATCCGGTGGTGGCCAACCAGCTCAACATTCCCAAGCCGCCCGCCGGCCAGCCGACTTTGCTGACGTTCGATGAAGTGACGACCATGTTCCATGAATTCGGCCATGCGCTGCACGGCATGTTCTCGAACGTGAAATACCCGCGCTTTGCCGGCACCAGCGTGCCGAGCGACTTCGTCGAGTACCCGTCGCAAGTCAATGAAATGTGGGCCGTGTGGCCGGAAGTGCTGCAAAACTACGCCAAGCACTACCAGAGCGGCGCGGCCATGCCGCAAGAACTGCTGGACAAAGTCACGGCGGCAAAAAAATTCAACCAGGGCTTCATGACGACCGAATACCTGTCGGCTGCCCTGCTGGACCAGCGCTGGCACCAGTTGGCGCCAGCGCAGATTCCAACGGACGTGCTGGCCTTTGAAGCGGCGTCCCTGAAAGACGCGGGCGTCGATTACGCACCCGTGCCGCCGCGCTACCGCACCAGCTACTTCTCGCACAGTTTCTCGGGCGGCTACTCGGCGGCGTACTATGCCTACCTGTGGTCAGAAAAGCTGGACGCGGAATCGGTCAACTGGTTCAAGGAAAACGGCGGCCTGACGCGCAAGAATGGCGACTGGTTCAGAACCAAGCTGCTGTCGCGCGGCGGCAGCGTCGATGCGCTGCAACTGTTCCGTGACTTCCGCGGCCGCGATGCGACCGTCGAACCGCTGCTGGAACGCCGTGGCTTGAACGCCAAGTAAGCCTTCGTACTAGTGCCTGCGCTGCGTCGTCATGACGTGGCGCAAGCATGCGGCGCAAGCAGAACGGTATCGTCAGCGTAGAATTGAGTAATATAGACAGTAAGATCGACAGTAAGATTGACAGTAAGCGGCAGAAAGAGAAATATGAGTCAGCAAGATTTGAATGGCATTACCCTGGAAGGTATCGTGACGCGCCTGCAAGCCCATTACGGCTGGGATGGCCTGGCCAAGCACATCGATATCAATTGCTTCATCAGCGATCCCAGCGTCAAGTCGAGCCTGAAGTTTTTGCGCAAGACCCCGTGGGCCAGGAGCAAGGTGGAACAGCTATACCTGGACACGCAATTTACTGACTGACAGGAAAAAAACATGGATAGCAAACTCAAGGAAGCGTTACAAGAACTGAAGTCGAACCTGGAGTCCAGCGGCCCCGTCGATGAAGAGCTGCATGGTTTGCTGAAGAAACTCGATGGCGACATCAAATTGGTGATGGAAAAGCGCGCAGTGCTGGAACAGAATGCCGAAACGACGACCTACGGGCTAGCCGAGCGCAGCCAGGAACTGTCGGCCAAGTTTGCCGTGAAGCATCCGAAACTGGAACCCGCCTTGCGCGAGCTTGGCGAGATCCTGGCGAACATGGGGATCTGATTTCAGCCCCGAACAAAGGATTGGGCCAGGCCAAAAAGGCTCTGGCCCCGTCATGAACGTTTCACAAGTGATTGAAAAATAAACGTTTTTTGTACTGAAATCCAACAGTAAAAAGCAGGCCGTCAGGTTGGAAATGGCCAATTCCGGTACAATCCGTACCCTATGAGCTCCCCTACCAATTTATTTGCGACCGTTCCCAAGCGGTCTGCCCGCGCTGCCGTTGCGCCTTTCCTGCCGATGTCGCGTGCCGAGATGGACGTGCTGGGCTGGGACCAGTGCGACGTCATTCTTGTCACGGGCGACGCCTACATCGACCATCCGAGCTTCGGCATGGCCCTGGTCGGGCGCCTGCTCGAAGCGCAAGGTTACCGCGTCGGCATCATCAGCCAGCCGGACTGGCTGTCGGCCGAAGCCTTCCGCGTGCTGGGCAAGCCGCGCCTGTACTACGGCATTACGGCTGGCAACATGGATTCCATGGTCAACCAGTACACGGCCGACCGCAAGATCCGCTCCGACGACGCCTATACGGCCAACGCGGAACCAAACAAGCGTCCGGACCGCGCCGTCACCGTGTACGCCCAGCGCGCGCGCGAAGCGTATGCCGACGTGCCCATCGTCATTGGCAGCATCGAAGCGTCGCTGCGCCGCATCGCCCATTACGATTACTGGTCGGACAAGGTCCGCCGTTCCGTCTTGCCCGATTCCAAGGCCGATTTGTTGATTTTCGGCAATGCTGAACGGGCGCTGGTGGATCTGACCCACCGCCTGGCCGCCGGTGAACCGATCAAGGATATCCGCGACTTGCGCGGCACGGCCTTCATGGTGCCGGCTGGCTGGCTGCCTGGCGCCGACTGGGGCGAGCACAATTCCACCCGCGTCGATGTGCCGGGCAAGGTCGATCCGCACTACAGCCCGTATGAAATGGTGCAGGAAGACAAGACCGCCTGCGCCACGGAAAATGCGTCGAAGTCGGCCGAAGTCATCAAGCCGATCCGCATCATGAGCCGCGAAGAGCGCCTGGCCATGGCCAAGGAAAAGCACGACAAGACGGTGGTGCGCCTGCCCGCCTACGATGTCGTCAAGGATGACCCCGTGATGTATGCGCACGCTTCGCGCGTGTTCCACCTGGAATCGAATCCCGGCAATGCCCGCGCCATGGTGCAGGCGCATGGCGAGCGCGACGTGTGGCTCAATCCGCCGCCGCTGCCGCTGGCCATGGACGAGATGGATGGCGTGTATGACATGAACTACGCGCGGGCCCCGCACCCGAGCTACGGCAAGGCACACATCCCGGCCTGGGAAATGATCCGCTTTTCCGTCAACATCATGCGCGGCTGCTTCGGCGGCTGCACCTTCTGCTCGATTACCGAGCATGAAGGACGCATCATCCAGAGCCGTTCGGAACCGTCGATCCTGCGCGAGATTGAACATATCCGCGATAAAACCAAAGGCTTTACGGGCACCATTTCTGATATGGGTGGCCCGACGGCCAACATGTACCGCCTGGCTTGCAAGGAAAAAGAGATCGAAGTCTCATGCCGCCGCCTGTCCTGCGTCTACCCGTCCATCTGCGTCAACCTGGGTACCGACCACAGCAAGCTGATCTCGCTGTACCGCAAGGCGCGCGCCATTCCCGGCATCAAGAAAGTGCTGATCAGCTCGGGCTTGCGCTACGACCTGGCCGTGCGTTCGCCCGAGTACGTGAAGGAACTGGTGACGCACCACGTGGGCGGCTTGCTGAAGATCGCGCCCGAGCACACGGAAGAAGGCACATTGTCGAAGATGATGAAGCCCGGCATCGGCGCGTACGACGAATTCAAGGAAATGTTTGACCGTTTCTCGCTCGAAGCGGGCAAGAAGCAGTATCTGATTCCTTACTTCATCGCTGCGCATCCGGGCACGACGGACCTGGACATGCTGAACCTGGCCCTGTGGCTGAAGAAAAACAATTTCAAGCTCGACCAGGTGCAAACCTTCATGCCAACGCCGATGGCCATGGCCACGACGATGTATCACACGCGCAAGAATCCCTTGCGCAAGGTGACCGCCGACTCGGAAGTGGTGGAAACGGCGCGCAGCGGCAAGATTCGCCGCACGCACAAGGCCTTCCTGCGCTACCAGGACCCGGCCAACTGGCCGATCCTGCGCGAAGCGCTGGTCAACATGGGCCGTGGCGACCTGATCGGCAATGGCGACAAGCACTTGATCCCCGCCTGGACGTCGTCGGAGTCTGGCGGCCTGGCAGCGGGCGAACGCAGCCGCCAGACGCATGGCGCCGGCACGCCCGACAAGTTCAAGGTGGCGCCAGGCAAGAGTCGCATCGCCCTGGGTGGCACGGCAGCCGCGCCAAAGGCTTCGGCTGCGGAATCGAAGGTGCGTCCATCGATTCTGTCGACCATCAAGACGAAAGCCAAGCCCGCCGACGCACCGATGGGCCGTGGCAGCAAGCCGCCGGCCAAGGGTGGCACGCCGGCACGCGGTGGCCGCAGGTAAGCTTGCATTGCTGCAGCAAGAACCCGGCCTGTGCGCCGGGTTTTTTATTGGTGCGCCGGGCAGGGTGCACTGACTCTGTGAGCGGCATGAAGCCCCTGGCGGCGTCTTTTTGCTGCACCGCACATACAGTTTTGCTTGCACTGTTACGTGGCATTGAGGCACTATTCGCTTCGCGCAAACGTTTGCGCACTGTTAAATTCCACAAAAGCATGGTGTAGACGTGCTTGACCAACAATTCTGGAGACGCTCATGACATCCCGTATTCGCCTGAAAATGATTGCCGCCGCTGTCCTGGTGTGTGCCTTGCCCGCTGTGCCGGCGCTGGCGCAAACGCCTGCCAAACCGAAGGTGGCGCTGGTGATGAAGTCGCTCGCCAATGAATTTTTTCTGACCATGGAAAACGGCGCCAAGGCGCACCAGAAAGCCAATGCCGCCAAGTACGACTTGCTGTCGAACGGTATCAAGGACGAAACGGATACGTCCAGCCAGATCAAGCTGGTTGAGCAAATGATCGTCGCGCGCGTCAGCGCGCTGGTGATCGCCCCTGCCGATTCGAAAGCGCTGGTGCCGGTGCTGAAGAAAGCCATCGATGCAGGCATCATCGTCGTCAATATCGACAATCAGCTCGATGCTGGCGCCCTGAAAGAAAAGGGCATCACGGTGCCGTTCGTCGGCCCGGACAACCGCAAGGGCGCCAAGGTGGTGGGCGACTATCTGGCCAAGCAAATCAAGAAAGGCGATCCGGTCGGCATCATCGAAGGCGTCTCCACCACGTACAACGCGCAGCAGCGCACCCTGGGCTTCCAGGATGCCATGAGCGCGGCTGGCGCGAAAGTGGTCAGCGTGCAGTCGGGCCAGTGGGAAATCGCCCCTGCCAACACGGTGGCCGCCGCCATGCTGAACGCCAACCCGAATATCAAGGCCTTGCTGTGCGGTAACGACAACATGGCCATCGGCGCCATTTCCGCCATCAAGGCAGCCGGCAAGACGGGCAAGGTGCTGGTGGTCGGCTACGACAACATCAACGCCATCAAGCCGATGCTGGCCGATGGCCGCGTACTGGCTACCGCCGACCAGTTCGGTTCGCAGCAAGCCGTGTTCGGCATCGAAACCGTGCTGAAAGCCCTGGCGCAGAAGAAGAAACAGTCCGAACTCGGTGGCGCCATCGTCACCAAGGTCGAACTGGTCGCCAAGGGCGCCAAGTCCTGATCGCCTGATCGTCTGATCCCGCCGGGGCCAGCGGCCGCGTACCCATATGAGGTCGCGGCGCCGGCCCCGCCGCCACTACCGCGGAGTTTTATCATGCCTACCGACATTCCCCCGGCGCCACCAGCCGCCACCCCTCTGTTGACCCTGGATAACATCGGCAAGTCCTATGTCGGCCCCGTGCTGGGCGGCGTAGGCCTGCGTTTTGCCCCTGGCCAGGTGCTGGCGCTGACGGGCGAAAATGGCGCGGGCAAGAGCACCTTGTCGAAGATCATCTGCGGCCTGGAGCAAGCCACCACGGGCACGATGCTGCTCGACGGCAAGCCTTACCAGCCCGCCTCGCGCGGCGCCGCCGAGGCGCTGGGCATTCGCATGGTGATGCAGGAATTGAACCTGATTGCCACCCTGTCGATCGCGGAAAACCTGTACCTGAAGCATTTGCCGCAGCGCTTCGGCTTTATCGACCGCGCCCGCCTGGAGCGCGACGCGCGCGAGCAGATGGAAAAAGTGGGCCTGGGCGGACTCGACCCGTGGACCCTCGTTGGCGCGCTGGGCATTGGCCACCAGCAAATGATTGAAATCGCGCGCAACCTGATCGGTTCCTGCCGCTTGCTGGTGTTAGATGAGCCGACGGCCATGCTGACGCACCGCGAAGTCGAATTGCTGTTCCTGCAAATTGAACGCCTGAAGGCCGAAGGCGTGTGCATCATCTATATTTCCCACCGCCTGGAAGAACTCAAGCGCGTGGCCGACCGCATTGCCGTGCTGCGCGATGGCCAGCTGGTGTGCGACGACGACATCGCCGGCCACTCGGCAGCCGACCTGGTCAGCCTGATGGTGGGCCGTTCGGCCGACGACGCCGTCGATTTGAGCGGCCGCACCATCGGCGCACCCTTGCTGCGCGTGCGTGGACTGGCGCGCGGCACGGTGGTCAAGCCCACCTCGTTCGACTTGCGCGCCGGGGAAATCCTCGGCATCGCCGGCCTGATCGGCTCGGGCCGCACGGAATTGCTGCGCCTGATCTTCGGCGCCGACCGCGCCGACGCGGGCGAAGTGTTCCTTGGCGACAGCGAGATTGCTGCCGCCATCGGCTCGCCACAGGCCGCCGTCAAGGCCGGCATCGCCATGATCACGGAAGACCGCAAGGGCCAGGGCTTGCTGCTGCGCCAGTCGATCGCCGTCAACACGACGCTGGCCTCGCTGGCTACCGTCAGTCATGCTGGCCTTGGCTGGCTCAACGAGGCGGCCGAAGCGACGGTGGCCGACGATTACATCAGCCGCCTGGGCATCCGCTCGCGCAACAGCGCGCAAACGGTGGCGGAGCTCTCCGGCGGCAACCAGCAAAAGGTGGTGATCGCGCGCTGGCTGTACCGCGACTGTCCCGTGATGCTGTTTGACGAACCCACGCGCGGCATCGATATCGGCGCCAAGTTTGATATTTATCAGGTGCTGGCCGAACAGGCGCGCCAGGGCAAGGGCCTCGTTATCGTGTCGAGCGACCTGCGCGAGCTGATGCTGATCTGCGACCGCATCGCCGTCATGAGCGCCGGCAGCATCGTCGAGACCTTCGAGCGCGGCGCCTGGAGCCAGGACGCGCTGCTGTCGGCCGCCTTCTCCGGCTACATGTCGTCCCCGTCTTCCTCATCCACTCCCGCTGCGGCTTGATCCGCCGGAAAGATTCCCATGACCACTACTTCTTCTCCTTCGTATCTGCAGCGCAGCCTGGCTGACCTGAAAAATTATGCCGGCCTGATCGGCGCCTTGCTGGCCATGTGCGTGCTGTTCTCGTTTGCCAGCGAAAACTTCTTTACCCTGGCCACGCTTAGCACCCTGTCGAACAATATCCCGACCCTGGTGGTGATGGCGGTCGGCATGACGTTCGTGCTGATCATTGGCGGCATCGATCTGTCGGTCGGCTCCGTGATGGCGCTGGCCGCTTCCGTGCTGTCGCTGGCCGTGGTGCACTGGGGCTGGCCCGTGTGGAGCGCGGCCCTGCTGGGCATGTTTGTCGCCGCCCTGTGCGGCGCGACGACGGGCTTGATTTCCGTCGGCTGGCGCATCCCTTCGTTCATCGTTTCGTTGGGCGTGCTGGAAATGGCACGCGGCCTGGCGTATCAGGTGACCAACTCGCGCACGGAATACATCGGCAGCGCCGTCGAAGGCATCAGCTCGCCGATCGTGCTGGGCCTGTCGCCCGCCTTCATCGCCTCGATCGCCGTCGTCGTCATCGGCCACCTGGTGCTCACGCGCACGGTGCTGGGACGCCACTGGATCGGCATCGGCACGAATGAAGAAGCCGTGCGTTTGTCCGGCATCAACACGAAACCGTCGAAAGTGCTGGTGTTTGCCTTGATGGGTTTACTGGCAGGCGTCGGTGCGCTGTTCCAGGTGTCGCGCCTGGAAGCGGCCGACCCGAACGGCGGCGTGGGCATGGAATTGCAAGTGATCGCCGCCGTGGTGATCGGCGGCACGAGCCTGATGGGCGGGCGCGGTTCCGTCATCAGCACCTTCATTGGCGTGTTGATCATTTCTGTACTGGAAGCGGGCCTGGCGCAAGTGGGCGTGTCCGAACCCGTGAAACGCATCGTCACCGGCCTCGTCATCGTGGCCGCCGTGGTGCTCGACACCTACCGCCGCCGCGGCGAGCGCGCCTAAGCGACGCAGAGCGCTGCTCCATGGCAACCATCAAACAAGTGGCGCTGGCGGCGGGGGTGTCGTTTACCACCGTCTCGCATGTCCTCAACAACACCCGCCCCGTCAGCGACGAGGCGCGCCGCGCCGTGCTGGCGGCCGTGGAACAATTGCATTACGTGCCCAGCGCGCTAGCGCGCTCCCTGCGCTGCCGCAGCACGGGCACCATCGGCCTGATCATTCCGAATAATACGAATCCGTACTTTTCGGAAGTGGCGCGCGGCATCGAAGACAGCTGCTACGCGGCCGGCTACAGCGTGATCCTGTGCAATTCCGATGACGACCCCGTCAAACAGCGCGAGTACCTGAACGTGCTGCTGACCAAGCGTTGCGACGGCTTGATCTTGTCTGCGCTGGCCGACAGCGATGGCGAATTGCTGCGCAAGATGAAGGTGCCGGCCGTGCTGCTCGACCGCGCGCCCAGCGACCTGTCCATCGATGCGGTGGCCGTCGACAACCGCGCCGGCGGTGTCCTGGCGGCGCGCCACCTGCTGGACCTGGGGCGCCGCCGCCTTGCCTGCATCGCCGGTCCGCGTGAAGTGAGCATTTCCAACGAGCGCATCGACGGCGCCCGCAGCGCCATGGCGGACGCGGGCGTGGCCCTGGCCGATGCCCTGTGCCTGTATAGCGACTTTACCAGCGCGGGCGGCTATGCGGCGGCGCTGGACTTGCTGGCGCTGCCCAAGGGCCAGCGCCCCGACGCCCTGTTTTGCTGCAATGACTTGATGGCCTTTGGCGCCCTGCGCGCGGCCGCCGAACGCGGTGTCGCCGTGCCGGGTGACTTGGCCGTGGTGGGCTTCGACGATATCGACCTGGCCAGCTTCGTGCATCCGGCGCTCAGCAGCGTGGCGCAAAATACGCGCGAGCTGGGCCATATCACGGCCGCCTGCCTGCTGGCGCGCATCGCCGAGCCGGGCTTGCCGCGCCAGCAGCGCAGCATCGCCCCCGTGCTGCACGTGCGCGGCTCCAGCGCGGCGGCGCCCGGACGGTCTTCTTTTTTACCACCAACTGAACTGATGGGAATGACACCATGATCGTGGTTATCGGCAGCATCAATATGGACCTGGTCTTGCGCGTGCCGCGCATGCCACTCCCCGGCGAAACCCTGACGGGCGGCGCTTTTAGAACCATTCCTGGCGGCAAGGGCGCAAATCAAGCCGTCGCTTGCGCGCGCATGAGCGGCAAGGTCGAGGCCGGTGGCCAGCAAGTGGCCATGATAGGTTGCGTGGGCGACGATGCGTTCGGCGCGACCCTGCGCGCGGCGCTGGTGGGCGATGGCATCATCGACAGCCACATTACCACCTTGCCGGGTGTCGCTTCCGGCATCGCCTCGATCCTGGTGGACGACAATGGCCAGAACAGCATCGTGATTGCCGGCGGCGCCAACGATTTATTGAGCCCTGCGCACATTGACGCAGCGCAAGGTTTGATCGAACAGGCCGACATCGTCGTGCTGCAGCTGGAAACGCCGATGGCCACCGTCGTGCACGCCATCAAGCTGGCCCGCTCGCTGGGCAAGACCGTGGTGCTGAACCCGGCGCCGGCGGCCAGCTTGCCGGACGGCTTGCTGGAACTGGTCGACTACCTGATCCCGAATGAAATCGAAGCGGCCATGCTGGCCGGCGTTAGCCCGGACAGCACGGACATCCCGGCGCTGGCTGCCGCGCTGCAAAAGCAGGGCAGCGACAACGTCATCATCACCCTGGGCTCCAAGGGCGTGCACGCGGCCCTGTATGGCGGCGACACCACCTTCCCGGCCGAAGCCGTGAAAGCCGTCGATACGACAGCGGCCGGCGACACCTTCATCGGTGGTTTCGTCGCGGGCCTGGCGTCCGGCATGGACGAGGCAGAAGCCATCGGGCAAGGCCAGCGCGCGGCCGCCTGGAGCGTCACCAAGCCCGGCGCGCAAACGTCGATTCCCCACCTGCACGAATTGTTCTGAACCACTGCCATGAAAAAAACACCGCTGCTGAATATTGCGTTATCGCAAATGATCGCTTCGCTGGGCCATGGTGACATGCTCGTCATCGGCGACGCAGGCTTGCCCTCGCAGCCGGGCGTGCCCCTGATCGACCTGGCCCTGACGCGTGGCATTCCCGGCTTCATCGATACCGTGCAAACGGTCTTGAGCGAAATGCAGGTGGAATCCCACTTGCTGGCCAGCGAATTGCCGCAGCACAACCCGGCCGTGGCGGCGCAGGTGGCTGGTTTGAACTTGCCTGACGCGCGCCAGGTGACGCACGAAGAGTTCAAGCAACTGTCCAAAGGCGCGCGCGCCATCGTGCGCACGGGAGAGTGCAGCCCGTATGCCAACATTATCCTGGTGGCCGGCGTCGTGTTTTAAGCACGCAATTGTGTGACTGTTTGATAAAAGCATCAACGATATTGCTACTAGTAAAATAATTTTCCATCGGTAATAGGGACGGCTACAATAGGCTTATCCTGCCTGCTCGGCAGTTACCCTATGGTTTCCTGCCATGCCAATGGAAGCATTGCGCGCTTTCCGTGCCCCCTTGTTGTCGCCCGCTGGCAGGCGCGCACTCGGCTGGCTGGCTATCCTGGTCTTGCTGTGGGGTTGCATGGTGCCTGCCCAAGCCCTGGAGCATGTCGCGCTGCAACTCAACTTCACCCACCAGTTCCAGTTCGCTGGCTATTACGCGGCCATCGAGCAAGGCTATTACCGCGAGGCGGGCCTCGACGTGAGGCTGCTGGAGGGCCGCGACGGGCGGCGTGCCGAGGCGGTCGTGCTGGACGGCCAGGCCGAATATGGCGTGGGCAACAGCGATCTCTTGCTCAGCCGCCTGAGTGGCAAGCCGGTGGTGGTGCTGGCCGTGGTCTTCCAGCATTCACCCAGCGTGCTGCTGATGCGCCAGCATGGCGGCGCGCCCGATGTGCGCCGGCTGGCCGGTGCGCCCGTGATGATAGCCACGCCCGGCGAGGTGCCGTTCGCCACCGATGAAGTCTCGCTATTCCTGCAGAAAATGGGCGTCGCGCCAGAGCAGATGCGCCACTTGCCGCCCAGCTACCGTGTCGAGGACTTGATCGATGGCAAGGTTGATGCGCTTGCCGCGTATTCCACCAACGAGCCGGACTACCTGGACCGGGCCGGTTTCCCCTACTACCAGTTTACGCCGCGCACGGTCGGCATCGATTTCTACGGCGACAACCTGTTTACCAGCGAGCACGAAGTGCGCCGCCATCCCGAGCGCGTGAAAGCATTCCGCGTGGCCAGCCTGCGCGGCTGGCAATATGCGATGGCCCATCGCGAGGAAATGGCGCAGTTGATCCTCCGCAAATACAGCCAGCGCCATGACCGCGCGCACCTGCTGTACGAGGCGCAGCAGATGGAGTTGCTGCTGCAGCCCGTGCTGGTGGAAGTGGGTTACATGAATCCCCAGCGCTGGCAGCATATTGCCGATACCTATGCCGGCATGGGCATGCTGCCGCTTGACGCCACCGACAGCACCGCGTACAAGGGCTTTTTGTACCGCCCCGCGCCGGGCGCCGAGATGGGCTGGCTGTATTTGTCGCTGGGCCTGGCTGGCAGCATGCTGGCGGTGGCGGCCGCGTTTCACTTCAGCAACCTGGCGCGCGAGCGGCGCCGCACCGAGGCAACCATCCGCCAGGGTGAATTGCGCTTTCGCACCATGTTCGAGGAAGCGCCGATGGGCATCGCCCTGATCGATACCCTGAGCGGACAGTTTCTCGACATCAACCCGCGCTACCTCGCCATCGCCGGGCGTAGCCTGGAACACATGAAGCAATCGAGCTGGATGGAAATCAGCCATCCTGACGATGTGGCGGGCGAGCAGGAGCAAATGGCGCAGTTGCTGGCGCGCTGCCTGCCCGGCTTTCGCCACTCGAAGCGCATCGTGCGCCCCGATGGCGCCGTGGTGTGGGTCGACGCTTCCGTGACGGCCATCGACACGGCGCGCCATGGCGGCCCGCACCACCTGTGCATGCTGGAAGACGTGACGGACAAGCGCCAGTCGGAGGCGCTGATCTGGCAGCAAGCCAATTTTGATGCCCTGACGCAACTGCCGAACCGGCGCATGTTCCACGAGCGCTTGCGCCAGGCGCTGGCGCACGGCCGCCGCGACACCAGCCGCGTGGCCATCCTGTTCATCGACCTCGACCACTTCAAGGAAGTCAACGACACGCTCGGCCACCACCAGGGCGACATCTTGCTGATCGAAGCGGCGCGGCGCATCCGCGTGGGCGTGCGCGAGACCGACACGGTGGCGCGCCTGGGCGGCGATGAATTCACGGTGATCCTGTCCGACCTCGATGATCTGCAGCAAGTGGACCGCATCGCGCGGCAAATCCTCGACGGCTTGCTGGCGCCGTTCCTGCTGGGCCAGGAGCAGGCGTTTGTCTCGGCCTCGATCGGCATCACGCTGTATCCGGACGATGCGGGCAATATCGAAGACTTGCTCAAGCATGCGGACCAGGCCATGTATGTCTCGAAAGGGGCGGGGCGCAACCGCTACAGCTATTTCACGCCCGCGCTGCAGGTGGCGGCCGTCAACCGCATGCGCCTGGGAGCGGACTTGCGCACCGCCCTGCGCGAGCAGCAGATGCAGCTGTATTACCAGCCCATCGTTGCGCTGCACGACGGGCGCATCGTCAAGGCGGAAGCCTTGCTGCGCTGGAACCATCCGCAGCGGGGCCTGGTGGCGCCGTCCGACTTCCTGGCGCTGGCCGAAAGCAGCGGCCTGATCGTGGACATCGGCGACTGGGTGCTGCGCGCGGCGGCCGCGCAATTACTGCACTGGCGCGCAGAAGGCGTGGCCATCGGCTTGCCAGGACTGCAACTGTGCCTGAACCTGTCGCCGCTGGAGTTGCAGCGCGAGGCGGAAGCGCCCGGCGCCTGGATGCGCCAGCTGGCGGCGCTGGGCGTGCCCGCTTCGGCCATCGTGCTCGACATGCGCGAAGATGCGCTGCTGGGCGCCGGCAGCGGCATGGCGCAGCGGCTGCAGCACTTGCGGGTGGCCGGTTTGCAGGTTGCCCTCGACGATTTTGGCAGCGGCCATGCCTCGCTGACGCAATTGCAGCAGTGCAGCATCGATTACCTGAAGATCGACGGCGCCATGATCGGCAAGCTGGCGCCAGGCAGCAGCGAACTGGCCCTGTGCGAAGCGATCATCAACGTGGCCCACAAGCTGGGCTTGCAGGTGATCGCCGAAGAGGTGGAAACGGTGCTCCAGCGCACGCTGCTGCAGGACATTGGCTGCGACCTGGCGCAAGGCTATCTGTTTGCGCCGCCGTTGAGCATCGAGGCGTTCGACGCGCTGCTGCACGCGCAGCGGCCCTTGAACCGTTGAAACGGGCACGCCGCGCAGCGGCCAGCGGGACGGGGCTCCCGGCCTGAACGGGCTTATACTCGACATGCTGGCGCCTGCGCGCCCGGCTTTAGCTGTCACCGGTCCTTGCACCGGGCGCGCAGGCAATACTTCTTCCATTCACTCCAACTCGAGGTGTACTCATGGGCATTTTCAGCAATATCTACAACAAAATCTTCCACCATTCGTCCGATGCCGCTCCGGCTGCCACGCCGGCTGCCGCCACGCAAGCCCCTGCCGCCGCCGCCCCTGCCGCCGCCCCTGCGTCGGTACCGGCTGCTGCCGTGCCCGTGGTGGACGTGGAAGTGGTGCTGGTCGACCTGGCCAGCAAGAATGCAGAAAAACTCAATTGGCGCACGTCCATCGTCGACCTGATGAAACTGTTGCAACTCGATAGCAGCCTGGCCTCGCGCAAGGAACTGGCGCAAGAGCTGCATTTCACGGGCGACACCAACGATTCGGCCAGCATGAATATCTGGCTGCACCGCCAGGTGATGATCAAGCTGGCGGAAAACGGCGGCAAAGTACCGGCAGAGTTGCAAAATTAAACACCTGGCGGTGGCAGGGGTATCTACTGCTGCCGCTATTCAATCCCGTGGGAACTGCCTATGATGGTGTTCCCATAGCGTCGCGATAGCTAAAACTAATTGAAACTATTGTGACAATCAATTTTGAATATGGACAAAAACCCCTTACACTAGGGTCTTACTGATTCACAACCCGAGAGGAAATGACTATGTCGCTCATCAATACCCAAGTTAAACCATTCAAGGCAACCGCATTCCACAATGGCAAATTCGTCGACCTGACGGAAGCGTCGCTGAAAGGCAAGTGGGCGGTATTCATGTTCTACCCAGCCGACTTCACCTTTGTTTGCCCAACCGAACTGGAAGACCTGGCCGATAACCACGCCGAGTTCCAGAAGATGGGCGTCGATGTCTACGGCATCTCGACCGATTCGCACTTTGCGCACAAAGCATGGCATGACACCTCGGACGCGATCAAGAAAGTGCAATACGCACTGATCGGCGACCCAACCGGTACCCTGTCGCGCAATTTCGAAGTCATGATCGAAGAAGAAGGCATGGCACTGCGCGGTACCTTCGTCATCAATCCAGACGGTTTCATCAAAGTGCTGGAAGTGCATGACAACGGCATCGGCCGTGACGCATCGGAACTGTTGCGCAAAGTCAAGGCAGCCCAATACGTTGCCGCTCACCCAGGTGAAGTTTGCCCGGCAAAATGGACGGAAGGCGCAGCAACCCTGACCCCATCGCTGGACCTGGTTGGCAAGATCTAAGTCTTGAAGTACCAAGTAGCAAACAAGTAGTTACCGCGATGCCGGACCGGGTGTCCGGCCCGGCATACGCCTAAATATTTGTAAAGGAATAAAAATCATGTTGGACGTAAATCTCAAAGCGCAGTTGAAAACCTATTTGGAAAAAGTAGTGCAGCCCATTGAGATCGTCGCCAGTCTCGATGACAGCGCCAAGGCCCGTGAAATGGAAGAACTGCTCCAGGAAATTACCCTGTTGAGCGACAAGATCACCTTGGTCAAGCGCCTGGACGACGCCGAGCGCAAGCCATCGTTCAGTATCAACCGCCCAGGCACCGATATCGGCGTGCGTTTCGCCGGCATCCCGCTGGGCCATGAATTTACCTCGCTGGTGCTGGCGCTGCTGCAAGTGGGCGGCCACACCATCAAGCTCGACGATGCCGTGATCGAGCAGATCCGCAACCTCGATGGCGATTACGCGTTTGAAACGTTTATTTCGCTCTCCTGCCATAACTGCCCGGAAGTGGTGCAGGCATTGAATGCGATGGCGGTGATCAACCCGCGCATCAAGGTCACCACCATCGATGGCGGCGTGTTCCCGAAAGAAGTGGAAGAGCGCCAGATCATGGCCGTGCCGATGATGTTCCTGAATGGTGAGCATTTCGGCCAGGGACGCACGAATGTCGAGGAAATCCTCGCCAAGCTGGACACGAATGCCGGTGTGCGCCAGGCCGAAGCGCTGAACAAGAAAGACGTGTTCGACGTGCTGATCGTCGGCGGCGGCCCTGCCGGCGCGGCAGCGGCCATCTACGCGGCCCGCAAAGGCATCAAGACGGGCGTGCTGGCCGAGCGTTTCGGCGGCCAGGTGCTCGACACCCTTGCCATCGAGAACTTTATTTCGGTCAAGGCAACCGATGGTCCGAAGTTCGCCATGGCGCTGGAACAGCACGTCAAGGAATATGACGTCGACATCATGAACACCCAGCGCGCTACGAAGTTGACGCCAGGCAAGCTGGTGGAAATTGAAACGGCGAATGGCGCCATCTTGAAAGCCAAGACCGTCATCCTGGCCACCGGTGCGCGCTGGCGCGAAATCAACGTGCCGGGCGAGAAGCAATACCGCAACCACGGCGTAGCGTATTGCCCGCACTGCGACGGTCCCTTGTTCAAGGGCAAGCGCGTGGCCGTGATCGGCGGCGGTAACTCGGGCGTGGAAGCGGCGATCGACCTGGCCGGTTTGGTCAAGCATGTGACCCTGATCGAGTTCGGCGCAGAACTGCGGGCCGATGCGGTGCTGCAGCGCAAGCTGCACAGCCTGCCGAACGTGACCGTGATCACCTCGGCGCAAACCACCGAGATCCACGGCGATGGCAAGATCGTCAACGCCCTGAGCTACACGGACCGGGTCAGCGGCGCATCGAAGAAAGTCGAACTGGAAGGCGTCTTCGTGCAAATCGGCCTGGTGCCGAACACGGAATGGCTGAAAGGCACGCTGGCGCTGTCGCGCCACGGCGAAATCGAAGTCGATGCCCGTGGCCAGACTTCGATCCCCGGCGTGTTTGCGGCCGGCGACGTCACCACGGTGCCGTACAAGCAGATCATCATCGCCACCGGCGAAGGTGCCAAGGCAGCCCTGTCCGCCTTTGACCATCTGATCCGCTCGGATGACGAGGAAGTGGTCGATGCCGCCGCGTCAAAAGAAGCGCTGACCGCGTAAAGTTTGCGCTGTATCAAAAAAAACCGGGGCGGCCGCAAGGCTGTTCCGGTTTTTTTTATGCGCGCAGGAAATTTAGTTACCCGAGTACAGCGGGTTGCTGGCGACATACACCAGGATGGCGTCGACGGCCATGTCTTTTGGCGCGATCTCGGCCATGGCGAAGACGGTCTTGTTGTTGAAGGTGTTCACATGCCACGTAAAGCGCTGGCCGGCGCGCGTGATGGTGACGGTTTCGCCGCGCGTGACATTGATGTGGCGGGTATCGGCTTGCATGGCGATGCTGCGCTGGGCCGCATCGTGCGGCGCGCTGCTGCCATAGTCGGCGGGGCTGCCGGTCGGGCCGGCGGCGATGGCGCTGCTGGCAAAGATGGTGCACAGGAGTGCCAGGGCGCTGCGGTGGGTGTTCAACATACGATACTCCAGGAATGCATGGCGCGGGTGATCGCCCTGCCGGTGTTGGGATAGGCTGCGCCGGGATCGCCGGCTGGTGCAAGCCGGCATCGTAAGCTGTGCCTTAACTATCCGCAAAGAACTATTTCATAGTTGCACCGTTGCCGCCAACGGCAGTTGCGGCTCCAGGTGGCTGGTCAGCACGATGCATTGGCGCGCCAGGCGGGCAGGCTCGGCCAGGCGCTGGCGCAAATAGGCCATGGCGGCTGCGTCGAGGCCATTGAACGGCTCGTCGATCAGCAGCAAACGTACGGGCAAGGCCATGGCCAGCGCCAGTTGCAACTTCTTGTGCTGTCCCAGGGAGAGGGCGGTGATGCTTTGCTGCAAGGTGGACGTCATGGCAAACGCTGTGAGTTCCTCGTTCAGCAGGGCCTGGTCGCTGCCCGGATACAGGGCCAGGTGCAGGTCCAGCCATTCGCTGACCGTCAGCCAGGGCAGGGCGGGCGCGTCGCCGCCGCAATAAAAGGCTTGCGCACGGTAGGCCAGCGCCATGCTGGTGCTGTCGATGCCATCGAGGCGGATGGCGCCATGCGCGGGCAGCAGGGCGCCGCCCGCCAGCTTCAGCAAGGTGGTCTTGCCCGCCCCGTTCGCGCCGCGCAGCCAGCTGATGCCGGCGCCGAATTGCAGATTGCGGCGCTGGAACACGCTGTGCGTGGCAAAGTGAAAATCGAGCTGCTCGATGTGCAGCACGGGAGAAGAGACATTCAATTCCATAATTCGCTTCCGATGGCGCTCAAGGCAAGGATGGACAAGGCGACCAGCACGACACGCCCGCGCGCCGTCAGGCGCGGCAGGCCGACGATGGCCAGCAGGGCCACGCTGGCGGTGATGGCATACACGCTGGTCACGCGCTGCTGCAAGGCGGCAGGATTGATGCCGTACAGCAAGGCGCCGGCGCCCAGCAGCACGGCAAAGGCGGGTAGCAGGCTGATGGCGCAGGCCAGGCGGGTCAGGCGGCCGCTGGCGAAGGGCCAGGCATTCAGTATTGGGCGCAACACGGTGATCTGCTCGCGCACGGCCTTGTCGCCACGGTCTGTCAACAGGATCAGGCTGGCGCTGGCCAGTAAACCAAGCAGTGGTGCGGGCACGAATGGCGCGCGCAGCAGCCAGGCCAGCATGCTGGCCACGGCGCCGGCCAGCAGCACGCCTTGCTGGATGCCAATCACATTCTCGTTGCGCCAGAATGGCAGCCAGAACAGCTGGCGCCACAGGAACACGGTGCGCCAGCGGGGCGCGTGCGGCAGATAGGTGCTCGCCGTGAGTTGCCGCGCCTGCTGCACGGGGCGTGGCGCGCGCAGGCGCAGCGCCAGCATGCAGCTCGTCAACAGCCAGGCCAGCAGCCATGCGGCGACGGTGGCGGCAATGCCGGGCGCGACAATCGGACGCAGCCAGGGTGGCGATTGCACCAGCCACACGCCCGTCGAGATGGCATAGACGATGCCCAGCGGCAACATCAGCAAGCCAGCCACGGCCACATCGGCTTGCCAGCGCAGTTGGCGCGGCAAGGGCAGCTGGCGCAGCCAGGCCGCGATATTGGCGGGCAACAGCCGCTTGCGCAGCAGCCAGGCGGGCAGGCTGGTGAGCAATGCTTGCGCGCTCAAGACGCCCAGGGCGGCAGGCCAGGGCAGGGTCACTGCCAGCAAGCTGGGCAGGGCGATGACGCTAAGCAGGCCCAGCAAGACGGGGCCGGCCAGGAAAACGAGGATTTCCACGGAGCTGGCCAGGCTGGCGGCAAATTGCAGCAGAGCATGATGGGCCAGGCGCAAGCGCAAGGCGAGATAGGGATGAATATTGCGGGGCAAGCGCATCGTGGGCGGGCAGAGTCAGGAGGTGCGCTGATTTTAGTGTATTTCTGGCGCGGAAATGGGAAAAGCCCTTCGGTTCAGAGAACCAAAGGGCTTTTCTTTTATTGGCGGAGCGGACGGGACTCGAACCCGCGACCCCCGACGTGACAGGCCGGTATTCTAACCAACTGAACTACCACTCCAAGCTCGTATGATCTGTGTTGCTGATCCATGAAGCACTGGATAATTTTCTGTTTTGGTGGGTGCTGAGAGGCTCGAACTCCCGACCTACGCCTTGTAAGGGCGCCGCTCTACCAACTGAGCTAAGCACCCGCATACCCAGAAAACTATCCCGACGTTTGTCACCACGTCTGGAAGAGGCACTATTATAGGGGGCGTGTTCCCGCTTGTGCAACTATTCTTGGGGGCTAAAAGCAGTTTTTTTGCTAAAAAATGCAAAAATGTCGAGGGCAAGGGAAGATGGCAGCTTTTCTGGCGCATTTGTTGCCCCACAATGGGAAAAGCCCTTCGGTTCAGAGAACCAAAGGGCTTTTCTTTTATTGGCGGAGCGGACGGGACTCGAACCCGCGACCCCCGACGTGACAGGCCGGTATTCTAACCAACTGAACTACCACTCCAAGCTCGTATGATCTGTGTTGCTGATCCATGAAGCACTGGACAGTTTTCTGATTTGGTGGGTGCTGAGAGGCTCGAACTCCCGACCTACGCCTTGTAAGGGCGCCGCTCTACCAACTGAGCTAAGCACCCGTTGCTTGTCTCAGAAAACCATCCCGACGTTTGTCACCACGTCTGGAAGAGGCGCTATTATAGGACGGCGAAAATCCTTGTGCAAGCGCTTTTTCCTGTTTTTTTGCTGTTTCAGCTGTCGATGCCCCACTGCGACAGCATCCACGCCATATTGAAGGCGTTTTCCTTGATGGCGTCATAGCGGCCCGACGCGCCGCCGTGGCCGGCGCCCATATTCGTTTTCAGCAGCAAGGGATTGCCGTCCGTCTTGTAGGCGCGCAACTTGGCCACGTATTTGGCTGGCTCCCAGTACATGACCTGGCTATCGTTCAAGCCCGTCGTCACCAGCATGGAGGGATAGTTCTTGCGCGCAATGTTGTCATACGGCGAGTAGCTGAGCATGTAGTCGTAGGCTGCCTTCTGGTTCGGGTCGCCCCATTCCAGGTATTCGCCCGTGGTCAACGGCAGGCTGGCGTCCATCATGGTATTCATCACGTCGACAAACGGCACGGCTGCGTGCACGGCGTGGAACAGCTCGGGGCGCAGGTTGACGACGGCGCCCATCAGCAAGCCGCCCGCGCTACCGCCCTGGATGATCAGGCGGTTCGGGCTGGTCCATTTTTCGCGCACCAGGTAGTCGGCGCTGTCGATGAAGTCATTGAAGGTGTTTTTCTTCTTCATCAGCATGCCGTCTTCATGCCACGCTTCGCCCATGTCGGTGCCGCCGCGGATGTGTGCCTGCGCATAGATCACGTCCCGTTCCAGCAGGCTGATGCGGCTGATGGCAAAACCCGCTTCCGTGGAAATGCCGTAGGAGCCATATGAATACAGCAGCAGCGGTGCGGAGCCGTCGAGCTTGACGCCTTTCTTGTAGACGATCCACAGCGGCACTTGCACGCCATCGCGCGCTTTCACCCACAAGCGCTGCGTGGTGTAACGGGAAGGATCATAGCCGCCGACGATTTCCTGCTGCTTCAGCACCGTGCGCTTGCCATCGGCCATGGCCACGTCGATGACGGTGGGTGGCGTGACGGGCGATTGATATGACATGCGAAATTGCGTGGCGGAAAATTCCGGCGTGCCGGCCGCGCTGGCCAGGTAGACGGGGTCGTCGAACTGCACGGTTTTCCAGTTCTTGTGCGCAAAGTCGTAGATGCGTGCGCGGTTCAGGGCGCGCGTCTTTTCCATCACCACCAGGTAGCCCTGGAATACATCGAGCGACTTGATGACGGCATCCTTGTCGTGCGGCACCAGCGGCTTCCAGTTCTTCGGTTGTGGCGCGGCCAGTGGCGCGCTGACGATGCGGAAGTTCTTTGCATCCTTGTTGGTCAGAATATACAACTGGCCATCGCGGTGTTCGATGCCGTAGCGGTGGCCTTTTTCGCGCGGCAACACGGATTTGAAAACACCGCCGGGCTGGTCGGTGGGCAGCAGGAATACTTCGCTGGTATCGGTGCTGCCGGTTCTGAGGGTAAAGAATTTCTTGTCTTGCGTGCGGTCTACGCCGATGGAAAATTGTTCCACGGACTCGTAATACACTTGCTGCGGTGCGCCGCCCAGGGCCAGGCGGAACAAACGGTCCGAGCGCTTGGTGGTGGCGTCTTCCTGGGCCAGCATCAGGGTGGCATTGTCCGCCGCCCAGGCCAGCGAGGTGACGCGCGGCATGGTATCAAGCAGCAACTTGCCCGTTTTTAAGTCCTTGACATGCAGCTCGTACTGGCGGAAACCCGTCGTGTCGGTGGTGTAGGCCAGCAACTGTTCATTCGGGCTGACGGCAAAGGCGCGCACGGAAAAGAACTTGTGGCCGTCGGCCAGCTGGTTCTGGTCCAGCAAGACCTCTTCAACGGCTTGCGCATCGTAGACACCGGCGGCGCCAGTCGGGCGGCGGCAGTGAATAGGGTATTGCTTGCCCGCTTCCGTGCGCGTGTAATAGTAGAAGTGACCCATGCGCACAGGCACGGACAGGTCCACTTCCTGCATGCGGCCCTTCACTTCGGCGTAGACCTTGTCGGCCAGCGGCTGTATCGGCTTTGTCACGGCGGCAGTGTAGGCGTTTTCCGCATTCAAATAGTCGATGACGGCCGGATCGGTCTTCTTTTGCAGCCAGCGGTAGTCGTCCGTGACGACCGTGCCGTGGCGTGTTTCCTGCCAGGCTGTCTTGGCGGCAACGGGCGCGGTGGCCGTGGCCGTGGTGGCGGTGGTGGCAACGTCGGCGGCTGTCGCGGATGGCGACAGCGTGGACAGCAGCAGGGCAGGCAGGATGGATAAGCAGGCGGACCGGCGGCGCAAGGCGTGATAGGCGATAGACAAGGCAACTCCCTTTAATAGTTGTAGCAAGATTGTAATCTTGCCATTGGGAAAAGCAACTGCAGATCGCTACCGCCCGTCTTCGTGCGTTTCACCTTGCATACCGGCGCATTTCCGGTAATACTGTATGCATGTACAGTTCCTTGCCACACTGAGGCAAGCCGACCCGCCGCGAGGTGCTTTTGACTCTATCTGCCCAACCACATACTGAAGCGCGCCGCCCGGTCGCCGGCCGCTGGATAGCCCACCTGGACATGGATGCCTTTTTTGCCTCCGTCGAATTGCTGAAATATCCGGAATTGCACGGTGCCGCCGTCGTCATCGGCGGCGGGCGCCTGCAGCAACCCGTGCTGCAAGCTGATGGCACGCGGCAATTTGCGCGCATGCGCGATTACGTGGGGCGCGGCGTCGTCACCACGTCCACTTACGCGGCGCGCGCGTTTGGCGTGTTTTCCGCCATGGGCATCATGAAGGCAGCCAAGCTGGCGCCGGACAGCATCTTGCTGCCGGCCGATTTCGAGGCTTACCGCGAGTATTCGGCGCGCTTCAAGCAGGCCGTGGCGAATATCGCCCCCATCATTCAAAACGTGGGCATCGATGAAATCTATGTCGACCTGAGCGAACACGGCGAGCAGGGGCCGGCCATGGCGGCGCGCCTGAAGGCGGCCGTGTTCGAGGCGACGGGCCTGTCGTGCTCGATCGGCCTGGCGCCCAACAAATTGCTGGCAAAAATCTGTTCCGACCTGGAAAAGCCAGACGGGCTGACCATCTTGTACCCCGAAGATGTCGAGACGCGCGTATGGCCCTTGCCGGCAAAAAAAATCAATGGCATCGGCCCCAAGGCGACGGCCAAGCTCGAAGCGCTGGGCATCGTCAGCATTGGCGAGCTGGCAAAGGCCGACATGGCCATGCTGCGCACGCAATTTGGCGACCTGTATACCAGCTGGCTGCACCAGGCGGCGCTGGGCATCGATGATCGCCCCGTGCAGACGAGCCGCGAAACCAAGTCCGTCAGCCGTGAAACCACGTTCGAGCGCGACTTGCAGGTGGTGCGCGACCGCGCCACCCTGTCGGAAAAGCTGGAAAGCCTGTGCACGCGCGTGGCGGGCGACCTGGACAAGCAGTCGCTGGCGGGGCGCACGGTGGGCATCAAGCTGCGTTTTGAGGATTTCAGCACCGTGACGCGCGACATTACTTTACCCAGTGCAACAGCGGACGCCGCCGCCATCTTGCGCGCCAGCCGCGATTGTTTGCGGCGCGTGCCGTTCGAAAAGAAAATCCGCCTGCTGGGCGTGCGCATTTCGACCTTGTGCGATCCGGCCGTGGTCACGCGGCAACTGCCCGCCCAGGCCGAGCTGTTCCCCGCCCTGTAGCAAACCAAAGCGCTTATTAAAAGCATCGCGCCAGAGCGCGCTTTTGACGGCAGGAGCGTGTCGAAAGTGTAGAATGGCGTTCCCCTGGCACTACTGAAACAAACGGAAGACAAAAACTATGTGGTTCAAGAATCTTCAGATTTACCGCCTGCCCGTACCATGGGCTTATACGCCAGAACAACTGGAAGAGGCCTTGTCCTCGAACAAATTTACGCCGGCGACCAGCATGGATCTGATGCGCCAGGGCTGGGATACGCCGCGCCCGAACGGCGGCCTGGTGCACGTGGTCAACAAGCAGATGCTGATCCTGCTGGGCACGGAAAAGAAATTGTTGCCAGCGACCGTCATCAACCAGGTGGCCAAGGCCCGCGCTGCCGAGATGGAAGAAGCGCAAGGCTTTGCGCCGGGCAAGAAAGCCATGAAAGAATTGAAGGAACGCGTGGCCGACGAGTTGCTGCCGCGCGCTTTCAGCATCCGCAGCAATGTCTGGACGTGGATCGATCCCGTCAATGGCTGGCTGGTGGTCGATGCCGCCAGCCCGGCAAAGGCCGATGAAGTCATCAAGCTGCTGCTCAAAGCCGTCGACAAATTGCCGCTGGAAAGCCTGCGCGTACAGCGCTCGCCGGTGGCGGTGATGACGGAATGGCTGCAGGCTGACGACGCGCCTGCCGGCTTCACGGTCGACATGGATACGGAATTGCGCGCCACGGGCGAGAGCAAGGCCACCGTGCGCTATGTGCGCCACACCCTGGAGGCGGACGATGTGCGTCGCCACATCGCGGCCGGCAAGCAATGTACGCGCCTGGCCATGACGTGGAACGACAAGATCTCGTTCGTGCTGACGGAGTCGCTGGCCATCAAGAGCGTCAAGCCGCTCGACGTGATCAAGGAAACGGAATCGAGCACGAAGAACGACGAAGAGCGTTTCGACGGCGATGTGATGCTGATGACGGGCGAGCTGAGCAAGCTGATGGCCGACGTGGTCGCAGCCCTGGGCGGCGAAGCGACTGCGTAAGTGCAATAAGCGCAGTCATGCTGGTACGGAAAAGGAGCTACGGCTCCTTTTTTTCGCCTGTACCTTGCGCAGAAGATAAAAAAAAGCGCCTTGCACGGTAAAGTGCAAGGCGCTCTGGATACAAGCTAATTCAAGACGTCAAATTAGAACTTGTAATTGCCGGTGATGTAGAACGAACGCATCATTGGATCGGCGTAACGTGGGTCGAAACCGACCTGGTGGCCCGACGAAGCGCGCAGCGACAGAGGCGGTGCACGGTCGAACAGGTTTTTGATGCCTGCACGGATCGTGGTCGACTGGTTGTAGGCAAAACGGCCTTGCCAGTCGATGGTGGTGTACGAAGGAACTTGCAGACGCAGTTTCTCGTTCAGGCCTGAATCAACGTTACGCACCGTTGCTTCAGCATCGGTGTAGCCGTTGCGGTAGCTGGCGATCAGGGTATTGGTCAGGCGGCCGCTTTCGAGGCTGACATTCAATTTGATCAGGTTACGGAACGTGACGGCATCGGTGATGCCGTAGTAGTTCATATTGCTGGTCCATTGATCCTTGGTGCCTGGCACGGTGTAGTCGGCCCGGATCATGTGGGTGCCGCTCAGGTTGGCGGTCAATTTGCCGAACGCGAACTTGTGGTTCGCGGACATATCCCAGTCGATACCGCGGTTATGCGTCTGGCCGATGTTCATCGACAGCGATTTGAACGCATAGTAGGTATTACCGGTCGATGGCTCGGTGTAGGTGCTGAACAGCGAGTTATACAGCGCCGGATTGGCAAACGCTTGCGCTTCGCTGACAGCCGACACGGCGTCGGTGATCTTCACGTCCCACAGGTCGGCGCCAAACGAGAAGGCCGACGTAGGCTCGATACGGAAACCAACGGTGAACTGTTTCGATTTTTCCGATTTCAGATTTTCGTTACCGCCCGACAATTCGTTGTACTGGGTGGACGACGAACGGCAGTATTGCGTGCCTGGGAACGGGCAATCGTAGGACTTGGCGGTAAAGCCGGCATTGACCAGTGGCTGGCCGATGTCGAGCATGCTAGGCGCCTTGAAGCCGGTACCGTAGGAACCGCGGATCAAGACGGTCTGCACCGGCTGCCAGCGGGCCGACACTTTGTAGGTGTTGGCGCTGTCGCTCTTGCCCATGGTGCTCTTGGTGATGCCGTTGTCGATTTCCGAGACATTGTCGTAGCGGCCGCCAACGGTTACTTCCAGGGACTTGGTCAGCGGTGCCAGCAACTCGATGAAGGCGCCATAAGTGTCACGGCTCAGGTCGTAAGCAGGCGATTCATTGAAGTTGTAGATGGTGTCGCTGTTGGCATTGGCGTTAGGCGATTGCTCGTAGCGATAAGTGCGGTAATCGCCGCCCACGCCGATGCTGGCTTTGCCGCCTGGCAGGCTGAACAGTTCACGCGAACCGTGGCTATCGACGCCGCGCATGGTGGTCGATGCGGTGCGGATCGAACCCGTGTACTGCGACGCATCGATCTGCGATTGCAGGGCTGCCGACTGCGAACCGGCGAACGGATTGAACAGCGGGTTGGCCACGACGGCCTTGAATTCCGTATTCTTGGCATAGCCGCCGGTGTAGCGCTCGTCGATCGCGTTTTGCGACCAGGTCAGGCCGCTTTCGAAGTTCCACGCGCCCAGTTCGCCTTCCACGCCCAGCACCAGGTGCTTGGTGTCGGTGATGGTGGTGCTCGAACGCAAGCCCCAGTCGGTACTACGGTAGTTGGCGGTAACCGATTTGATGTTGTCTTGCTGCGCCGGCGTCAGGTAAGGCTTGACGTAGGTGTTGTACAGGGCGCTGTTCTTGGCGATCGAAATCGGCACTGGATTGGCGGCGATACGGGCCGTCAAGTCAAAACGCGACAAAGCCATTTCTGCAAACGCGTTCAGGTTGTCGTTGAGCTTGTAGGTGCCCTTGACGAACAGGCTGTCGCGTTTCGATTGTGGCACGATTTCCACGGTAGAGCCGGTATCGAAACCGCAAGCATTTGAGTTGCTCAGCGTGACATAGCTGTGCTCAGCGCAGTTGCCGTTTTGCTTCAGGTAAGGGGAGAAAGCGGTCGCAGTGTTGTCCTTGAAGGCGACGGTGGCACCGGCCGGCGAGGCCGAGGTGCTGGTACGGTCCCATACGTAGTTCTTGCCATTGCGGCTGAATGGCACGTAGGAGGTGTTCGCAAACGAACGATCGGTTGCGCGCAGTTTTTCTTGTTCGTCGTGGCGGTAGGAAACCAGCACGTTGTAACGGTCTTCGTCCAGGTCACCGAAACCGGCGGTGACATTCGTATTCCAGGCGCTGCCACCCTTGTCTTCAGGGCCACCATAGGTCGCTTCCAGGGTTACGCCTTGAACATTTTTCTTCAGAATGAAGTTGATGACGCCAGCAATAGCATCCGAACCGTACAGGGCCGAAGCGCCGTCGGTCAGGATTTCTACGCGCTCGATGGCGCTCATTGGAATCGCGTTCAGATTGACGGAGGTGCCCGAGCCTTGTGGCGCGATGCGGCGACCGTTCAGCAGCACCAGGGTATAGCTTTCGCCGATGTCATGGATCGACGCGCTGGTGCGGCCGCCCGAGTTTGAGCCTGCAGCCACTGCGCCGATGGTGAAACCTTGCATGGCTGGCAGAGCTTGCATCAGATCGGCCACGGTGGTCGCGCCCGTCTTGGCGATCGCTTCTTGCGTCAGGCGCTGCACCGGCAGTGCGCCTTCGACGGCGATACGCTTGATGCTCGAACCGGTAATTTCAACTTTTTGAATCGCTTCATCTGCCATGGACTGGCCAGAGAACAAGACGCTACCTGCCAGAACGGTCAGGGCCAGGCGTACGCTGCGCGCGCCAATTTTTTCTTTCAATGCCATTATAACAATTACTCCGTAGTAGTTTTAATAACGACAAGCAGTACCCGAACACTGCACGGCCATCGGATAGATGGCCAGCGATGGCGAGTATGGTAGCGGCCCTGAGTCCGGACGGACGTGGAAGACTACTGCGTGCAATATTGTTATAAATGCACTCTTTTGCTTGTCGAGTCAAACATTATGTCGTCTCAGCAAGAAAAAATGGACATCAACCATGTCGAATTTGGCAATAAATTGCAAATGTTGAAGAATATTTAATTTAATTGTCAAATCGCAGTCTTTTATTTGAAAAAATCATTATTTTAATAAACTATTAATGGCGTTTTTTTACAACATAAAATTATTATGTTGGCAATTTGATGTTTTACCGGCAATAATTCGTTAAAAAGTGCAGAAGAGCGGAATTTATGCAAAGTGAAAAATATAAAAAAAGCCCGCTGATTGCGGGCTTGTTAAATTGTAAAAAATGAAAATCAGGCGCCTTGCTTGCTGGCTTGTCTGCCAGTTGCCATGCCACGGCTTACAAGGGCTGGAATACGCCGGCGGCGCGGTTCTTTTGCACATTGTCCCAGGCGAAGATCTGGCCATTCATGGCCACATACACGCCGGCCGGCAAGGTTTGCGCCACGCCGCAGGCAAAGCCCAGGTTGAACAGGGCGTCTGAATTGTTTATTTCATAAGGAATCATGGCGCCGGTGAGTATCACCGTTTGCTGCAATTGCGCCGCGCCCAGCACTTGCGCCGTTTCGCGCATGGTATCGGTGCCGTGGATGATGACGATGGCTTTTTCCTGCGCTGCGCGGCACGAGGCCAGCACGCGCTGGCGGTCCGCATCCTGCATGTCGAGCGAGTCCAGCAGCGGCAGTTGCTCCAGCGCCACGGGCGCCGTCATGCGTGCGCGGGCGATGGCGGCCGGCAAATGACTGTCGGAAAAGCCCAGTGTGCCGTTCAATTCGTTGTAGTGTTTGTCGAAGGTGCCGCCGGTAGCGAGTATGCGCAAAGTCATGATGTGGTCACGATGTCAGTGGAGAATGACGGGCATGATATCGTGTATTGCATGTATTGCGTACCTTGCGTGAATGGCCGCCGGTCGCGTCTGGAAAATTCTGCCATCTGTGAGTACACTTGTTTCTTTGTTCGCCCACCGGCCCGACTCCCGTATGAAAGCGCTCGCTCCTGGCACCGTCATTTTTCACCGCCACCGTGGTTATGGCGTGATCACGTCCGTCAATCTGCTGACGGGCTGGATTGCCGCGCGCTTCGGCAGCGAGGCGCGCACCCTGGACCTGAACCTGTCGACCGACGACGTGCAGTTTGCCGATGGCGAGGCGATCCTGTTTCGCCGTGCGCCGCCCGACCGCATGCCGCATGCGCGCCTGATGGCCATGGTGCGCGAGCTGCACCAGGCCGGCTATCAAAAATTGTATCTGTATTCCTGGCCCAAGCCGTCCGGCCTGCACTGGCGCTGGCATCTGTTCACGGGGCCGCGCGACTGGATGCAGCGGCCCTGGCGCGAAGGCTGGTATGGCTCGGGTGCCGATTACAACGTCAATCCCGTGATGGGCTGGGGCGATACACCGGGCGCGTCGACCAGCGAGCTGATCGACGCGCTGGCGCGTTTCGACCCGCAGGGGCTGGCCCAGGCGCTGGGGCGCGATGACGACCATAGCGAGTGGTTCGGGCGCGTCTGCGAGGCCTTGTTGCCCAATTATATGTATAGCCTGGACATGCAGCGCATCGACGGCGCGCCCTTGCCCGACATGCCGCCCGTGCCGGTGGTCGCTGTGCGCGCCGGCGTGGCGCCGTATGCGGGCGCGCCTATCGCCTGGCCGCCCGGCTGGGCAGGCCTGTGGCGCGGGCGGCATGTGCTGCCGGCGCCCGCCATCAGTATGACGGGCGAGCCGGACTTGCTGAAGGGCTTTCAGCGCTCCTGAGGCGTTTGCCGCGCATGCGCCAGCGCCTCTGGATTGAGCAGGCGCGTGCATTGACCTTGCGCAAAATCCACGATGTTTTGCAGGGCGTAGCGGAAATACAGTTCATAGCTGTCACGCTCGACGTAGCCCAGGTGGGGCGTGGCCAGCACATTGGGCAGCAGCAACAGCGGCGCCCCAGGCGGCAACGGTTCGTCCGTAAACACGTCCAGCGCGGCGGCGCCCGGGCGTCCCTGCAGCAGCGCCGCTTCCAGCGCGCCGTCCATCACCAGCTCGGCGCGGCTGGTGTTGACGAACAGCGCGCTCGGCTTCATGCGCGCCAGGTCATCGGCCGTCACCAGGCCCCGCGTGGCGTCCGCCAGGCGCAGATGCAGGGTCAATACGTCGGCTTGCTCAAAAAATGCCTCGCGCGATGTTGCCGCCGTGTCGCCAGCGGCCACGGCCGCGGCGCGGCTCGCTTCGCTGCCCCAGACGAGGATGGTCATGCCGAACGCGCGGCCATAGCCGGCGATCAACTGGCCGATCTTGCCGTAGCCCCAGATGGCCAGGGTACGCCCTTTCAATACCGTGCCCAATGTGTTGCGCGCCGGTTCGAGCGACGCCGTCTGCCATAGTCCTTCCTGTAAATGTTGCGCGTACGGCACGATCTTGCGCTGCGCCGCCATGATCAGCGCCCACGTCAGCTCGGCCGGCGCCGTGGGCGAGCCGATGCCCTCCGCGATGGCGATGCCCAGCTCGGTGGCTGCGGCGACGTCGATATGCCCGCCGACCTTGCCCGTCTGCGAAATAAGTTTCAAATTTGGTAATTTTGACAGCAGCGCCCGGTTCAAACTGCTGCGTTCGCGGATCAGCACCAGCGCGTCGAACGGCGCCAGGCGGATTGCCAGCTGGCCCAGTCCCCGCGCCGTATTGCTGAACACCTTGACCTCGTGGCCATCGAGCAATTGGAAACAATCGAGGCCGCGCACGGCATCCTGGTAATCATCGAGTATGGCAATTTTCATGGTAGATGGCCGATTTTAGTGAGGATTTGGTAGGGAAATAACAGGATACGGGAAATGCTGAATAGCCTACTACATTAGTCAAGCTATTCTCCTACATTTTTGCGAGAATAGCGGTTTTGCGGGTGTACAATCGCCGGCACTTTTGACGCTTCCTGATGCGCCAAGTGCAAATGAAGCGCAAACTGTTCTTGCAATCTTGGAGCAAGATCGAGCTACTGCCGCTGGCGCGAACGCTGCGGCTGACACGACACGACACCAGAGCCCTGCCAGCGTGATCTTACCGCCCGCAGTGAGCCGCAGCCACCTCTTAACGATGCTGCCTGTCTTGCCGGAACGACCAGAATTTCTTTTATTGGTATTGGAGGTAATATGAATCAGCCCGTCATGGGTGGCGTCGCCGCACTCAACGTCCCAGCTTATATTAAACAACAGAAACTGATCAACTGGGTGGCGGACATCGCTGCGCTGACCAAGCCGGAGCGCATCTACTGGTGCGATGGCTCGCAGGAAGAGTACGAGCGCCTGTGCGCCGAAATGGTTGCCAGCGGCACCATGAAAAAACTCAACGGGGAAAAGCGTCCGAATTCCTACCTGGCCTGCTCCGACCCGAGCGACGTGGCCCGCGTCGAAGACCGCACGTATATCTGTTCGGCAACGAAAGAAGCGGCCGGCCCGACGAATAACTGGACCGAGCCTGGCGAAATGCGCCACACCCTGAACGGCCTGTTTGATGGCTGCATGCGCGGCCGTACCATGTACGTCGTGCCATTCTCGATGGGCCCGCTGGGCTCGCCGATCGCGCACATCGGCGTGGAACTGTCCGATTCGCCTTACGTCGCCGTCAACATGAAGATCATGACCCGCATGGGCCGTGCCGTGTATGACGTGCTGGGCACCGATGGCGCCTTCGTGCCATGCGTGCACAGCGTGGGCGCGCCGCTGGCTGCCGGCCAGCCAGACGTGAAATGGCCGTGCAACAGCACCAAATACATCGTGCATTTCCCGGAAACGCGTGAAATCTGGTCCTTCGGTTCCGGCTACGGCGGCAACGCCTTGCTGGGCAAGAAGTGTTTTGCCCTGCGCATCGCCTCGACCATGGGCTACCAGGAAGCGCAAGCGGCGGACAACAACCCGGGCTGGCTGGCTGAACACATGCTGATCCTCGGCGTCGAATCGCCGGAAGGCAAGAAACATTACGTGGCGGCAGCGTTCCCATCGGCCTGCGGCAAGACCAACTTCGCCATGCTGATCCCGCCAGCCAGTTTCAAGGGCTGGAAAGTGACCACCATCGGCGACGATATCGCCTGGATCAAGCCGGGTGCCGATGGCCGTTTGTACGCCATCAACCCGGAAGCGGGCTACTTTGGCGTGGCGCCGGGCACGAATGAAAAAACCAATTTCAACTGCATGGCCTCCATGCGCGACAACACCATCTTCACCAACGTCGCGCTGACGGATGATGGCGACGTCTGGTGGGAAGGCTTGACCAAGGAAGCGCCAGCACACCTGGTCGACTGGCAGGGCAAGGACTGGACGCCGGCGTCCGGCACCAAGGCCGCCCATCCGAACGCGCGCTTTACTGTTGCTGCTACGCAAAACCCCGTCATCGACGCGGCCTGGGACGATCCGGCCGGCGTGCCGATCTCGGCCTTCATCTTCGGTGGCCGCCGCTCGACCACCGTGCCGCTCGTCACCGAAGCGCGCAACTGGGTCGAAGGCGTCTACATGGCAGCGACCATGGGCTCCGAAACGACGGCTGCCGCCGTGGGCCAGATGGGCATCGTGCGCCGCGATCCATTTGCCATGTTGCCATTTATCGGCTATAACATGAGCGATTACTTCCAGCACTGGCTGGACATGGGCGTCAAAGTGGGCAAAGTCAACCCGGCTGCCCTGCCGAAGATCTATTGCGTCAACTGGTTCCGTACGGACGAGGCTGGCAAATTCGTCTGGCCTGGCTTTGGCGACAATATGCGCGTGCTCAAATGGATGCTGGAGCGCATCGAAGGCACGGCGGGCGGCGTGGAAAACCTGTTCGGCACGACGCCGCAGTATGGCGACCTGAACTGGGATGGCTTGCCATTCACGCAGGAACAATTCGACACCATCACCTCGATCGACAAGGCCGCATGGGTGGACGAGTTGAAATTGCATACGGAGCTGTTCGAAAAACTCGCGTATCATCTGCCGCAAGAATTGGCAGATAACAAGGCTGCGCTGGAAAAGCGGCTGGCTGCGTAAGTTGAGGTAAAACGTAAGGTAAAGCGGCGCCTGACAAGCATAGCGAGCGGCAGTGATTTGTGGCTAAGAAGCACAGCAGCTTGTCAGGTGCTGGGAGTTGTAGTGGGGGGAGAAACACGCCGGCAAAGACTGGCGTGCTATAAATGACATGCCGGCAACGACTGGCGTGCTATAAAAAAGAGAAACGGCGCGGATTGCATGAGCAAGCCGCGCCGTTTTTTATTGTGTTGTGGTCTTTACTGTTTCAGCAGCGGCCCCAGGTATTTGCCCGTCACGCTGGCCGGGTTCAGCGCCACGTCTTCCGGCGTGCCCGTGGCGATGATCTGTCCGCCGCCGGCGCCGCCTTCGGGGCCCAGGTCGACCAGCCAGTCGGCCGTCTTGATGACGTCCAGGTTGTGCTCGATGATCACCAGCGTGTTGCCCTGGTCGCGCAGGCGGTGGATGACTTTCAGCAGCAAGTCGATGTCGTGGAAGTGCAAGCCCGTGGTCGGTTCGTCCAGGATATACAGGGTGCGGCCCGTGTCGCGCTTGGACAGTTCCAGCGAGAGTTTCACGCGCTGCGCCTCGCCGCCCGAGAGGGTGGTGGCGCTCTGGCCCAGCTTGATGTAGCCCAGGCCCACGTCGAGCAGGGTTTGCAGCTTGCGCGCGATCAATGGCACGGGTTTGAAGAATACATGCGCCTCTTCCACCGTCATGCCCAGCACTTCCGTGATGTTCTTGCCCTTGTATTGCACTTCCAGCGTTTCGCGGTTGTAGCGCTTGCCGTGGCATACGTCGCATGGCACGTAGACGTCGGGCAAGAAGTGCATCTCGACTTTGATCACGCCATCGCCCTGGCACGCTTCGCAGCGCCCGCCCTTGACGTTGAACGAGAAGCGTCCCGCGCTGTAGCCCCGCTCCTTGGCTGTCGGCACGGTGGAGAACAAATCGCGGATCGGTGTAAACAAGCCCGTATATGTGGCCGGATTGGAGCGCGGCGTGCGCCCGATCGGCGCCTGGTCGACGGAGATGACCTTGTCGAAATGCTCCAGGCCGCTGATCGATTCGTGCGCCGCCGGTTCCGTCTGCGAGCCGTACAAGTGGCGCGACAGGGCCGGATACAGGGTATCGTTGACCAGCGACGATTTGCCCGAGCCAGACACGCCCGTCACGCACGTCATCAAGCCCACCGGCAAGCTCAAGGAGACGTTTTTCAGGTTGTTGCCCGTCGCGCCCGTGATCACCAGCTGCTTTTCCGGATTGCTGATGTGGCGCTTGTTTGGTACGGCGATTTTCAGCTTGCCGTTCAGGTACTGCGCCGTCAGCGACTTCTTGTTCTTTAAAATATCTTGCAGGGTGCCTTCGGCAATGATTTCGCCGCCGTGCACGCCCGCGCCGATGCCCATGTCGACGATGTAGTCAGCGGTGCGGATGGCGTCTTCATCATGCTCGACCACCAGCACGCTGTTGCCGATGTCGCGCAAGTGTTTCAGGGTTTCGATCAATCGGTCATTATCGCGCTGATGCAAGCCGATCGACGGTTCATCGAGCACATACATGACGCCCGTCAAACCGGAGCCAATCTGCGATGCAAGGCGGATGCGTTGGGCTTCGCCACCGGACAGCGTGTCGGCGCTGCGGTCCAGCGACAGGTAGTCGAGGCCTACATTGTTGAGAAATTTCAGGCGCGAAATGATTTCCTTGACGACCCTGTCGGCGATCTCTTTCTTGGCGCCCGTCAGTTTCAGTTTTTCAAAAAATTCCAGCGTCTCGCGCAGTGGTTTTCCCGCCACTTCATAGATGGCGCGCTGCTGTTTTCCAGTCCCTACTTTGACAAAGCGCGCTTCCACGCGCAGGCGCGCGCCGTGGCACGACGGGCACTGTTTTTCATTGATGAACTTGGCCAGCTCTTCCTTGACGGCCATGGAATCCGTTTCGCGGTAGCGGCGCGACAAATTGTTGACCACGCCTTCGAAGGTGTGTTCCTTGATGACGGTACGGCCCCGTTCGTTGACGTAGGTAAATGGAATCACTTGCTTGCCAGAACCGTACAGCACGGCTTGCTGGGAATTGAGATCGAGCTGCTCGAACGGCATGTCCAAGTCGAATTCGTAGTACGCGGCCAGGTTCGACAGCATCTGGAAGTAAAACTGGTTGCGGCGGTCCCAGCCCTTGACGGCGCCCGAGGCCAGCGACAGATTGGGGAACGCAACGATGCGTTTCGGGTCAAAGAATTCAATATGTCCCAGGCCGTCGCATTCGGGGCAGGCGCCCATGGGGTTGTTGAACGAGAACAGACGCGGTTCCAGTTCCTGCAGGGAATAGCCACACACATTGCAGGCGAACTTGTTGGAGTACACGTGTTCCTTGGCGGACTCCATTTCGTAGGCGATGGCGCGGCCGTCGGCCAGGCGCAGGGCCGTCTCGAAACTTTCCGCCAGGCGCTGCTTGATCTCCTGGTTCACCTTGACGCGGTCGATGACGACGTCGATCGTGTGTTTTTCCGTTTTCTTCAGTTTCGGGAGGTCATCGACTTCATAAATCTTGGCCGCATGCGTGCCGCTCTGCACGCGAAAGCGCACGAAGCCCTGCGCCTGCATCTGCTCGAACAGGTCCACATGCTCGCCCTTGCGATTGGCGACGACCGGCGCCAGGATCATCAGCTTGGTGTCTTCCGGCATGGCCAGCACGGCATCGACCATTTGCGACACGGATTGCGCGGCCAGCGCGTTTTCCGGATGGTCGGGGCAGTACGGCGTGCCCACGCGCGCATACAGCAGGCGCAGATAATCGTGGATTTCCGTCACGGTGCCCACCGTGGAGCGCGGGTTGTGCGAAGTTGCCTTCTGTTCGATGGAGATGGCGGGCGATAGGCCCTCGATCAAGTCCACGTCCGGCTTTTCCATCAATTGCAGGAACTGGCGCGCGTAGGCCGACAGCGATTCGACATAGCGGCGCTGGCCTTCCGCGTACAAAGTGTCGAAGGCCAGCGAGGATTTGCCGGAGCCGGACAAGCCGGTAATCACGATGAGCTTGTTGCGCGGCAAATCGAGATTGATATTCTTGAGGTTATGCGTGCGAGCGCCGCGAATGCGGATCTGTTCCATGTGATTGCCTTGCTTTCAGTGAGTGTGCGGCCGGCGCATTGCGTGAGCTGCCAGATGAGGAGCCACAATGGGTCAACCTGTTACTATAGCCGGGTTTTGATCCGCATGCCTGAGGCAGTCACGGGCGGATTGCGCCGCCAGGCGAGCGTGCCCCGGGAAAGTTTGATACAGATGCGTGCAGACGTTTAAACACTGTATATAATACCAGTATTCAAGTTTCCTGTTTTCACCTGCCGTGAAAAAAACGTGCTGCCGCACGGTAGATGGCGAGCCGAGAAAGCGTGTGCTTTGCGCCGCCTGGTCGCTTATAATCCTCGTTTAGTACACTAAACTAACGCGCGGGACACCGGCTCCCGCTGCAGTTCATCAGGAGTTATTCATGGCATCAGTCAACAAAGTCATCATCGTCGGCAATCTGGGCCGTGACCCGGAAATCCGCTACATGCCTAGCGGCGACGCGATTGCCAACATCGCCGTGGCCACTTCGTACAAATCGAAGGACCGCAACACGGGCGAACAAAAAGAATTGACAGAGTGGCACCGTATTTCGTTCTTCGGCCGCCTGGCGGAAATCGTCGGCCAATACCTGAAAAAAGGTTCCTCCGTCTACGTCGAAGGCCGTCTGCAAACGCGTAAATACACGGACAAGGACGGCGTCGAGAAGTATGCAACCGACATCATCGCGGAACAAATGCAAATGCTGGGCGGTCGCTCCGGCATGGGCGGCGACGCCGGCGGTGCGGATGAAAGCTACGGTGGTGGTGGCTACGACGCCCCAGCCCCGGCTCCGCGCCAGGCACCTGCCCCGCGCCCAGCGCCAGCCCCGGCGCCACGCCCGGCACCAAAGCCAGCGCCGAACTTCTCGGATATGGATGACGATATTCCGTTTTAAATCTGACTAAGTATCTTTTTTGTTGATACAGGCCCGTTCTTCGCGAGAAGAACGGGTTTTTTTATTTACCCACACTTGCGACTGATTGTGGTGCCTGCCCTCTACCAATTCGACCGCTTGCGCCAAGAAGGAGTTGACCAGGCGGCTGTCCCTGCGCTCCGCCAAGCTGTAGATATAGGTTTGCGTGGTGACTGGATCGCCTTCGATACGCACCCGCCGGAGGCGCGGATCAGCAATGAATTCCGCTTCGGACACGACACCCAGCCCCAAGCCGCGCGCTACCGCCTCGCGCAAGGCCTCGCGGCTGCCGATTTCCATCGCTACCTTGAGCGTCACCCCCGCTTGCTTGAGCACGCGCTCCAGCGCCAGTCGCGTGCTCGAACCGCGCTCGCGCATGAGCATCGGCTGCTGGTTTAGCTCCTCCACACGGATCGCTTCGCGCTGCGCGAAGGGATGGCCGATATGGACAAACAACACCACGGCATGGCTCGCGTATGGAAGGGCGACGAAGCGCGGATCATCGCTGAAGCTTGCCAGCACAGCCACATCGGTCAGGTAGTTTTCCAGATCGGCCAGCGTTTGCGCCGAGTTGCCCAGTCTGATAGACAGCTCCATATGCGGATAGCGCTGGCGGTAAGCCTCGACGATCTCGATGACATGGAAGGGTCCCACCGCGCCGACTTTCAGATGGCCGGCATTGAGCACGCCGGCGTTGTACAGCAGGCTGTGGGCGTCCAGTTCCAGCTCCGACATTTTCTGCGCAATCGGCATCAGCTTCTGGCCGATATCGGTCAGTTCCAGGCGGCGCCCGCGCCGGTGAAACAGTTCGACATTGTTCTGGCGCTCCAGCGCCTGGACTTGCGAAGTCAGCGTAGGCTGGCTCAGGCCCAGCGTCTGGGCGGCGGCGGTAAAGCTGCGGTGGCGGGCGACGGCCAGGAAAGCACGTAGTTGAGCAGAAGTCATATATAGAAGAAATCTATAGTAGGTAGCAGAAAACTCAATTATATCAATGGTACTGTTGTCATAATCCGGTTACATACTTCCCTGGTCAGCACCTCCACCACACCAGGACAATTATGAAACCGACCCGTTACTTTGCCCGCCTCGCCGCCATCGCCGCTGTGTGCCTCGGCGCCGTGTTCGCCCCCGCCCACGCCGCCCAGCCACTTACTGTCGGCCTGATTCCTTCCGAAGATGCGCAAGCGATGCTGGAAAGCAGCAAGAAAGTCATCGACAGCCTGCAGGCCCAGCTCGGCATACCGGTCAAGGCTTTCATCGCCACCGACTACAACGGCATCATTGAAGCCCTGCGCTCGAAGAAGCTGGACGTTGCTTACCTAGGCCCCTTCTCCTACGTGCTGGCCACCTCGGTCGCCAACGTCGAAGCGTTTGCCGTGGCGGAAACCAAAAAGACCGGCAAGAGCGCCTATCGCAGCCTGATCATCGCCCGCAAAGATAGCGGCCTGGCTACGCTGGCGCAACTGAAAGGCCGCACCATGGCGTTTGTCGACCCCAGCTCGGCCTCCGGCCACCTGTTTCCCAAGGCTGGCCTGCAACAGCAAGGCATCGATGCCAACAGCTATTTCTCGCGCGTGATCTTCTCCGGCTCCCACGACGCCAGCATCCTGGCCGTGGCCAACAAGAAGGTAGAAGCCGCCGCCGTGGCCGACCGCATCCTGGCCTCCGCGATTGCCAACGGCATCGTCAAGCAGGGCGACTTCAACGTGATCTGGACCTCGTCCGATATCCCGGAATCGCCGATGGTGTGGCGCAAGGACCTCGATCCGGCACTGAAGAAACGCATCGCCGTCGCCATGGCCAATATCAAGAACGTGGAATGGGGCGACCAGGGCGTGCTGAACGGCTTCCAGCCGACGAGCGACAGCGCCTATGACGTGGTGCGCGAAACCGCCAAGGTCCTTAACCTCAACCTGAAGGGCATGAAATGATACGCATCCGTGGCTTGAGCAAACAGTACGGCGACAACCAGGTCTTGCGCGGCATCGACCTGGATGTGCCACAAGGCCAGTTCTTGGTCGTGCTGGGACCATCAGGCGCAGGCAAGTCCACCTTGCTCCGTTGCATCAATGGCCTGGTGGCGCCCAGTGCCGGCGAACTCAGTGCCGCCGGCCACACCGCCAGCGACGCCCGCAGCCTGCGCCTGTTGCGGCAACAGGTGGCGATGATCTTCCAGCACCACAACGTTGTGCCGCGCCTGTCCGTGCTGAAGAACGTGCTGACCGGCCGTCTCGGCCAAGTGTCGACGCTGGCTTCGGTGTTGCAGCTATTTAGCCAGCAGGACATCGCGCTGGCACAGGACTGCCTGCGCCGCGTCGAACTGGCACACAAGGCGGACGAGGCAACCTCGACCCTGTCCGGCGGCCAGCGCCAGCGGGTCGGCATTGCCCGCGCCCTGGCGCAGCGGCCCCAAGTGATCCTGGCCGACGAGCCCGTCGCCAGTCTCGATCCAAAAACTTCGCGCTTGGTGCTGCATTATCTGCGCGCCGCCTGCCGCGAACTCGGCATCACCGTGGTGTGCAACCTGCACCAAGTCGACTATGCCCGCGAATTCGGCGACCGCATCGTTGGCTTGGCGGGCGGCCGGCTGGTATTCGACGGCAGCAGCGACGAACTGCACGAGCGCGACCTGCACCTGATTTATTCCGGCGACCACGCCGACCACCTGCACACCACCGCGCCGCCGGCGCCGGGCTGCAGCCCGTTTGTACAAGGAGTTACACCATGAGCCTGACGACCTTACGCGATTATGTCTGGACAGGACCGCGCCCGCAGTCACTGCGCAGCTGGGGCCTGTTTATCGGCGGCGTGTTGCTGGCCGCCTGGGTGCTGGTCTGGAGCGCGCAAGGCACGGAGCTGAGCTGGAATGAACTCAGCAACGGCCTGCCGCAAATCGGCGACTTCCTCAGCCGCTCGGCGCCGCCCAACTGGGGCATTCTTGGCCACCTGGTCGGACCCGCGGTGGAAACACTGCAGATCGCGCTGTGGGGCACCTTGCTGGGCGTGCTGATGGCAGTGCCGCTGTCGTTCCTGGCGGCGCGCAACCTCAGTCCCAACCGCGTGGTGTACCAATTGGTGCGCCAGCTGCTGAACGTCACCCGCAGCATCAATGAACTGATCCTGGCGCTAATATTCGTCTCGGCGGTCGGCCTCGGTCCGTTTGCCGGCGTGTTGGCGCTGGCGCTGCACGCGGCCGGCATGGTCGGCAAGTTCTTCGCCGAGAGCATCGAGGAAATCGACCAGGGGCCACTGGAAGCGTTGCGCGCCACCGGCGCCCGTCCGCTGCAAGTGATTGTGTTTGGCGTGCTGCCGCAGGTGATCACGGCGTGGATCGCCACCGTGCTGTACCGCTTTGAAGTCAACCTGCGCCAGGCCACCGTGCTGGGCATGGTCGGCGCCGGCGGGCTGGGATTCGAGCTGGTCAACAACCTCAAGCTGTTCAAGTATCAGGACACCGCCACCTGCATCGTCGTGGTGACGCTGATGGTAGTGGCAGCCGACACCATATCGAGCCGCCTGCGGCAGATCATTCAGGATGGCGACCGCCATTAAGTTTATGCGCCAGCGCCCGCCGCGCCGGCGCCCCTCCCTCAATCTGACAACATACTAAAAATCATGTGGAATTTTCATAACCCGGTGGCCATCCACGCGGGCCAAGGGGCCCTTGCCCGCTTGCCGGCCGTGCTGGCGGGCCGCCGCGCCCTGCTGATGACCTTTCCGGAAGCCGCCTCGCTCGGGCTGGTGGCGCAAGTGCAGCAACTGCTGGGCGATCAGCTGGCCGGCGTCGAAAGCGCCATCCAGCCCAACCCGGACGTGGCCTGGCTAGACGCGATGTATGAACGCGTCTGGGCCACCTATCCGGACGTCGAGTGCATCATTGCACTCGGCGGCGGCAGCACCATCGACTGCGCCAAGGCCATGCTGGGACGCATGCCGTCCGGCCGCTTTGCCGAGCTACTCGGCCACCTGCGGGGCGGCGCGGCCTTTGCGCCGGCTGCCGTCAAGGCGCTGATCGCCATCCCCACCACTGCCGGCACCGGCAGCGAAGTGACGCCATGGGCCACCATCTGGGATGCTGCTCACGACAGCAAATACTCGCTGCACCAGAACTGGACCTGGCCGCAAGCGGCCATCATCGACCCGCAACTGATGACCAGCCTGCCGAACAGCGTCACGCTGGCCAGCGCGCTGGACGCCCTGTCGCACGCCATGGAATCAATCTGGAACGTCAACCGCAATCCAGTCTCGGCCAGCTTGGCGGTGACCGCCGCGCGCAGCATCATTGCCACCTTGCCTGCCTTGCTGGCGCAGCCGGCCAACGTGGTGCTGCGCGAGCGCATGGCCATCGCCGCCTTGCAGGCCGGCTTGGCGTTTTCCAACACCAAGACCGCGCTGGCGCACTCGCTGTCGTATGCGATCACCTTGCAGCACGGCGTCCCGCATGGCATCGCCTGCTCGTTCTCGCTGCCGTACGTGATGGCGCTGGCCTTTGGCCGCTCGCCAGAAGTCGATGCGCTGCTGCTGTCCATCTTCGACGCCAACGACGCCCGCACCGCCGTCGCCTCGCTGACCGGTTTCCTGGAACGGCACGGCGTCAGTACCGATCCCGCCCACTACGGCGCCGCCGGCCAGTGGGAGACTCTAGTCCAGCAGGCCTTGCAAGGGCCGCGCGGACGTAATTTTATTCCCCTCCATTGAAGGATAGTTTGATGACACATACGCTCAAGCCGCTGCAGGCGGTGATTTTCGACTGGGCTGGTACGCTGGTCGACTTCGGCTCGCTGGCGCCGACCCAGATTTTTGTCGAGGCCTTCGGCAGCTTCGGTATCAGCATCACGCTGGCGCAGGCGCGCGGCCCGATGGGCCTGTCCAAGTGGCAGCACATTCACACCCTGCTGCAGGACCAAGGCATACGCGCACAATGGCAGCAACGCTTCGGCAAGGAACCGGATGATGCCGATGTCGATGCGCTGTACGCCCGCTTCATGCCGCTGCAGATTGCCAAGGTCGGCGACCATTCGCAGCCGATCGACGGCGCCGCCGCTACGCTGGCCTGGCTGCGTGAGCGAGGTCTGAAAGTCGGTTCGTGTTCCGGCTATCCGCGCCAGGTGCTCGATGTGCTGCTGCCACTGGCCGCCGCCAACGGCATCGCTCCCGACCATGTAGTGGCCGGTGATGAACTGGAGGCCGGCGGCCGTCCGGGCCCTTACATGGCCCTGGCCAATATGCTGGCGCTGCGGATTTCCGACGTGGCGTCCTGCATCAAGGTGGACGACACCGTGCCAGGAATCGAAGAAGGCCGGAACGCCGGCATGTGGAATGTAGGCGTGACGCTGTCCGGCAATGAAGTGGGCTGCACTGTTGTCGAACTGGCGCAGCTGGCCGACGGCGAGCGCGGGGCGCTGAAGCGGCAGGCGGCTGCCCGGCTGCGCGCGGCCGGCGCCCATTACGTGATCGACTCGGTGGCCACGCTGCCGCAAGTGGTCGAGCAGATCGCCGCGCGGCTGGCCGCCGGCGAGCGCCCGCCTGCCGTGTAGGACGCGCCGCAGTCGAACCGGCTGGCACGCACCGTTCCATGCGCGCCAGCTTGAATCCGGCTCGAGCATCAGTTGCACAGCAGCGCTGCTGAAGTTGGAGATGCCATCCTCAAAAGGCTTGCCATCCTGGCCGACGTAGAGTGTTTCGACGTACAGGATAGGCAGGCAGGCAGGCAGGTTGGCTGGCCGAAGTGACAGGTGCGAGCTGGGTGCGGCCTGCATGAAATTTGTTGATGGCATCGCGCTCGGCCGTGCCAAAACGCCGGACGAGGTGGTGGCATGGTCTACCGTTAAACGTTGTCGCCGTAAAAAACAGGCCGCGCACTCATCGAATGCGCGGCTGCGTTGCATCAAGGCTTAGTTGAAACTGACTTCCTTGCGGTTATCGCGCGAGACGCGGTCGATCATCTTGTTGTAGGGATCGACGCCCACTTCGAACGGTTTTTCCTTCACCGTGATGGTCACCACAGGGTCGCTGCCGATCAATACGCGTTTGTCGCTGAACAAGACTTTTTCGTCTTTCTCCTTGGCACCGGGGGCGCGCGCGAAGATGGCGATTTCTACCGGTTCGTCGTAGGCGCGTGGGCTTTCCTTGCCCTTGCCGTCCGACTCCAGCTTGGCCAGGTGCAGCTGCATGGTGACATCCCACTGGCCGTCCGGGCGCTTGACGGCGCTCGCTTGCGTCACGCGGTTATCGTAGAAAACGATTTTCTCGAACAAGTCCGTGATCAGGGCCTGCTTGTCCTGCGGCGCTTCGGCGCGGATGTACGCCAGCAGTTCGCGCGAGGTGGTGAATGGCGCCTGCTGGTAGCCCTTGTCCTGCAGATAGCGTTTCAGGGCACGGTTCAGGGCTTCCTCGCCGATTTCGTCGCGCAGGCGGTAGAACACCAGGCTGCCCTTGTTGTAGTGGATGTATTGCTGTCCTTCCACGCGCGCCAGCGCTTGCTCTTCGATGGCTTCGCCGCCGCGCCCGCTCAGGTAACGGTCCAGTTCATAGCGCAGGAAGCGGCGCATTTTTTCGCGCCCGTATTCCTTCTCCATCACCATCAAGGCCGAGTATTGCGCCAAGGACTCCATCAGCATGCTGGCGCCCTGCACATTGGCGCCGATCACCTGGTGGCCCCACCACTGGTGCGCCATTTCATGCGCGGTGACGTAGAACACATAGTCGATGTCATCCTTGTCGCGCAGGTCGGCGATGAAGCCGATGCCTTCCGAATACGGTATCGTATTGGCAAACGACTGCGCGAAGCTCTGGTAGCCGGGGAACTCCAGGATGCGCACCTGCTTGTGCTGGTAGGGCGTGAACTGGGTGGTGTAGTAGTCGAGCGACTTTTGCACGGAGGTAATCATGCGCTGCGTGTTGTAGCCATGCTTTTTATCGACATAAATTTCGATCGGCACGCCGTGCCAGTCGCCTTTCTGCACTTCCCAGCGGGCCGACAGATAGGCAAAGAACGGCATCATGGGCTGGTCCATCTTGTAGCGGTAATAGCGGCGGCCATCCTTCTCCCAGCTGCTTTGCAGATAGCCGGGTGCCAGGGCGATCTGCTCGCCGCTGGTGGAGACGGTGGTGTCGAAATTGATCCAGTCCGCTTCGCCAGTGATCACGTTATTGCCATAGGCCGGCTTGTCTTCCAGCTTGGCCATGCGTACCGGTTCACCCAGGCCCCGCTTGCGGCGCTCGTTGCGGTCTAGCAGCTCCATGTCTTTCTGGTAGCCGAAGTGCGGAAAGAACGCCATGTTGTTGAAGAAGCTGCCGTTCAGGTTGACGGTGTCGGGCGCGCCGCTGTTGGTGAAGCCCTGGTGCGTCACGGCCACCGTGAAGTCCAGCGGCAAGGTCGCGCCCGGCGCCAGCGCTTGCGCCAGCTTGATGATGCTGAAACCCAGCGCCTTGTCGTCCAGCACCACGCTGTGCGAGGGCAGGTTCAGCCAAGTCGTCTTGAGTTCAGGATCGAGCTGGATGCGCAGGGTGTCGAGCGCTTGCGCCGTTTTGTTTTGCAGCACATAGTGGCCTTGGATCAAGACTTTACGTTGCTCAGGATAAATATCCACGTTGGCCTGGACGTCGGTGATCTTCGGCTGCGGCAAGCCCTGGTACTGGCGATACTGTTTTTCGTAGCGCGCCTGCTTGTCCATGCCCACGTCCGCCGTTTCATACTTGTTCAGCACATTCGTGTTGTAGAAGATCCAGCCACCCGTGCCTGCCCAGCACAGCAGCACAGCAGCCAGGGCGGCGCCAGCGCTGCCGCGCAGGCGCTGGCGGGCCAGGCGCATGCGCGAACGCCAGTCGGCCGACAGGCCGCGCACCCAGAACGCCTGCGCCAGCATCACCAGCGCCACGGTAAACAAGCTCCAGTACAGCGCGAACCAGGCCCAGCCTGCCAGGAAGTGGCCGTAGCCGTTCATGTCGGAATACTTGATGGCAGGCGTGCCGCCGAAGTTGTACAGATTGTGTTCGAAGTGCAACATGCCCAGCACGGCCTGTGACACCATCAGCAGGATCACCAGCAAATAGCCGATGAACTTATTATTGGACAACACTTGCAGCGTGAGGGCGCACAAGCCCATCAGTACGAAGAAGAGGGCGCCCAGCAAGATGCCTTTCAGGTACAGGCCCAGTTCCACGGGCGCGCCGCCCTTGTAGAGCTGGAAACCGATGGCGGTGATGCTGCCCACCAGCAGGTAGCCGCCGATGACGCCGATCAAGGCCATGCATTTGGCCAGCAGGGGCACCCAGTTGGGCACGGGCATGGCATCGCTGACATCGGCGATCTTGACTTGCCGTTCCTTGAAGATCAGTTCGCCCGCATAAAACGTGACAATGATGATCAGCAGGAAGCTGAAGCTGTTGCTGATCTGCTGCAGCATCAAATGCGTCATCGGATACACGGCCGTGCCGTACATGTCCTTGCCGACACTGGCGCCGGCGATCAGGTTGATCACGCCGAACAGCAGCATGACCAGGAAGGGCAGGCTCTTGAAGACGCCGGCGGCGTCGAAGCGCAGGATTTGCCACCACTGGCGCCAGGCGGTCGCGCGCGTGAAGCGCGGTACGCTGCGCGGCAGGTGCAGCGGCGCCGTGACGGCGGCAGCGGCCGCCTGCGCCTTGTGCTTGCCGAACAGTCTCTTGCCGGTGCCCGTGCGCTGCGGCTTGAAGAGAAGCACGGTGGCGAGGAATAGCACTGCCGTGATGCCCAGCCACAGCAGGCGGTTGGCCAGCAGGAAGCCGGACAATGGCGGCAGGCTGGCGTTCGATTCGGCGGCCGTGAAGTAGCGCGTCATGCGGCCAAAGGCGCGCAGGCCAAACGGATCGAGCAAGACTGCCAGCCATTCATTGTTGATATCGCGCGTAAATACGCCGGCCGTGGCCCACAGCACGAAAAAACCCAGTACGCCCACGTAGACCAGCATCATCGAGCGCGTGGTGGCCGCCAGGAACATCAGCAGGGCGCCGATGAAGAGCAGGTTGGGGATTACCATGACGGCGAAGCTCCAGGCGTAGGTGTGCAGCGAAAACGCGCCCACGCGCTGCGCATCGACCCAGGGCATGACGGGGCCGAGCATGGTGGCCAAGCCAATCGCGATAAAGATCACCAGGCAGGCGACAAAGCCGGCGGCGAAGCGTCCGAACAGGTAATCCCACCGACGCATGGGGGTGGCGAACAGCATGTCGGCCATGCCGACTTCGCTGTCGCGCAGCACGGCGCCGGCGATGAAGACGGTGACGAGAAACATCGCCAACAGGCTGAATATGCCCAGCATCTGCGCTATCACGGTGGGTGCATTGCGGTTGATATTGCCGATGGCGCCGCCGATCTGCACGGAGTCGCTGGTGGTGGCGCCAAAGGCCATCAAGGCCATGATGACGGCAAATACCCACAGCAGCGGCTGTTTCAGCTGGTAGCCGAGGTCAAACTTGAAAAATTCCTTCCACATGGCGGCCCCTTACGCTGCTACTGCGGCTGGTGCCGCGGCGGGAGCGGCGGCGCCGTTGCGGGCAGCGTTGCGCACATGCAAGAAGTACACGTCTTCCAGGTCCGGGGCGATTTGCACGAAGCCGCTGTCGGGCTGGCTGTCGGCAAATACATTGATTTGCGGCTTGCCGCCCACCAGGCGCGTCGACAGCACGTTCAAGCTTTGCTGGTACTGCGCCAGTTCGTCCGTGGTGACGCTGCGGCGCCAGACCTTGTTATGCAAGGTTGCGATGGCCGCCTGCGGCTCGCCCTGCACCAGCACTTCACCCTTGACGATCATGGCCATGCGCGGGCACAGGTCCGTCACGTCGTCGACGATATGCGTCGACAGGATCACTACCACCTGCTCGCCGATCTTCGCCAGCAGGTTCAGGAAGCGGTTGCGTTCGTCCGGGTCCAGGCCCGCCGTCGGTTCATCGACGATCACCAGGCGCGGCGCGCCCAGCAGCGCCTGGGCGATGCCGAAGCGCTGGCGCATGCCGCCCGAATACGTGCCCAGGTTGCGCTTGCGCGCTTCCCACAGATTGGTTTGCTGCAACAACGCTTCCACGGCTTCCTTGCGCGGCCCCTTTTCCGTCAAGCCTTTTAAAACGGCAAAGTGATTGAGCAGGGTTTCCGCGCTCACTTTCGGATATACGCCGAAATCTTGCGGCAAATAACCAAGCTGGCGGCGCAAGTCTTCCTTGTTCTTGAGCACGTCCAGGCCATCGAAATGGATGCTGCCGCTATCGGGATCTTGCAAAGTGGCAATGGTACGCATCAGCGAAGACTTGCCCGCGCCATTCGGTCCCAGCAAGCCGAACATTCCGTTTGGAATGTCCAGGCTGACATTGTTGATGGCCTTGACGCCATTCGCGTAGGTTTTGTTCAGCTGTTTGATCGATAGCATGTGCAGCATTCTCCAGAGCTTGGGTAAGAAGCCGGCAGATACATGTCTACCGGTCTGTGGAAGGGGATCACCCTTGTTTCTTGTCAACCGCGATGGCGGATGTTACTTAAAAACAATCGTATCGCGAATTGCGAGGAAATTAATATTTTTGCGACAAGGGGTGAAAATGCAGGGATGAAATGCATGAGCGGCGGGACGAATGGCGCAGTGCTACTATCGCCGACTTGAGCAACGCCACTGTGCGGAAAGGTAGGGGGAGTATGCCAGCAGCAACGAACATGACATTGCGTGCCATCGCGCCGGGCGAAAAGGGCGCGCTGGCGCAGCTATTCCAGCTGTATTGCTACGACAATTCCGCCTGGTGCGGCGAAGACGTGCTGGCCGATGGCCGCTACGATGTCTGCGCTGCCTCGCTGGCCGAGTATGTGCACGCGGTTGGTCATTCGGCGTACTGGATCGACGTCGATGGCGCGTTGGCAGGCTTTTTCATCACGGAGCCGTGCATGGCGGGCACGCTGCCGGTGCAGGAGTTCAGCGACTTCTTCATTCTCAAGAAATACCGGCGCCGGGGGCTGGCGCTGGAAGTGGTGCGGCGCGTACTGTTGGGCAACGATACGACGTGGATGGTGGCCATGTTCCGCGACGATGCGCTCGCCAACGCCTTCTGGCAGCAGGCATTTGCGCGTCTGCCGTTTGCCCGGGTCGAGCCGTGGGAAGATGACGCCTTGCCGCAGTTTCACCTTTACCTGGTGACGCCAGCGGCTTGAGCGGTGTCAGGAGCGTACTGTGACATACGCCGACGGTCCCGTCAGGCGCCTGTTCAGATCCGCATCGCGTTCGCTGTCGCGGTGCAGCTTGATTTTCCAGATGCGTAGTCGGCGACGATGCCGACAGGCAGACAAAGGAGAGAGCCACTTTCGAGCATCCGGCCTTGCCGCCGGGCCATCGATTGCGTACACATTGCCTGTATCGTCTGACGCGCGCAGAATGGTGCGCACGGGAGGAGAAAAACACATGAAAATTGCCGTCATTTCCGATATCCACGGCAACCTGGACGCGCTCGACGCCGTGCTGGCCGACATCGCCCGGCGTGGCGCGGATGTGATCGTCAACCTGGGCGATATCGTCTCGGGCCATCTGCAGCCGCGCGCCACGGCTGCGCGCCTGATGGCGCTCGATTTGCCCACCATTCGCGGCAACCACGAGCGGCAATTGCTGGGCGATCCGGCCCGCATGGGCGAGTCGGATAGCTATGCACGCGCGCAACTGTTGCCGGAGCAGCTAGCGTGGATAGCCGCGTTGCCTGCCACCTTGCGCTTGCGCAAGGACGTGCTGCTCGTGCATGGCACGCCCACGAGCGACCTCGTGTATTTTCTCGACAGCGTGACGCCGCAGGGCAGCCGCGCCGCCACGCAAGAGGAAGTGGCGGCGCGCGCCGATGGTGGTGCAGCGGCGGACGTGGCGCTGATCCTGTGCGGCCACACGCACATGCCGCGCAGCATGCATCTGGCCGATGGGCGCTTGATCGTCAATCCGGGCAGCGTCGGCTTGCAGGCGTATGGCGACGAGCATGGCTATCCCCACGTGATGGAAAACGGCACGCCGCACGCGCGCTACGCCATCGCCGAACAGGGTGCAGATGGCATCTGGATGGCGCAGTTTCATGCCGTCGAGTATGACTGGGAACAGGCAGCCCGGCTGGCGCTGGCAAACGGCCGGCCCGACTGGGCCGTGCCCTTGCGCACGGGCCGCGTCGGCGCCTAACGGAACTCTTCTGCCACTAGGTTGTATTTCTGCATCTTGTGATACAGGGTCTGTTTCGGCAAGCCCAGTACGTTGCTGACCTCGCTGACGTTGCCGGAATATACGCGCAGTTCTTGCTCGATCAAGGCGCGTTCGAAGCCGTTAACCTGTTCTGCGAGAGATGGCGGGCTGGGCTGGCCGCCCGCCAGCAGGCTCGATGCGCCACCGGCGATGCCCAGCACGAAGCGGTCGGCGATATTGCGCAGTTCGCGCACGTTGCCGGGCCAGGAATGCGCCATCAGGTTGCGCATCTGCGCCGTGGAGACGACGGGCGCGGCGCGGTTGTAGCGGGCTGCGGCAGCCAGCACGAAGTGTTCGAACAGGATGGGAATATCTTCGCGCCGCTCGCGCAGGGGCGGCAAATGCAGCACGATCAGGTTCAGGCGGTAATACAGGTCGCTGCGAAATTTCTGCTGCTGCGACAAGTCTTCCAAGTCCAGCTTGGCCGCCGCGATCACGCGGACGTCGACCGGCGTGGGCACGTTGGAGCCGAGGCGTTCGATATAGCGCTCCTGTAGCACGCGCAGCAATTTCACTTGCAGGGACAGGGGCAGCGATTCGATTTCATCGAGAAAGAAGGTGCCGTGGTCGGCGTGCTCTATCTTGCCTACCTGCCGCTTGGCCGCACCCGTAAACGCGCCCGGTTCATGGCCGAAGACTTCGCTCTCAAAGATGCTTTCAGGAATCGCGCCACAGTTGACGGCGACGAAATTGTGCTTGCGGCGATGGCTGAAGTCGTGCAGGCAGCGGGCCACCATTTCCTTGCCCGTGCCCGTATCACCATAGATCAGCACGTCGGCCGGTTCGTCGGCAACGTCGAGTATCAAGCGCCGTATGTCGCGCATCGCCAAGGAATTTCCCAGCAAGCGCGATTCGATGCCGCCGCCATCCTCGAGCTGGCGGCGCAGGCTGTGCACTTCCAGCATCAAGCGCCGCGTTTCCAGCGCGCGCAGGATGACGTCGACCAGTTGCTCGGACGAATAAGGTTTTTCGATGAAATCGTAGGCACCTGTACGCATGGCGTGCACGGCCATGGTGATGTCGCCATGGCCCGTGACGAGGATGACGGGCAGGTGCGGGTCCAGTGTCTTCACCGCTTGCAGCAACTCCAGGCCGCTCATGCCGGGCAGGCGTACATCGCTCACCACGATGCCGGGAAAATTCGGCGTCAGCAGTTTATAGGCCAGCTCGGCCGAGTGGAAGGCCAGCACATCCAGGCCGGCCAGCTGCAGTGCCTGCTCGCTGCCTTCGCGTACGGTGGGGTCGTCCTCGACCAGCAAGACCTTCAAGCCGTCAAACATGTTTTTCCTCCTGCGTTGCAATCTGTAGTTCGATGGTGAAGATGGCGCCGCCGCCGGCGGCGTTTTCGGCGCGCAGCACGCCGCCGAACTGGCGCGTGATCTGTTCGGAAATGGCCAGTCCCAGGCCCAGTCCCTGGCCTTGCGGCTTGGTGGTGAAAAATGGCTCGAACAGGTGTTCGCAGACTTCCGTCGACAGGCCGGGACCTGTGTCGGCCACGTGGATCAGCACCTGCTCCTGCGTGCATGCGACCGACACGCGCAGGCTGCGCACGTCGCTGCCATTCATGGCGTCGAGCGCATTGGCGTACAGGTTCACCAGCACCTGCTCCAGGCGGTTGCTTTCGCACATGGCGAAGATGTCTTCGGGCGGCAGATGCAGGCTGAAACGCACATTTTCAACCTGCAGGCGGCGTTCGACCAGAAACAGGGCGTTGCTGATGGCAGTGGGAATCGAGACGGAGGTCAGGCTGGTCGTCGATTTTCGCGCAAAAACCTTTAATTGTCCGGTAATGGTGCCCATCCTGGCTGCAATTTGCGATATCTTCGCCAGATTTCGCCGCGCATCGTCGAGCCGGCCGCGTTCCAGCAGGATGACGGCATTGTCGGACATGGTGCGCAGCGCCGTCAGCGGCTGGTTCAATTCATGCGTGATGCTGGCCGACATTTGCCCCAGTACCGCCATCTTGCCAGCCTGGAACAGTTCGTTTTGCGTGATATGCAGCTTTTGCTCGGCCTTGCTGCGCACCTCGATTTCCTGGCTCAGGCTTTGCGTCATGGCATTGAGTTCCGACGTGCGTTCCTCGACCATGGTTTCCAGGTTGTCGTAAGCATGTTGCAAGTCTTCGCGGGCGCGCAGTTTTTGCGCCACGGCCGCGCGGCGCTGGCGCAAGTAAAAGAACAGCAGCATGAAAAAGCCCAGCAGCACGCAGGAGAAAGCGGCCGCCGCGCGCGCGCTAGCCTTGGCCTGCGCCAGGTCGGACAGATAGATGAAGGTCCAGTCGCGCGGCGACTTGAGTTTGATCTGCGTCATCACGCTCGAACTGGTCTTCGGCGGCGCACCGGCGCGTTCCTGCTCGCGCACGCTGATCACGCGCGCGCCATTGCCCAGCTGGCGGTCCGAGACGACGGGGATCGCTTCGAGCTGCTTCGAGTAATACTGGCGTGTGCGCTTGAGTTCTTCGAGCACGGCCGGCGAGAGCGGAGCCAGGGTGCGGTATTTCCAGTCCGGCATAGAGCTGAGGAAGATCACGCCGTGCTCGTCGGCCAGCATCACCTTGTCGGCGCCCTGCACCCAGCGTTTTTCCAGGTTTTCCAGGTTGACCTTCACCGTTGCCAGGCCCAGCATGCGGCCATTTTGATAGATGCCGTGGGCAAAGAAATAGCCGGGTTCCAGCCGCGTCGTGCCGACGCCATAGAAGCGCCCCGGCGTGCCGCGCAGCGCATCCTGCGCATACGGGCGGAAGGAAATGTTGTCGCCAATAAAGCTGTCAGGCTGCTGCCAATTGCTGGCGGCCCGCGTGTTGCCGTCGAGGTTGCTGATAAAGATGGTCGACGATTTCGCCTGGGCATTCATTTGCTCCAGGTAATGGTTGACCGTGTCGACCAGCACCGGATCTTCCGGGTGCTGCAGCAGGCGGATGACGTCGCGGTTCAGCTCCAGGGTCTTGGGCAGGAAGTCGTATTTCTCCAGTGCATTTTCCAGGCTGCTGACATACACCTCCAGGCGCTGCGCGCCACTGGCCTGAAGCTTGCCGATGGCGATGCGTTCGGTCCAGAAATACACCAGCCAGACGGTCGCCAGGCAGGCGGCCAGCACCACGCCCCAGGCCAGGGTTTCGCGGCCTGAGCGTTGCGACAGGCGTTGACGCCAGGAAAGAGGTGCTTTGATGCTGGTATTCATAGTCGGGTGCCAACTTGCAAGAGCCCACAGTATCGCATTAAGTAATCTCTAAAAAGAAAAAGCCGCCGGATGTATATCCGGCGGCCTACGCATTTATTTCACGGACATCTCGAGGTCCTCAGAAAGTGTGGCGCATGCCCAGGTTAAAACCGCTGTTGCCGGTGCCATTATCGGTGGCGTTGCCGACGACGAAGGTAGCGCCGTTCTTGTTGCTGATGTGGCCGTAGCCCGTGTACAGGTCGCTGCGCTTGGACAGCGAGTAGAACGCGCCGATGGCCCACTGCTGGGCGTCACGGTTCAGGTTGCTCTTGTCGTTGTGGCGGATATATGACGCGACTAGTTTGGTGGCGCCGAACGGGGCGCTCAAGCCGAGCAGGATGTCATTGCTCTTGCTGTCGTCGAGGGCGCGGTTGTCGGCGTAGCCAAAGTTGCCTTGCAGTACGCCGAAGTCGTAGCGCGTGGCCAGCAGGGTGTTGCGCGTTTCCTGGGTCGCCAGCGCATTTTCCTTGCGGTGGTGCGTCAGGGTCACATTCAGGGGGCCGTCGATGTAGTGCACGGCGCCGCCCATGCTGCGGTTTTTCGCGTTGTCGTCAGCCACTTCGCCGAAGCCATACGCCAGGTCGGCCGACAGCTTGTAGTAGGCGGGCGTGGTGTATTGCAGCATGTTGTCGACGCGGATATTCGTCACCATCAGGTTCGATGCGGTACCGGCCAGGCCGATGACGAAGGGGTCGGCCACGTCGCGCAGGGCCAGGTAGTACGGGGAGTACTGGCGGCCGAGGGTAACGGCGCCGGCGCTGCCGGACAGGCCGACATACGCCTGGCGGCCGAACAGCAGGCCGCCCTGGCCGGAAGTGCCCGTATCGATATTGAAACCGCTTTCCAGCACGAAATTGGCCGACAGGCCGCTGCCCAGGTCTTCCTTGCCCTTGAAACCGATGCGCGAGCCGGAGGCGACGCCCGAGGCAACGCGGGTGATGCGGTCGCCGGCGGCATCCTTGTCGAGCACCAGGCCGGCGTCAGCCACGCCATAAATGGTGACGCTCGATTGGGCCAGCGCGCCGCCGGAAGCTGCGCCAAGGGCCAGCAGAGTAAATAGGACATTTTTCATGAGAATCTCTCTAGTGAGGGGGATGACTACTGATCGCACTACCTGACTGCTTGTTACTCAACAATGAAAACAAATAAATGGCCCGCTCGTGGCGGGCCATGGCACTTAGGCCTTGCTAGCGTGGTCCGCTTCGCCCCAGTGGCTTTCTGTACTCTGTCTGGCCGCATTGGCTGCGGCCGCTTCTTCTTCGGTGGCCAGGCCACCTTCCCATTTGGCAACGACGGCCGTGGCGACGGCATTGCCGACCGCGTTGGTGGCCGAACGGCCCATGTCAAGGAATTGGTCGACGCCCATCAGCAGCAGCAGGCCCGCTTCCGGGATGTTGAACTGGTTCAGGGTGGCGGCGATCACCACCAGCGAGGCGCGCGGCACGCCGGCGATGCCTTTCGAGGTCAGCATCAAGAGCAGCAGCATGGTGATCTGGGTGCCGATCGACAGGTCGATGCCGTAAGCCTGGGCAATGAACAGCACGGCAAAGGTGCAATACATCATCGAGCCATCCAGGTTGAACGAGTAACCGAGTGGCATCACGAAGCTGGAAATCTTGCGGTCCACGCCGAACTGGTCGAGCGCCGTCAGCAGTTTCGGATACGCCGCTTCCGAGCTGGCCGTCGAGAATGCCAGCAAGAAAGGTTCGCGGATCAGGCCGACCAGCTTGAAGACGCGCGGACCGATCACCATGAAACCGGCGGCGATCAACAGTACCCACAGGCACACCAGGCCTAGGTAGAAGCCGCCCATGAACTTGGCAAACGTGACCAGCACGCCCAGGCCGTGGGTGGTGACGACCGAGGCCATCGCGGCAAACACGGCCAGCGGCGCCAGGTTCATGATGGTGCCGGTGATGCGCAGCATGACTTGCGCCAGCTGGTCGATCACGTTGGTGAGCGCCTTGCCCGATTCGCCCAAGCCAGCCAGTGCGCCGCCGAAGAAGATCGAGAACACCAGCACTTGCAGGATTTCATTGTTGGCCATGGCCTCGATCGGCGACTTCGGCACCAGGTGCGTGAAGAAGTCTTTCATGGTGAAAGCGGCCGTTTTCAGGTTGGTCGAGGCGTGTACGTCCGGCAATGGCAGACCCAGGTTAGTGCCCAGCTGCATGATGTTCGACAGCACCATGCCCAGCGCCAGCGACACCAGCGAGGCGACCAGGAACCAGCACATGGCTTTCAAGCCAATGCGGCCCGCCGTCTTGCCGTCACCCATGTGGGCGATACCCACTGTCAGGGTGGAGAACACCAGCAGCGCAATGATCATCTTGATCAGGCGCAAGAAGATATCGGTGATGATGGAAATATTGCCAGCGATCTTGGCGCTGGCATCCGTATCGGGGTAGGCGGTGTGACAGGCATAGCCGACCAGAATGCCAAGGATCATGGCAATCAGGATGTACAGGGTTAATGGCCGTTTCTTTTTCATTTTGACTCCTCCAAATGAAGCGCCGCTGTGAGCGGATTATTGATTGCGAGCAACTCAAGCTTGGAGTCAATATTTCTCAAAAACAAGCCCTTGCATGCTGGCGATTATTTGCAGCAAAACCTGTACATAGCAAAGGATATGCCTGAAATCGATTTTCAGCAGAACCTTTCTCAAGCTATTGATTTAAAGCACTTTTTTACTGATGGAAAAATTGCTAAATGGCAGCATTGCGCGAAATATTGGACGGCGGAGGGAATCGTTGTATGACTTTTCATACGCTAGTGTGGCGCGCTGGCCGCACGTAAAAAAAGCAAGATTATCAGGAGAATAAAAAAGCCCCTCCGAAGAGGGGCTGCGATACTGCGAAAAAGCGTATTCTTTTATCTCTACATGACTTTAGAACTTGATATTGGCCGTCAGGCTGAACGAACGCGGCTGGCCTGGCGTGTAGCGGTAGCCGGACTTGTTGATGGCCGCCACGTAGGTCTTGTCGGCCAGGTTGTAGGCGTTCAGCTGCAGGTCGAGGTTCTTGTTGACCGGATACGTTGCCATGGCGTCGAAGACCCAGTAGGAATCGATGCGCGCCGGGGTGCCCACGGCGCCATCGGTGCCGCGCAGCATTTCGCCGACATAGCGGGCGCCGCCGCCAATTTTCAGGCCGAACGGCAAGGTGTACGAAGTCCAGCTGGTGAACGCCTGTTTTGGCGTGTAGCTGAGGTTGTTGATGCCGGACGCCGTGACGACCTTGCCCGCTTCCACGCTGGTGTTCATGCGGGTGTAGCCGGCGCTGACCAGCCAGTCATGCATGATTTCGCCCACCACGCCGATCTCGACGCCTTGTACGCGTTTCTTGCCGTTCTGGTAATAGATCAGATCGACCGGATCCTGTTCCACTTCATTTTTCACTTCGGTCTGGTACAGGGCGGCCGAGAACGACAGTTTTTGCTTCAGGAAGTCCCATTTGGTGCCGAGTTCCTTGGTGCTGGTTTCCTGCGGGTCATAGATCGGGTTTTGCCCGCTGTTCACGTTGCCGCTCAGGGTGAAGTTGGTGCCCGGCGGCGCCTTCGATGTTGCATACAGCGCATACACGCTGCTGTCCGGCGTCGGCTTGTACAGGGCCGAGATCTTGCCGTTGTACACAGTGTCGCCCAGCGAGATCGGCGTCAGCACGCCGGTGGTGGCAATGGTATTGTATTTGGCGCTGAAATGATCGGCGCGAATGCCGCCATTGACTTGCCATTGCTCGTTCAATTTCAGCGTATCGAACAGGTAGGCGCTTTGGGTGTCGATCTTGCCTTCGGTAAAGGCGCCGCTGCGCACCGGCGTGAAGACGGTGGTGCTTTCGTGCAGATTCGGCTTGTACAAGTTGGCCAGCGGAATCGTGCGCGTGGCGGCGACGACGGTACTGGCGCCCAGGCTGGCCGGTACATAGCTGTAGTTGACCTGCTTCTCGGACGTCAATTCCACGCCGCCGACCAGTGTATGCTTGATCGCGCCCGTGTTGAAGGAGGCCGTGACGTTGGTCTGGTTGGTCAGGATGGTGTTTTTCTGATCCTTGATGGTGCGGTTCGAGCGCGCCAGCAGCCATGTCGACGGATTGCCTGGCACGGCGCCCAGCGCCGGATTGTCCGTCACCAGGTTGGCGGCCGAACCCATGAAGGCCGTCAGCAGGTAATCCTGCTTGGTCTTGCCCCAGCGCGTGACGTTCTGCAGTTTCACATCCGGCGAGAAATCATGCTCGACTTTCACGGTGAACATGTCCGCCTTGACCTTGTCATAGTCCGATGCCAGGCCGTAGAAGTTCTTCGGATCAACTTTTGCCGCGCTGTTCAGGTAAGGGCGATAGGTAGCCGCAGTAGGCGCTTCCGGCGCCGTGTAGCCAGGCAAGCCGATGGTCGGCACGCCGCCGTCCGGCACGTTGTCCTGGTCGACGTGCAGGAAGCTGGCGGTCAGGCGCGTGGGTTTGCCCAGGCCGAACGTGACCGAGGGCGCAATAGCCCAGCGCTTGTTCTTGACTTCATCGCGCGCCGGGTTGCCGCTGTCCTGCGTCATCAGGTTCAGGCGGAACGCCGTGCCGGAATCGGCGTCGATGATGCGGTTCCAGTCGGCCGTGGCGCGTTTCTGCTTGCCGCTGCCGGCCGTCAGCAGGGAATTGAAGGCGTTTTCCATGCTTGCCGTCTTGCTGACCAGGTTGATCGAGCCTGTCGGCGCGCCGCGGCCGCTGTCGGTGCCAGCAGGACCCTTCAGCACGTCGATCTGTTCGATGTTGAAGACGTCGCGCGAGATCGAGCCGATGTCGCGCACGCCATCGACGTAAATGCTGCTCGATGCATCGAAGCCGCGCATGTAGACGGCGTCGCCCGTGTTCGTGTTGCCGTTTTCACCGAGGAAGAAGGTGCCCACGCCCGGCGTATTGCGCAGCGCTTCCGTCAGCGTCAGCGCGCCTTGCTGCTCGATCAACTCCTTCTTGATCACGACGATGGTTTGCGGCGTATTGACCAGCGCTTCCGTGTATTTCGGTGACGAGGCTTTCTCGGCCTTGAAATCATTTTCCTTGGAACCGACGACCTTGATTTCATTCAGAGTTTGCTGCGATGCGGGGGCGCTTTGGCCGGCGGGGTCGGCCGCCTGGGCGGCGACGGGCAGCAGCATCACGGCCAGGGCGGCGCCGAGGTGCTGGTTGAAACGGGATGGGGCGTGTTTGCGGCTCTTGATTGCCATCTTGCTCTCTCGATAAGGTCAGGGAATTGGTTCCTGGCTGGCGCTGCGGCGGCGATACACGATCACGGGGGCAAGTGGCTGGCGGTGGAAACTGCTTGTGTGACATTGTAATAATCTGGCGCCAATTAGTAAATGAGAATAGTTATCAGTCTCGTTTACGCAACGCATTGCGCGTGCCGTGAAGAAACCTGTGCCATGCCGCATGCATGCTTGCTTTACGCTCCCGCCGCTGCTATGCGCGCAAGGGATCGGAAGCGGGAGCGGGAGTATGATGAGCAACCTCGACAAATTACCGCTCAGCATGCTCCATACTCCCGACGCTTTTGTGCCCCTCATCGATGCGCCCGAACCGGCGCCCGCCGCTGACCAGACCCTCACTTTTGTCTTTCACCGCAGCCGTTTATTGCTGCACGCAGCTGACCTAGCCCTGCCGACGCCGGCCCAGCTGGCCGCGAGCGATATTGACCTGGGCCGCGCCCAGCCCGTGGGCCTGTGGCAGGGCCGCTACTGCCAGGCCATCTGGACCGATGACGAGGCCGTGCCAGACAGCAGCCTGGCATGGCATGGCCTGCGCTCGCTGTTCAATGCCGTCGACGACGGCTTCCTGGGCTTGGCCAGCCGCGCCGTGCAACTGGCTGAATGGGCGCGCACGCACCGTTATTGCGGCATGTGCGCCACGCCCATGCAGCGCGCCCGTGGCGAGCGCTGCTTCAAGTGCGCCGCTTGCGGCATGCTGGCGTATCCACGCATCTCGCCGGCCATGATGGTGCTGATCCGCAAGGGCGAGCAGGTATTGCTGGCCATGCACAAGCATTCGCCATCGCAGCGTTTCAGCCCGCTGGCCGGTTTCCTGGAAGCGGGTGAATCGATCGAGGAAGCCGTGCACCGCGAAGTGATGGAAGAGGTGGGCTTGCGCGTGCACAATCTGCGCTACTTCATGAGCCAGTCGTGGCCGTTTCCCCACTCGCTGATGATCGCGTTTACGGCCGATTACCTGGACGGCGAGATCCGCCTGGACGAGAATGAGATCGCCGAGGCGCGCTGGTTCGGCCCCGGCGATGCGTGGCCGGAAGCGAGCTCCAGCGTGTCGATTTCGGCGCTGCTGGTACGGGCGCACCGCCCGCCGGCGGCATAGGCAAAGCAATGGCCGCCGGGGCAGCCGGTCACATTTTCTATATACTGGCGGCAATTGCAAATTTTAGGGTGGTTTAGCATGTCTCAAGAAGAATTCTCCGAAAACGACTGGCGCCGGCTGATCAGCAGCCTTGGCGAAGACCCGCAGCGTCCTGGCTTGCTGGAAACGCCTGCGCGCGTGGCGAAAGCCTGGAAGCACTGGACTTCCGGCTACGGACAAAATCCGGTCGACCTGCTGAAAGCCTTTGAAGATGGCGCGGAACAGTACAACGAGCTGATCGTCGTGCGCGGTATTCCCGTCTACAGCCATTGCGAACACCATCTGGCGCCGTTTTTCGGCAAGGCCACCATCGGCTATGTGCCAAACGGCAAGATCGTTGGCCTGTCGAAACTGACGCGCCTCGTCGATTGCTTTTCCAAGCGCCTGCAAGTGCAGGAACGCATGACGATGCAGATCGCCAATGCCTTGATGGAAGTGCTGGAACCGAAATCGGTAGGCGTGGTCGTGCGCTGCCGCCACCTGTGCATGGAAAGCCGCGGCATCCGCACGCCGGGCGAGGAAACCATCACCTCGGCCATGCTGGGCGAGATGCAGCCGAACCTGGCACTGCGCACGGAATTTCTGGCCCTGGCGCGAGAAAGCTGATTTTTCAGCGACGATGCAAGACGAAGGCGGCGCAATGCCGCCTTTTTTATGCCTGCCCGGCTGCTCTGGCGCGTGCCGGGGGCGGGCGCATCAGTAGCGGTAGTCGTTGACGAAGTGCTTGGTGAAGTTGTACTTGCTGCCGCCATCGAGCAAGTCGACCAAGCGTTTTGGCGCCGAGGCTGACATGAAGGCGTCGGCCGCGCCGGCCGTGCTGCGAAACCGCATGCCGGGGCTGAGGATCTGGTTGGCGCCGATCTTCAGGTGCTGGAAACTCTTGGTCTTCTCATTGTTGAGAATGAAGTGCAATTCCTGTTTGAAGGTCAGGAAGGGGATCTTCAGCCACCAGCCTTCGTCCGTGCCATAACCGGCAACGCTGGCAAAATGCGTGTTCTTGTCCGTCAGGGTGGGTTTGCCCAGGCGGTCGTTGATGCGTTTCATGGCTTCATTCTTGGTCATGCTGTTCTTTCGTGATTCGATCTATCCGGCGTGCATTCTGACACAGGCGCGCCGCCGCGTGCCGCGTAATGCTTCACAGCAGCAGAATCAGGGACCCGAGCACGACAAAACCGCCGCCGAGGGCTGCCTTCCAGGTGAACGGCTCGCCCAGCACCAGCCAGCCAGCCAGCATCACCAGCGCCACGCTGAGCTTGTCGATGGGCGCCACCCGCGAGACGGGCCCCAGCTGCAGTGCGCGGAAGTAGCACAGCCACGACAGCCCCGTGGTGACGCCCGAGGCGATCAAACAGGTCCAGCCGACCCAACTGCTGCCGCCCGGACGCTGCCACTCCGCGCGCAGCGAAATGATGGCTGCCGTGACCAGCAGGATGACGCCGGTGCGTATCAGGGTGGCCATGTTGCTGTTCATCTGGGCGACGCCCAGCTTGCCCAGGATGGCGGTCATGGCCGCAAACACGGCCGACAGGATGGCAAAGCCTTGCCAGGTGAGCGAGGTGGACATGCTATGACTGTAGCGTAAAAAATGCGCGGCCGCTGGCGCAATTGTATTGCGTTGCAACATGTCGCAGCGCAGCGCATGAACGCAACCCATTAACAACACTGCGTCAAAATCATTGCTGTGGCGCATTGTAAATATCGGTAGTTACAGCGTATGCTGGAGTCGCCTGAACGGTGCCGCCAGAGCGCCGTCGCCGCCGCATTCCTGGCCAGCAGAGCTGGAAGCGGGCCAAGCCACCACCGCCGCACATACAGTTGGAGACACCGCATGAAGAAGTTGACATTCCAGCAGAAGTTATGGATCCCCCTGATTTGCAGCTTGCTGTGCATTACGATAATTTTCGTCTACAACGCCCTGGAAATTCGCAAGATCCGCATCGAGGAGCGTAGCGCCGACCTGAGCAATGCTGCCGACCTGGGCCTGGGCGCCGTGAAGATGTTTGGCGACCTGGCCGCCAGCGGCGCCTTGACGAAGGAAGAGGCGCAAAAGCAGGCCACTGCCGTCATCAAGAGCATGCGCTTTGGCGAGACCGGCTATTTGTCCATCATCAACCTCGATGCCGTCGTGGTGATGAATCCTGCCGCGCCGCAAACCAATGGCAAGGATATGTCGAACTTCCAGGATGCCAATGGCACCTATCTGTACCGCGACATCGTCGCCGTCGGCAAGAGCGATGCGGGCAAGGGCTTCGTCCACTATTATTTCCCCCGTCCCGGGCAGAAAAACGCCGAGCCGAAGATGAGCCGCGTGGCGGCCTACAAACCGTGGGCCTGGACCATCGTGGTGGGCGTGTACATGGACGACATCGACGCGGCCTTCCGCCAGTCGCTGATCACCTCGCTGGGCGTGCTGCTGCTGGTGTGCGCGCTGCTGGCGGCCGTCGTCGTGGCGATTAACCGCAGCCTGCGCCATGCGCTGGGTGGCGACCCCGAATATGCGGCCGAAGTAGCGGGAAAAATCGCTAACAACGATTTGAGCAGCAGTGTGCGCACGCATGCCAGCGACCGCCACAGCGTGCTGTACGCGATGAAGACCATGCAGGCCAACCTGGTCGATGCGATCAGCGAAATTCGCCACAGCGCCGAAACCATCGCCACCGCGTCGAGCGAGATTGCCAGCGGCAATATGGACTTGTCGGCGCGCACGGAAATGCAGGCCAGTTCGCTGGAAGAAACGGCCGCGTCGATGGAAGAACTGACCTCGACCGTGACACAAAATGCGGGCAACGCCGTGCAGGCGAATGAATTGGCGCAGTCGGCCTCAGCAGTAGCGCGCCAGGGTGGCGCCGTGGTGGCGCAAGTGATCGGCACCATGGACACCATCAACGCCTCGTCGCGCAAGATCGTCGACATCATCGGCGTCATCGATGGCATCGCCTTCCAGACGAACATCCTGGCCCTGAACGCGGCGGTGGAAGCGGCGCGTGCGGGCGAGCAGGGGCGCGGCTTCGCCGTCGTCGCCAGCGAAGTGCGCAACCTGGCGCAGCGCTCGGCAGGCGCTGCCAAGGAAATCAAGGAACTCATCGGCGCCTCCGTCGACAGCATCGCCGCTGGCAGCACCCTGGTCGCACAGGCGGGCACGACCATGGACCAGGTGGTGGCCAGCGTTTCGCGCGTGACCGACATCATGGCCGACATCACGGCCGCTTCGCACGAGCAAAGCACGGGCATCGGCCACGTCAACCAGGCGATTACGGAGATGGATAGCGTGACGCAGCAAAATGCGGCGCTGGTGGAAGAGGCGGCGGCAGCGGCGTCGAGCATGCAGGACCAGGCGGCCGTGCTGGCGCAGCTGGTGGCGCGCTTCAAGCTGTCGGCGCACGAGCACGGTGCTGCTGCGCCGCGTTTGGCGGCATCCTCGGCTGGCGCGCCGCGCGCCGTGGCGAAAAAACCGGCGCGCAGCCTGGCGGCGCGCTAAGCGTTTATTGGGCTGGGGCCGGCGCTTGCGCTGGCTCAAACGCCAGCTTTTCATCGACGACCACGAATTGCCCGACCCGTTGGCCCAGGTCGGCTTTCGGGTCGTTTTCCATTTCTGTCAGTTGATTGCAGGTATTCGTTTCCGCCTGCCACAACTGTTTGCCCATGCGGATATTCCACACGCCATCGCCGGCCGCAAACAGTTCCACCTTGATATCGGCCGGCGCAGCCGTCGACAAGGTATGCAGGCGCTGGCATTGCGGCAGGTTCGTTGCCCTCAGCTGCACTTCCACCGTATCTTGCCAAAAATAATTCTGCTGGCGGCGCACGGTCAGGGAATGGTCGTGGCCATCGAACATATAGATGGCGAAGTCCTGGACACAGCCTGACAGCAGGACGGACAGCATGACGATCAGGAGTTTGCGCATGGTCGGCTTTCTTTTGTGGCACTCGGGAATGACGGATACTAGGTGTTGCAGCGAGTGTGGGCGCTTGCTTGCATGGCAAGCGGGGCGCCCGCCGTCTTGTTTTTCGCTGACGTGGCATTATATCCATGCACACCAGTTGCGGCGCGAGAATAGTCATGCAGCGTCCGCGCCGTCTGCCGAACGCCAGCCACCGACCCGGAAAGACCACAATGATCGACCTGTATTACTGGACCACGCCCAACGGGCACAAAGTGACGATGTTCCTGGAAGAAGCGGGCATTGCCTACAACATCATTCCCGTGCATATCGGCAAGGGCGAGCAGTTCAAGCCGGAATTTCTCGCCATCGCGCCGAATAACCGCATCCCCGCCATCGTCGACCAGGCGCCGGAAGATGGCGGCGCGCCCCTGTCCTTGTTCGAGTCGGGCGCCATCTTGCAATACCTGGCCGAGAAAAGCGGGCAATTCCTGCCGTTTGATGCGCGCGGACGTGCCGAGGTCATGCAGTGGCTGTTCTGGCAAATGGGCGGCCTGGGGCCGATGGCGGGGCAGAACCACCATTTCGTGCAATACGCGCCCGAGCCGATCGACTACGCGATCACGCGCTATGTGAATGAAACAAACCGCCTGTACGGTGTGCTGAACAAGCGCCTGGCCGACCGCGCCTTCGTTGCCGGCGATACCTATTCCATCGCCGACATGGCAATCTACCCGTGGATCGTGCCGCACGAGCGCCAGCGCCAGAAGCTGGACGATTTCCCCCACCTGGCGCGCTGGTTCGCCGCCATCGCCGCCCGCCCGGCCACCGTGCGCGCGTATGCGCGCGCCGCCGACATCAACGTGCAGCCCACCGTCAGCGGCGACGCGAAAAGCGTGCTGTTCGGCCAAACGGCAAAAACGGCCGGCTGACATTTTTGTCATCTTCGCCGCCAGTTGGCGGGCGTAAAATGGCTCACCTTCCCTGAAGAAAGCGGCCATGCGCATACTCGTAATCGAAGATGAACCGAAAACGGGCGACTACCTGCTGCGCGGCCTGGCGGAATCCGGTTTTACGGTCAGCCTGGCGCGCAATGGCCGCGACGGCTTGCAGATGGCCAGCAGCGACGCGCCCGATTTGATCGTGCTCGACGTCATGCTGCCCATCATGGATGGCTGGCAAGTGCTGCACGCGCTGCGTCTGCTACCCGGCGGGGCAGACGTGCCCGTGATTTTTCTGACGGCGCGCGACGAAGTGCAGGACCGGGTCAAGGGGCTGGAGCTGGGCGCCGACGATTACCTGGTCAAGCCGTTCGCCTTTGCCGAACTGGTGGCGCGCATCCGCACCCTGCTGCGGCGCGGCCCGCCCCGTGAAGACGACGTGATACGCATCGGCGACATGGAAATCGATGTGATGAAACGCAAGGTCAGCCGGCAAGGCCAGCGCATCACCCTGACGGCCAAGGAATTTGGCTTGCTGCATCTGTTGGCGCGGCGCCAGGGCGAAGTCTTGTCGCGCTCCAGCATCGCCGCGCAAGTGTGGGACATCCATTTCGAGAGCGACACCAACGTCATCGACGCGGCCATCCGCCGCCTGCGCAGTAAACTCGACGACCCATTTGAACCCAAGCTGATCCACACCTTGCGCGGCATGGGCTACGTCTGCGAATTGCGCGCACCCACTGTTCCCACCGCTGGCGACAACGGCGCCACCGCATGAAGCTGGCGCAGCTACGCCGCTCGCTGACCCTGCGCGTCACGCTCGTGTTCGTGCTGATCGTGGCGCTGGTGTCGGCCGGGCTGGGCATGCATTTGTACCGCTCGTTCGTGGTGGAAATCGAGCGCCGCGACGATATTTTATTGCTGGGAAAATTGCGGCAGATCCAGCAATTGCTGGGCAACGCGGGCACGCTGGACATCATCCGCGAGCGGCCCCAGTATTTCCGCGACACCATGAGCGGGCAAGAAAATTCGCTGGTGCGCATCGTGCGCGCCGATGGCACACGTTTGATCGATGTCAACCCGCATGGCGAGAGCGTCGTGCAAGCTGTTCCCGTGGCCGTCGATGCGCCAGTCACTGCCAGCGCGATTGTCAGCTGGACCAGCCGCGACGGTTACCCTGCCCGCGCGGTGGCAGCCAGCGCACGCATCGGCGATCCGGCGCAGATGGCCGACATTTCCGTCGCCCGCGTGTATGGCGACCGCAGCGCCATGTTTGCCGCCTATCGCTGGCAGATCGTCATCTCGGTAGCCGTCAGCGCGCTGGTGGCGGCCTTGTTGTCGAGCGTGATGCTGTTGCGCGGCTTGCGCCCGCTGCGCAATATCGCCGCCCACGCGGCCCTGGTGCGCCCCGGCAAGCTGGGGCAGCAACTCGATGCGCGTGGCGCGCCGACGGAATTGCTGCCCTTGATCCAGGCGCTGAACGCCATGCTGGCGCGCTTGCAGGAAGGCTACGCCCGGCTGTCGCAGTTTTCGGCCGACCTGGCGCATGAATTTCGCACGCCCGTTACCAATCTGCTGGGGCAAAGCCAGGTGATGCTGGCCCGTCCCCGCAGTGCGCAAGACTATGCCCAGCTGGTGTCGTCGAACATGGAAGAGCTGGAACGGCTGTCGCGCATGATCGACAGCATGCTGTTTTTGGCGCGCGCGCAGCAGGACGAGATGATCGTGCACCAGCAAGCCTTGCCCGTGCAGGACGAATTCTTGCGGCTGGCCGATTTCTTTGAAGGCCTGGCCGAAGAGAAAGGACTGGCGCTGGCGTGCCACGGCAGCGGCGAGGTGAGCGCCGAGCCGCAGCTGCTGCGCCGCGCACTGGGCAATCTGCTGTCGAATGCGATACGCCACGCGGCGCCGGGCAGCACGATTTTGTTGCGTTCGCACACGACGAACGATGGCGTGGAACTGAGCGTGAGCAATCTTGGCACTGCCATTCCCGCGCGCCACCTGCCGCACCTGTTCGAACGCTTCTACCGCGCCGACCCGGCCCGCAGCGACTCGGCCGCTTCCACAGGCTTAGGCCTGGCCATCGTCACGGCCATCATGCAATTGCATGGCGGCAGCGCGACGGTGGCGTCTGACGCCGCCGCCACCACATTTACCCTCGTTTTCCCTGTTTAGCCCATCTCCACCAGGAACTCATGCATGCCCGTATGCGCCAACTGCGCGCAGGCGGGAGCAAAATGCGGCAACTGGCCCCACAGCTGCGGGTTGCCGACGATATACACATAATGCTGCGCGCGCGTCAGGGCCACGTTGAGCAGGTTCGGCGTGGCGGCCGCCCACTGTGCGGCGCCCTGGGTGCTGTCGTCGGCGCCCAGGATCAGCATCACCACGCTTTGCTCCTTGCCCTGGAAGGTGTGCACGGTGCCCACCATCTGGCTGCTCCACTGGCGCAGTTCGCGGGCGGTGGGCGCCTTGCCGTAGCCCAGGCGGCGGTCCCAGTCCAGGTCCATGATGCGCGAGCGCAATTCGTTGCGCACGGCCTTGAAGGGCGTGATCAAATACATCTCGGGCAACTTGCCGTCGCGGCGGTACAGTTTCAGCAGCACTTCCAGTACGAAGTCGAGCTGCAGGGGCACCACCTGTTTGTAGCTGACGGAACCAATCGCGTCGATCCAGCGGCTGGCGCCGCGCGTGAGGCCCCGTGCGCCGGCCGGCGGCGTGCGTTCGGCGGCACCGTAGACCATCTTGTCTTCATAGGCGATGCTATTGGCCAGCGAAAACATCGGTTCCACGCAGCGGCGGTGTACGCGCAGCGGACTGCCGATCCACAAGGGCTGTGCGCTGCCAGCGCCCACATGTGCGCCATAGCGGTTGGCGCGGTCGGCGAGTGTTTGTACGGAAACGGCGGTCGGCGCGTAGCTGCCATCCTGCGTATGCGGCGACAGGGCGGACAAGCTTTGCACCAGGCGGCCCGGCACCGTGAACACGGGTTCGATCTGCAGCGGATCGCCCACCACGACAGCGCGTTTGGCGCGCCACAGGCAGCCCAGCGCCGCTTGCGGCACGGCCTGGCCCGCTTCATCGATGAACAGCCAGCCCAGCGATTCGGCGCCCATGCCCTGGAACTGGCGCGCGAACGAGGCAAACGTGGTCGATACGACAGGCACCACCATGAACAGGCTCTGCCATACCATGGCGATATGCGACTGGTCATAGGCGCGCTTGTTCTTTAATAGTTTGGAGACGGCCAGCAGGTTGCCGCCAAAGCCAGGTCCGCCTTTTCTCGCCACTTCGGCAAGCCACGCTTCGTGCAGGGCCAGGGCTTTGGCGAACAGGCGCGAGCGCAGCCGCGCCAGGGCTGGTTCGTGCCACAGGCCACCGATCTGCAGCGCGTCGCCGTCCAGCTCGTCCAGGGAATCGGGCGCGATGATGGTGGGGAAGCGCATGCGCGCGCGGCGCAGCAGCTCGGTGCTGTCATCCCATTCGCGCTGGCGCGACTGCGCCGTGCGCAGGGCGATATGCAGGCTGTTGCGGGCGCGCTCGCAGCGCGGCTCCAACTCTCCCTTGAGCAGCAGCTTGATGGCCGACACATCGCGCGCAGCCTGGCGCTGCGCCTCGGCGTTGGCGACGACGGCGTCCTTGTAGGCGCGCGCCGGTGCCGTACGGAACAAGCGGGCAAAGAAGCCCGGCTGCGTCAGCGCCACCAGGCGTTCTTCTTCCAGCAATTCCTTCTTGCTGGCCAGTAAAGTGTCCTGCTGCGCCAGGGCGGCGGCCAGGGCGCCATTCGCCGCATCCATTTCTTGTTCTGCGGCAATGAGCGCCTGCTGGCTGCTGTGGATGAATTCGGCTTGGGTGCAGGTGCCCACGGCTTGCCACAGGGCCGCGTACTGGCCTTGCTCGGCCAGCGCCTTTTCCACCACGTGTTCCGTCTCGCGAAACTCGCGCGCCGCCTGGGCGAAGCCGACGCCCTGGTAGCTGGCCAGCCACTGGCGAATATTCTGCGCGTTCGGCGTCTTGCGCGGCGTGCTCTTATCCCAGTCGTCGTCGTAGAAATTGCTGATGAAGCGGCGGCGGTTGGCGCTGTTGCCCAGCGCACAGGACATCAAGCCCCATGGCGCTTCTTCCTGGCTCAGGGCGCGGTTCGCACCGTTGCCATCGGCCACCACGCGGCGCGCCACGCTTTCAAAGTAGCGCGTGCGGGCCCATTCCTTGCCCAGCTGCTTCGGTTTGGGCAGATCGCCGGAAATGTTTTCCACTGCCGCGTTGTTGGACGAGGCCACGACCATTTCAAAGCCCGTCAGTTCCGGGCGCAAGCGGGCGATGGTAATCGGGTCGCGCACGCCTTCGAAGGCCACGGCCACCTTGCCGATGAAAGCGTCGGCAGCGCGGTCGAGGCAGGACAGCACGCTGGCGCGGCGCACGATGTTGTCGGCGAACAATTCGCGCAGCAGGGTCGTCTTGCCCGTGCCTGGCGGGCCATTGACGGAAAAGATGCCCCGCTCAGCCAGACCCGTGCGCGCGCCGTGGATGGCGAACTGCTGCATCAAGCTCATGGCGTAGCTGGCGTCTTCCAGCCAGTGTCCCCGATGCATGTTGGCCGGATTGAGCATGGCGGCCAGCGCCTGGCGTCCGGCCGGGCTGTACAGGTCGATGCGTTCATCCTGCGCCAGCGGCGTCAGATAGGCGGCGACGGTGGCCGGCAACTTGCCGCCGCGCAAGGCGCGGATGATCTGTTCCAGGTCATCGAGGTAAAAACTGTTGAGGATATCGACGGCCGGTGCCACCGTGTCGCCAAAGTCCAGCGTGCGGTTGCCGCTTTTTTCAGCGGCGTCGATATCGGCCACGGCGGCGCGTTTCTTGCGCGTGCGTAACTCCAGCACGGCCAGCGGCTGCGCGGCGGACGGATGGAACTGCGCCCAGTCGCGTAACAGGTCGGCCAGCGCCGCGATCTCCATGCCCGACAGGGGCGATGATACATTGCCCGCCTCGTCCGTCACTTGCTGCGGGGCGCGCGCGGCCGCGAAATTGCGCAGGCTGTCTTGCAGGGCCAGCTGGCTGTCGCTGAAGGCGTCCAGACTCAGGCCCGACCAGTCCGGCGTACGCGCGCGGCCCAGCGCCCACGGCAGCGTTGACACGGAAACGGGGTCGAATTGCGGCTCGCCCAGCGCATTCAGGGACAGGCGGGCAAAGCACGTGCGTCCTGCCAGTTCCGTTTTTTCCGCTTCAGCCATGCTTTCCGGGCCGGTGGATGGCGGGCAGGCCTTGTTGATCTCGGCCTTGTCGAAGACGCCGAGAAACAATTGAAAACCGTCGATCTCACGGTCGGAGGCTACTTGCCATTGCGTATAGAACTGCGGCGTCAATTGCGCCAGCTGTTCGCGGTGCAGGAGGCGCACGCTGGACTGGTCTTCGACGTCCGTGATTTGATTCAGGTCAAACGGGATAAAGAATTCGATCTTGTGCCAATACTCCAGGATAGCCAGGAGGCGCTGCTGTTCTGCCTGATTCATGATGACCACTATTTTGTAAAGCGAGCGAGGATTGTAAAGCGTATGCGCAGCGCACGTTTTGCACTTTTGCCTATTGCGCGCGCTTTGCCGCAAAAAAAGTGCGGGGGATGGACGAAAAAAAGCCAGGCAGCAACTTCCTGCCTGGCTTTCCTTGGGTAAGGATGTTGCTACTTGTTAAAACTCTTCCCATTCGCTGTCGGCGGCGGCATTGCTGCGGTGCGCAGGCGCGGCTGCGACGGCCTGGCGCGCTGGGCGTGGCAGGGGCGTGCGCGCCGGTGGCGCCACCGGTGCTCGTGGCGTTTGGCTGCGTACCGGACTCAGTTTCGGTGTGGCAACTGCATTGCCCGTCTTGAAGAAGCCCACCACGTGCGCCAGCTCGCCTGCCTGCTCCTGCATGCTTTGCGAGGCGGCCGCCGCTTCTTCCACCAGGGCCGCGTTTTGCTGCGTCACTTCGTCCATCTGGGCAATGGCCATGTTGATCTGTTCGATGCCGATGGTCTGCTCGTGCGTGGCGGAGGTGATTTCGCCCATGATGTCGGTCACGCGCACGATGCTGTCGACGATGTCGCCCATGGTCTGGCCCGCTTCATTGACGAGGCGCGAACCGGTGTCCACGTTGGCCACCGAGGCGGCGATCAGTTCCTTGATTTCCTTGGCGGCCGAGGCCGAACGGTGCGCCAGGTTGCGCACTTCCGTGGCGACCACGGCGAAGCCACGGCCCTGTTCGCCTGCGCGCGCCGCTTCCACGGCCGCGTTCAGGGCCAGGATATTCGTCTGGAAGGCGATGCCGTCGATGACGCCGATGATGTCGACAATCTTTTTCGACGAGGCATTGATGGTGCCCATGGTGTCGACCACTTGTGCGACGATGTTGCCGCCGCGCACTGCCACCTCGGAGGCGCTTTTCGCCAGTTGATTGGCCTGGCGCGCGTTGTCGGCGTTCTGCTTCACGGTCGAGGTCAGCTCTTCCATTGCCGAGGCCGTTTCTTCCAGCGAACTGGCCTGCTCTTCCGTGCGCGAAGACAGGTCGAGGTTGCCGGCGGCAATTTCGCTCGATGCCGTGGCGATCGCCTCCGTGCCGTGACGCACTTGCGCCACTACGCCCAGCAGGCTGTCATTCATGGCTTTCAGCGCGCCCAGCAGGCGGCCCGTTTCATCGCTGGAATTGACCACGATGTGCGACGACAGATCGCCCGAGGCCACCGTTTCGGCCACGCCGACGGCTGCATTGATGGGGCGGGTGATCGAGCGCGTGATGATCCAGGCAACAAAGGCGCCCAGCAACACGGCCACGCTGCCCAGGATAATCATGAAGGCGCGCGCGCTGGCGCTCAGCGTCTCAGCGTCCAGGGCCGCCTGCGCCGCCTGTTCTCTCTCATACGCGACCAGGCTGTCGAGCGCCGTCAGGACGCGTTTCAGGCTGGGCGCCGCCTGCTGCGTCAAAAAGGTAACCGCTTCTTCCGTCTGGCCCGCATTGCGCAGTGCGATGACCTTGTTGTTCATTGGCGCGCCCGCCTTCAGGGCCGCGCCCAGTTCGGCCATCAGCGCCGTTTCCTTGTCGGTCGATATCATTTTCTGCAGCGTTTCTTTGGCGGCGCCGTATTTTTTGCGCGCCTCGCCGATCTTCGCCAGTTCCGCCTGTAGCAGCGCTTCTGTCGGCGCCACCACCACGCTGGTGATCGCCAGGGTAATGTCGCGCACGTTGTCGCTCATGATACTGGCGGCGGCCGTCTTGACGTTCTTGTCGGCCACGATGTCGTGCGTGCGCTCGCTCAGTTGCGCCATGGAATACAAGCCGACGAGCAAGACGGCCACCAGCAGGCCGAGGACGACCGCGAACCCGATGCCGAGCCGGGTGCCGATTTTGAATTGTGTGAGTGACATGATTGCTTTCGTATTGCGGAAGTGGAAAGAAACGTGGACAGGCCAGGCGCCAGGCGCGGCCATGCCTTGCCGCTACGGGTTTATACCTATAGTCGGCGAGCCTGTAATTGTTCCTCAAAATTCTTCAAGGCAATACAAATACTTGTATCAAGTTTGCGAATAGTTAAGGAATTGGCAGCAAATGAAATGAGTTGTCGTGTGGAAACAACGTGGGCGCTGTGGCGCTGGCCGTCATGGTGCTGAAGGGCGGTACCGCCTGGCGCTACCAGGACTCAATGTGGTTGGGGATGCGAAACAGTAAATCCGTATCGCCCACATCGACGCCCAGCTGCGACAGCAGGGTGCTGGTCTGGCCCCGGTGATGCGTCTGGTGGTTGAAGAAATGCATCAGCAGGCTAAAAAATTCACGCCGGTTCGGCCCCTTGCTGTTGCGGTAGTCGAGCAAATGATCCAGGTCGGCTTCCTTGATGGAGGCGGCCCAGGCAACGATGGCCTGGTCCAGCCACAGCCGGTGCGCCTGCATGGCGCAAAAATCCTCGGCTTCGAACAGGGGCTGCGTGAGCGAGCTGGGCGGCGTGATGGCGCGGATGGGGTCGAGCAGGGAAAAACCGGCAGGGTGGGCGGCAAAGCGTTGCAGCCACAGGGTATCGCCCACCATCACGTGGTTCAGGGTGGCCAGCAGGGAGCCAAAAAAGGCGCCCCGCTCGCGCCGCAGTTCGTCGGGCGGCAGGCTGGCTGCCGCCGCATACATCCTGGCATTCATCCACTGGTTGTAATCGGCCATCAGGCAAATGTGGGCACAACGGTTCATGGCGAACTCCTCAGGTGGATGATTGCAATATTAAACGGATTTCAAGGTTAAACGGACTTCAAAAACGCGCGTATGCCGGCCAGCAACATTTCGATGGCCATTGCCGTCAGGATCAAGCCCATCAGGCGCTCGAAGGCCGTCATGACGCGTGGACCCAGTGCGCGCTGCAGGCGTTCGGCGCACAGGAAGACGGCCAGCCAGACGATGGCCACGGCCGTCAGCCCCGCCACGTGGGCGATGACTTCGTTCATGTCATGCGAGGAAAACAGCAATACCGTGGCCAGCGCCGACGGGCCGGCCAGCGCGGGGATGGCCAGCGGCACGATGAAGGGTTCGCCGCCCATGTCGTGGTCGCTATTGCTGCTGTTTGGTTGCGGAAACACCATGCGCATGGCGATCAGGAACAAGATCACGCCGCCGCCGATGCGCAGGGCGATTTCCGACAGTTGCATGGCTTTCAGGAAATGGCGGCCAAAGAACATGAACAGCAGCAAGATGCCGAAGGCAATCATGCACTCGCGCACCACGACTTTCCAGCGCCGCTCGATGGGTACCCGTTTCAGGGCATTGACGAACAGGGAAACGTTGCCGAACGGATCGGTGACGAGCAGGAGCAGGATAAAAGTCTGGAAGAAGTTCTGTGTCATGGTGGTGGCAGAAAAGGGCGACACCGCTGCCAGGATGGGCGCGGTTGAATAAGGCTTGCGATGATAACAAGCCCATCTCCAATCTCCCATGATTATTGATGCATAGCAGCATTTTATTTACATGCGCATGGCCACGGCACCTTGGTCGGCTATGTCACTATCGATGGTGACTTGCTGCCGGGAAAACCGACGCAAGCGCGGCGGCGCGGCACCAGTATTTTTGCAATGACGGCAAGCTGGTCGAAGAAACCATTTATTACATTTAGGACATTCTAATGTGGGCCTCGCGCGCTGCTGGCATGCCAATTCTGCGCAAAAAACATCATCCACCTGTTACAAAGTGTGAAAATCCATGCTGGAGATTGCTACCAGTAATCTTTCCCTGTATCTTGCAATCAGGAAATAAAATACAGGAAACCTCCACCCTGTTCCCTCGTATTTCACTCCTGACGATATCCGCGGGCCGCCTTTCCCCCTGCTGCCGCACACGCCGCATCGATCTGTACTGAATAATTCGAATTACCCGCCCATCTGGCGTTTGCCGCTATCCCATCCGGCAAGCGGTCGCGTGGTTGCGCCCTTACCAAGGAAAATTGCATGCTGTCGAATATAACAATAAAAATGCGCCTGATCGCCACCATGAGTGTGCTGGGCTTGCTGATCGCCGTGCTGGGCGCCATGAGCATGATCGGGCTGAAAGCGGCCAACAACAGCTTCAATGAGGTGTACAGCAATCAACTGGCGTCGACCCAGGCGATCGGCGAATCGCAGATTTTCCTGGGCCGCGCCCGCTTCACCATGGACCGCGTGATGCTGCATCCCGATGCAGCTGAAACCAAGGCTACCTTGGAGCGTGCCGAGCAATTCGTGGAGAGCTCGAACAAGGGATGGAAGCGTTACTTGGACTTGCCGCAAAGCACAGAAGAAGAGCGCTTGTCCGACGACATGGATAAGAAGCGCAGCGATTACATCAACAATGGCTTGCTGGCCCTGGACAAGGCTTTGCGTGAAGGAAGACTCGAACAGGCGGATGCCCTGGTGATGACGGGCTTGTCGCCGCTGTCGCGCGCACTGGAAGCGTCGGCGGAAACTCTGCTCAAGTACCAGGCCAGCTCGGCCGCCACGATGTACGCAGAGAGCCAGTCCAGCTATCGCACGCAAGTGACCTTGGTGATCATCGGCATGGTGGTGGGCGGCTTGCTGATCATTATTTCCAGCATGCTCTTGCTGCGCGCCATCTTCGGTCCGCTGGACCAGGCACTGCGCCACTTTGGCGCCATTTCTGACGGCAACCTGGCCAACGATATCGTCGTCTCGCGCCACGATGAGATGGGCGCCTTGCTGACGGGCTTGCAACAGATGCAGGAGCGGCTGTCGAACACCGTGCGCGGCGTGCGCGACGGCAGCGGCGCCATCGCCACGGCCAGCAATGAAATCGCCTCGGGCAACCTGGACTTGTCGAGCCGCACGGAACAGCAGGCGTCGAGCCTGGAAGAAACGGCGTCTTCGCTGGAAGAGCTGACTTCGACCGTCAAGCAAAATTCCGACAATGCGCGCCAGGCGAACCAGCTGGCCGTGTCCGCATCCAGCGTGGCCGTCAAGGGCGGCGCGCTGGTGGCGCAAGTGGTCGATACCATGGCTTCCATCAGCGCATCGTCGAAAAAGATTGCCGACATCATCGGCGTGATCGACGGCATCGCCTTCCAGACCAACATCCTGGCCTTGAATGCGGCTGTGGAAGCGGCGCGTGCCGGCGAGCAGGGCCGTGGCTTTGCCGTCGTCGCCACGGAAGTGCGCAACCTGGCGCACCGCTCGGCCAGCGCGGCCAAGGACATCAAGGTGCTGATCGAAGCGTCGGTGCAGAATGTGGGCGCCGGTAGCGAACTGGTCAGCCAGACGGGCACGACCATGAACGAGATCGTTTCGAGCATCGGCCGCGTCACCGACATCATGGCTGAAATCAGCGCCGCTGGCCGCGAGCAGGAACTGGGCATCGGCCAGATCAATCAGGCCGTGGCGGAAATGGATACCGTGACGCAACAAAATGCGGCGCTGGTGGAAGAAGCGGCGGCCGCCTCGGAAGCCATGCAGGAGCAGGCGGCGGCGCTGGCCGAAATGGTCAGCATCTTCAAGCTTGACGCCAACCATAGCGGCCCGGCAGCGGCCAAGCCTGCCTTGCGCAAGCCTGTCGTGGCCGCTGCCAGCACAGCCATGAAACGCCCGCCGTTGCGCCTGGCGACGGCCCGTACTGCCGCCGCACCTGTGGCGGCCGCCAAGCCACGGCCAGCCAAACCCGCCGCAGACAACAGCGGCGAATGGGAAGAGTTTTAAGTTATTCAGGCCCCAGGGCCACCCTGCTGCCCTGTTCCTGCAATAGCGCCGCTTCGGCCAAGGCCTGGGCGTGCGCTTCTTCCGCTGCCTGTTCGGCTTTCTCAAAAGCATCGTGGCGCGCCTGCAATGCCGCGCGGGCGCGCACGAAGACGATCTTGATGGCCGCCATCACGGGCACGGACAGGAAGATGCCCACCACGCCACCGAGCTGGTCGCCTGCCAGCAAGCCGACGATCACCATCAGCGGGCTCACTTCCACGCCTTCGCTCATCAAATACGGGTTGACCACGTAATCCTGGAACAAACGGTAGGCGGCGATAAAGCCGATCAGCCAGAACACGTGGTCAAAGCCGCTGAAACCGGCCACCACTACGGCGATGACGGCGGCCGCCAGCGGGCCGGCAAACGGGATGAATTCCAGCAAGGCGGCGGCACCGGCCAGCAGCAAGCCGTAGGGCACGCCCATCAGGGAAAAAGCGATGCTATAGGAAACAAAGGTGGCGATCGACAACAGCAGCAGGGCGCGCACATAGCGCGACAGCAGCACGTCGAGGTCGTCGATGATGGCGCCCCATAATTTCCTGTTGGGACGGTTCAACAAGGACAGCAAGCCGTCGCGCATGTCCGGCCCTTCCTTGATCAGCAAAAAGCTCAGCACGGGCACCAGCACCAGATAGATCAGGTTGCTGGCCGCATGCATTACCGTCAATCCCAGTTCCTTCGCCAGCGGCATGGCTTGCCCGGTGCCGCTGCTCAGCTGTTCCTGCATGAACGCTAAAATACGCGCACGCAGCGGTTCCATGAATTCTGGCAGGGGGAGGCGCTCGGCAAAATTATTGCCTTTCAGCAAGGTTGGCAACTGCGCGCTGAGCTTGGTGGCCTCCGCCTCGATACGGGCGCCGAAAATCGACCCTAATATTGCTACCAGCAGCACCACGACGAAGAAAACGATGGCGATGGCGGCCGTGCGCGGCAGGCGCTTCGGGCCGTGGCGTTCCAGCAATTGAATCAGCGGATACACGAGGTAGCTGAAGAAAATCGCAAACACCACTACGATCAGGGTCGACGAGACTTGATACGTGAGGAACAGCAGGAGCAGGATCAAAAACGCCGTCCACACCATCTTGGCGACGCGCAGGTTAAAACCGAACATAAAATTCCTTAGGCAGAGAATGCTACTCAAGCGTGGCTGTGCTTGATGAGGGCGGTGGGCAGGGCAGGAACCGGGCAGCGCCGCACGATTGGAAATCATACCGCAAAGTGCCAAAATGCCATGCTCTTGTACGGGGCGGCAATGCTTTCAGACGTCGGGGGTGACGGCTGGATGCTGCGTGGCGGAATCGTGAAACTTGCTATGCTGCATTTAATACATAACGGTTCTTGCCGCTCTTCTTGGCCACGTACAGCGATTCATCGGCGCGCCGGTAGCTGTGCGACAAATCGACTTCCTTGAGCAATTCCGCCAGGCCGATGCTGATGGACACCTTGCGTTCCGGCACGAAAGCCGCCTCGACGCTATCGACCAGCTGTGCGGCGAAGGCACACGCGGCCTGCTTTTCTCCCTGGTAGATGACGGCGAACTCTTCGCCCCCCAGGCGGCCGCACAGGTGATCGCCCGACAGCCCGGCGATCACGTCGGCGATCTTTTTCAATACTTCATCGCCGGCGTCATGCCCATATGCATCATTGATCTTCTTGAAATCGTCGATGTCGATCATCAGGAAAAACGCGGGCAGCTGGGCCGTGTGCTGCAGGGCGCGTGCGCTTTGCGTGAACATGCGGCGGTTGTTGAGCCCGGTCAAGCCATCCGTGTAAGCCATCGTCGCCAGGTCGCGCTGGGCGCGATAGTTGTTGATACGCAAGACGAGAAAATAGATATTCAGCGCCAGGCCGATGATCACGCTGATGGTGACGGCCAGCACGGGCCAGTACTCGTCGGCCCGCTGCGCGTGCACGGGAAAATGCCCCAGCCCTAGTATGGCCCACACGCCCAGCGATACGCCCAGGTAATACGCGATGCCGCTGAAGATGGGCGCCGTCGTCAAGGTGATCATCACGCCCAGCGGCAGCACCCAGAAAGCGGGATCTTCCGTGCCCAGCATCAAGACGCGAAAGCCGAAACCGATGAACAATACGCTGATGGTGCCGCTGACGATGATCGCTTGCAGCGACTTCGCATACGCCGCCATCACCAGCCCGATCAGCATGCCTGTCGCGGCCAGCGCGGCATTCGCATAATCGAGCGAGGCGCGCGGCTGCGTCAGTGAAAACGTGATCGTCCAGCTGGCCAGGCCAAAGGTCAGGATGGCTATCGAAATGAAATGCAGTTCCTTGAAAAAGCGCTGCTGCTGCTCCGGTTCTCCTGAAAAGAACAGGTAATACAAGGCAGGAGACAGGTTGCGCGAATTGAACATTGCATTCGTCCAGGCAGACAGAGCCTTGCGGCTAGGGCGCCTCCCGGCAACGGCAGGCGGCATGGCATGCGCGCAAGTTAGTTGCGCTCAGGAACTAGTGTACTGGTTTCTTGGGGGAGTGGTATGGAGACTTTTAGTTATCGATGGCAAGTTGGAGCAAGTGCGGAAAACGTTTGGCGAGGTGTTGTGGCCCAAGGTGGCCTGATATCGCTAAAGTAAAATAAGATTCGTATTATTTCATTTTTAAGTTCAAGTTAAAATAAAGCCTCACTCAATTTTAACTTCCCCAAACCTATGGAACGCGGACTCACAGGCGCTTAGCCCCGGTCTAGAAAATCCTTGGCATCTCGTCCCGAACCACAACCAGCATCCAGCACGCATCCGCCAGTACTAACTACAGACAAAAAACGGTCATGTAATATGGACATATCGACGCTGACGGTATTGTTAAAAAAGCTAAGCGCGTTTTGATTGTAGTAAGTAAGGGTTGATGTCATTGTTTTGGTCAGTATGATCAAAAAAAAGGCGACACATAGTGTCGCCTGATGTTTATAAATACTATTTAAACATCAATATTCCCCGCCCGCAACGCATTATTCTCAATGAACGCGCGGCGTGGTTCCACGTCGTCGCCCATCAAGGTAGTGAAGATTTGATCTGCCGCAATGGCGTCTTCGATCTGTACTTTCAGCAAACGGCGCACGGTCGGGTCCATCGTGGTTTCCCACAGTTGTTCCGGGTTCATTTCGCCCAGACCCTTGTAGCGCTGTTTCGAGACGGTGCGTTCGGCTTCGTCGCGCAGCCATTGCATGGCTTGGTGGAAGTCGGCGACGGCAATTTCCTTGACGCGTTCGCCTTCGCCGCGGCGCACGAATGCGCCTTCGCCCATCAGGCCTTCGAAGGTGGCGGCGCCGGTGCTCAGCACGGCGTAGTCGGGGCCTTGCACGAAGTCGGCGTCGATGGCGCTGACTTTCACGTTACCGTGGTGCATGCGCTCGATGCGCAGTATGTGTCGTTCCGACAGCTCGTCGGAGCGCACGTGCACGCTGACGGCCGGGTCGTTGATGGCCGTTTGCAGGGCCTTGGCCGAGGTTTCCGCCAGTTCCAGCGTCGACAGGTCCAGCTGCACGCCCGTCATGATGGCGGTCAGGGCGGCACGGTCGATGACGCGCGTCAAACGCATCATGATGCTGTTCGACAGGTTGAACTTGCGCACCAGTTCGGCCAGGGTTTCGCCGGAAATGCCTTCTGCGCCTTCGCGCGGCACCAGCACGGCCGTGTTCAGCGCCACCGTCATCATGTAGCTGGCTTCTTCGGCGTCATCTTTCAGATAGCGCTCGTCGCGGCCGGCTTTCACTTTGTACAGCGGCGGTTGCGCGATGTAAATGTGGCCGCGCTCGACCAGTTGCGGCATCTGGCGGTAGAACAGCGTCAGCAGCAGGGTACGGATGTGGGCGCCGTCGACGTCTGCATCAGTCATGATGATGATGCGGTGGTAGCGCAGTTTTTCGACGTTGAATTCGTCCGGTCCGATCGAGGTGCCGAGCGTGGCGATCAGGGTGGTGATCTGCTCGGACGAGAGCATTTTCTCGAAACGGGCTTTTTCCACGTTCAGCACTTTACCGCGCAGCGGCAAGATCGCCTGGAACTTGCGGTCGCGGCCCTGTTTTGCCGAGCCACCTGCCGAGTCACCCTCGACGATGTACAGTTCGCACAGGGCGGGATCTTTTTCCTGGCAATCGGCCAGCTTGGCCGACAGGCCCAGGCCGTCCATGATGCCTTTGCGGCGCGTCAGGTCGCGCGCCTTGCGGGCCGCTTCGCGCGCGCGCGCCGCTTCGACGATCTTGCCGCAAATGATCTTGGCGTCGTTCGGTTTTTCCTGCAGGTAATCGGACAGGGTCTTGGCGACGATCTCTTCGACCGGGCCGCGCACTTCGGAGGACACCAGTTTGTCTTTCGTCTGCGACGAGAATTTCGGTTCCGGCACTTTCACCGACAGTACGCAAGTGAGGCCTTCGCGCATGTCGTCGCCGCTGATTTCCACTTTCGCCTTCTTGGCGAAATCGTGTTCATCGATGTATTTGTTGATCACGCGCGTCATCGCCGCGCGCAGGCCCGTCAGGTGGGTGCCGCCGTCGCGCTGCGGGATGTTATTCGTAAAGCACAGCACCTGTTCGTTGTAGGCATCATTCCACTGCATCGACACATCGACCGAGATGTTCGTGCCCTGGTCCGACAGGCGCTCGCCCGTGGCCTGGAAGATGGTCGGGTGCAACACCGATTTGGCCTTGTTGATGTATTCGACGAAGCCGCGCGTGCCGCCTTCGAAGGCGAAGATTTCTTCCTTGCCCGTGCGCTGGTCGGACAATTTGATCTTGACGCCATTGTTCAGGAAGGACAGTTCGCGGATGCGCTTGGCCAGGATTTCGTAGTGGAATTCCACATGCGTGAAGATTTCTTCGTCGGCCCAGAAATGCACGTCGGTGCCGCGCTTGTCGGTGTCGCCGATGACTTTGATCGGCGAGGTGGCGATGTCGCCGACCATGACGATCTGGCGGTCTTGCGGCACGCCGCGCACGAATTCCATGTGATGCACTTTGCCATCGCGGCGGATGGTCAGTTTCAGCAATTTCGACAGGCCATTGACGCAGGACACACCCACGCCATGCAAACCGCCCGATACTTTGTACGAGTTCTGGTCGAACTTGCCGCCCGCGTGCAATTCGGTCATGACGATTTCCGCCGCCGAACGCTTCGGATCGTGCTTGTCGTCCATTTTCAGGCCGGTCGGCACGCCGCGGCCATTGTCGGTGATCGAGATCGAATTGTCGCTGTGGATGGTGACGTGGATGTCCGTGCAGTGGCCGGCCAGCGATTCATCGATCGAGTTGTCCAGCACTTCGAATACCAGGTGGTGCAAGCCAGTGCCGTCCGAGGTGTCGCCAATGTACATGCCCGGGCGTTTGCGTACGGCTTCCAGGCCTTCCAGGATCTGGATGGAGGAGGCGCCGTATTCTTCCGTGCTGGCCTGGATCGGGGTGTCTTGTGGATTCTCGGACATGGACTGCTTTCTCAAATAACGATTACTGATTGCTGGGGTCGGACCCTGTGGGTCCGGCCCCAGTTCTTGCATTGGGTCTCGGCTGAAGCTTAAATCCGCATCGGCATGACGACATACTTGAAGTCGGCATTGTCAGGGATGGAGACGAGTGCGGACGAATTCGAGTCGCCCAGCGCGATGTTGACATATTCGCACTTCAGATTGTTCAGCACGTCCAGCAGGTACGTCACGTTGAAGCCGATGTCGACGGAATCGCCGCCGTAGTCGATTTCCAGCTCTTCGACCGCTTCTTCCTGGTCCGCATTGGTCGAGCTGATCTTCATGCTGCCCGGGGTGATGATGCAGCGCACGCCCTTGAACTTGTCGCTCGTCATGATGGCAGCGCGTTGCAGCGAGCGCAGCAATTCATCGCGGCCGATCGTGAAGTCGTTTTTATAGCCTTTTGGAATCACCCGCGTGTAGTCGGGGAACTTGCCTTCCACCAGTTTCGAGATCAGCTCGATGTCGGCAAAGGTCAGTTTCACCTGGTTGGCGGCGATGTCCAGTTGCACCGGCTCATCGTTCTCTTCCAGCAGACGCTGCAGTTCGATGATGGTCTTGCGCGGGATGATGACTTCCTGGCGCGCAAAAGTTTGCTCGGTGGCAACCTGGCAAAACGCCAGGCGGTGGCCATCGGTGGCCACGGCGATGACATTATTGCCATCCAATACCAGCAGCAAGCCGTTCAGGTAATAGCGGATGTCTTGCTGCGCCATCGAGAAATGCACCATGTTGAACAGGTGTTTCAGCGTTTTCTGGGGCAGGGTGACGGAAGCGTTGTAGCTTTCCGCCTGTTGCACGGTAGGAAACTCTTCCGCCGCCAGGGTTTGCAGCGCGAAGCGCGACTTGCCCGTTTGCACGGTCAGGCGCTTGTTGAGCAAGGTCATCGTGACGTCGCCCGATTCGGGCAGCGCGCGCAAAATATCGAGCAGCTTGCGTGCGGCCACGGTGGTGCCGGTGACGTCCGCGCCGGAGCCGATTTGCGCGTGCGTGGTGATCTGCACTTCGGTGTCGGTCGACAGGAAGGAGACATTTTCACCGTCTTTGCGGATGAGGATATTGGCCAGAATCGGCATAGTGTGCCGACGCTCGACAATACCGCTCACGATCTGCAGTGGCCGGAGAAGGGTATCTCGGGTGGTTTTGACCAATTGCATATTTATCCTCAATGTATGGGTATGAAGTTTAACGTAATATTTTAACAATCATTGCAAGGGGCGCCCGGCAGGCCATGCGGTGCTCTCCCAGATAATAAGGGTAAAGCACGTTTTGAGCCAGCCTTGCCCAGCAGGCGTGCTTATCCTTTTAATGTTTGTTCCAGTACATGCAACTCATGGTTGCATTCCGGATTCTTGGTGCGGTCCAGGGCGATCTTGCGCACGGCATGCAGCACCGTGGTGTGGTCGCGGCCGCCGAACAGCTCGCCGATTTCCGGCAGACTCTTCTGTGTCAATTCCTTGGCCAGGTACATGGCGATCTGGCGCGGCCGGGCGATATTCGCGGGGCGGCGCTTCGAATACATGTCGGCGACCTTGATATTGAAGAAGTCGGCCACCGTTTTCTGGATGTTTTCCACGGAAATCTGGCGATTTTGTACCGACAGCAAGTCTTTCAGGGCTTCCTTGACGATATCGATCGTGATGTCTTTGCCATGGAAACGCGAATACGCGAGAATCTTGCGCAGCGCGCCTTCCAGCTCGCGCACGTTCGAGCGCAAATGCTTGGCGACAAAGAAGGCCACATCGTCGGAGAAGGTCACGCCTTCCTGCTTGGCTTTTTTCAGCAAAATGGCCACGCGCATTTCCAGTTCCGGCGGTTCGATGGCCACCGTCAGGCCCGAGTCGAAGCGCGAGATCAGGCGGTCGTCCATGCCCGTGATTTCCTTCGGATAGGTATCCGAGGTGATGATGATCTGTTTCTTCGCTGCAATTAATGCCTCGAACGCATAGAAAAACTCTTCTTGCGTGCGGCTCTTGCCGCCAAAGAACTGAATATCATCGATCAACAGCATGTCGAGCGAGTGATAGTAATGCTTGAAATCGTCGAAACCCTTGCGCTGGTAAGCGGTCACTACGTCGCGAACGTACTGTTCTGCGTGGATGTAGCGGATCTTCGCGCCCGGATTGTCGGCCATCACCTGGTTGCCGATGGCATGGATCAAGTGGGTCTTACCCAGGCCGACGCCGCCGTAGAAGAACAGCGGGTTATACGACACGCCCGGATTGTTGGCTACCTGGATGGCGGCGGCGCGTGCCAGCTGGTTGGCCTTACCCGTGACGAAGCTGTCGAAGGTCAGGTCGGTGTTGATGCGGCTTTGCTCGCGGCGCGGCGCGGCGCCGATGCTCAATTCCGGCACGCTCGGTGGCGCTTCCGCGGCGCTGCGCGCACTGGGCGCGCCGCCATTCGGATCGCTGGCCGGGGTGCTGGCGGTAACGGGCTTCTTCGGCAGGGCCAGGCGCGGGTCGAGCACGAACTGCACGTCCGTCGGCGCTTCAAAGTATTGTATTGCCAGGGCGGTAATGCGGCTGGCGAACTGGGTCTTGACCCAATCGAGCTTGAAGCGATTGGGCGCAGCAATGCGCAGCTTGCCCTCTGCGTAATCGAGAGGGATAAGCGGTTTTATCCACGCACTGAATTGTTGCGGTGTCAGCTCCAGTTCCAACTGCGCGGAACAGGCCTGCCAGAAATTATCCATGAATGTCTATGTGAAAAGGTGTGGGAGGGCGTATCGATTCTGCCCTGCGTTCGCCGTGTTGCAAGGCCGGCGCCGCGCGAGGGCTCGCCACACGTAACGCGCTATTCTACTCCCGACTGACAAAGTTATCCACAGGCACGGCCGTTATTTTTATGTCCGGGGGCGGTGGCGGCGTGTGCATAAGCGGTGACTTATCCCCCGGTTATCCCGTCTCAGGCAGTGCTGGCGCGGCCTGTGGCGGGGCCTTGCCTCCAGACGTGGGCTGGCGCGTAAATTTTCAGGAGATCACGGCAATCCTTGACAAGAGGGGGGGATATGCTGAATAATTCAGGGTTCCCCGCCCGTATTCCGTGTTTATTCATTTGGAACGACAATATGGACTAAGCGTGGATTAAGCGGGCGATGAGATTGGCCAGCTTGTGCCTTGGCATAAGTGCGCGATTGTCATTGGCACCAAAAACTGACGGGACGTCAGACCCGATTTTGCATTTTTTTTGTTTTTAGCGAGACCAACATGAAACGTACTTACCAACCTTCCGTCGTTCGCCGCAAGCGTACGCATGGCTTCCGCGCTCGTATGGCTACCCGTGGTGGCCGTGATGTGCTCAACGCACGTCGCGCAAAGGGCCGCAAACGTCTGGCCGTCTAGGCTTGTCGTTGACAGCTGATCGCGTGGCTAGCTGTACTCCAGTCGGCAATGATCGCGAAGGTTCACACGACTTCGCGCGCGTTCGGCGTATCGTTAAAACGGATGAATTTTCATCCGTTTTTCGTTTGCGCCCGTCGCAAAAAACAGCGCATTTTGTGCTGTATACCCGACACAATCAATTGCCGCATGCGCGGCTGGGCGTCGTTGTGGCCAAGCGTTTCGCGCCACGCGCGGCGACCCGCAACACGATCAAACGCGTGACGCGCGAGCTGTTTCGCAACAGTGCGCTGCCGCCGGTCGACTGCGTGGTGCGCCTGTCGCGGGCCGTCAACAGCAAGGATGGACCGGCTACCACGACCCGGCTGAAAGCCGAACTGCGTGAAGAATTGAGCCGCCTGTTCGCGGCGCAAATCGCCGCCCAGGCCCGTTCTGTTGCTGCGCCACCACCATCTGCGCCATGAAAACCCTGCTGCTGCTACTGCTGCGTGCTTATCAGTTATTGATCAGCCCCATGCTGGGACAGAATTGCCGTTTCTATCCGAGCTGTTCGCATTACGCAATGGAAGCACTGCGCGTGCACGGTGCCGCCAAGGGCAGCCTGCTGGCTGCCAAGCGCGTGTGCCGTTGCCACCCCTGGAATGAAGGGGGCGTCGATCCGGTGCCGCCGGCCGATGCTAAACAATCTTCAACGACCGCTTGCGGTTGCAACCACTCCTGACAAATACCCTAATGGATATCAATAAACGTACCATCCTGTGGATCGTGTTTTCCGTCTCGCTGGTAATTCTCTGGAACGAATGGATGATCTCGAACGGCAAGCCGTCGATGTTCTCCGCGAACACGGAACAAACCGCCAAGGCGCCTGTGACCCCGGCCAAGACGGCTGCTTTGGCAGCTAGCGGCGCCGCTGCCGGCGCGACTGCCGTGCCGGGTGAAGCTGTCGATTCCGCCGCGTTCAAGCGCGAAGTGATTACCATCACCACTGACGTCATCAAGGTCGATATCGACACCCTGGGCGGCCAAGTCAAGCGTCTGGAATTGCTGAAATTCAAGGGCGCCGGCAATCCGGGCTGGTTTGGCGGCTGCTTTGGCCTGTTCAAATGGTGCCAGCCCGATGACGGCAAGCAAAACGAAGTGCTGTTCGACGAAGGCGCGAACCATACCTACCTGGCGCAATCGGGCCTGGTCGGCGGTCCTTTCCCGACACACGCGAGCGGTTTCAGCGTGCAGCCTGGCGTGCGCACCCTGGGTGACGGCAAGCAAGTGCAACTGGTGATGGAAGCGGTCGAAGGCGGCGTCAAGCTGACCAAGACATTTACCTTCAAGCGCGGCGACTACGTCATTGACGTGCGTCATGACGTCTCCAACGTGGGCGCAGCGCCTGTCACGCCTCAGCTGTATCTGCAACTGACGCATGATGGCAACAAGCCGGTGGGCGATTCGTTCTTTAACAGCAGCTTCACCGGTCCGACCCTGTACACGCCACAGGACAAGTACCAGAAGCTGACGTTCGAGAAAATCGAAAAAGCGGCCGTGGAAGATGAGAAGAAGGGCAATGACAACGCTATGAAGGCGCTGCATCCGGCGACGGCGACTAGCGGCTGGTTTGCTATTTCGCAACACTTCTTTGTTTCCGCTTTCGTTCCGCCTGAAAACGTCAAGCGCGACATCTTCACGAAGAAGGTCGGCACCAATCTGTACGCCATCGGCAACGTGCTGCCCCTGCCTACCCTGGCGCCTGGCGCCTCGGCCAGCATGGATAGCAAGCTGTACTCGGGTCCGCAAATCGCGCACCTGCTGGAAAAGGTCTCGCCTGGCCTGGAACTGGTCAAGGACTATGGCTGGCTGACCATCATCGCCAAGCCGATGTTCTGGGTCATGGAACAGATCCACAGCGTGCTGGGCAACTGGGGCTGGACCATCATCGCCTTCACGATCCTGATCAAGCTGCTGTTCTTCCCGCTGTCGGCTGCCGGTTACCGCAGCATGGCGAAGATGAAACTGGTCACGCCGAAGATGCAGGCCATCCGCGAGCGCTTCAAAGGCGACCCGCAAAAGATGAACCAGGCAACGATGGAGCTGTACAAGACGGAAAAAATCAATCCCTTGGGCGGCTGCCTGCCGATCCTGATCCAGATGCCCGTCTTTATCGCCCTGTACTGGGTGCTGAACGCGTCCGTGGAAATTCGCGGCGCGCCATGGATCGGCTGGATCACGGACTTGGCCCAGCATGACCCATGGTGCATCCTGCCGGTGCTGTACGCGATTTCGATGTTCATCACGACCAAGCTGAACCCGGCGCCTGCCGATCCGATGCAAGCGAAGATGATGCTGTTCATGCCTTTGGCATTCTCGGTGATGTTCTTCTTCTTCCCGTCGGGCCTGGTGCTCTACTGGGTCGTCAACAACGTCCTGTCGATCGGCCAGCAATGGGTGATCACCAAGAAATACGCGCCAGCCGTCAAGTAAGTCCGGCCAGCGACCAGAAAGCCCGCCTCGCGCGGGCTTTTTTTATGCGGCGCAGTGCCGCGCCTTGCGAATAATCTACAATATCCCCATGAAACTTGACTCTTCCCCTATCGCCGCCATCGCCACCGCTCCCGGACGCGGCGGCATCGGCGTGGTACGCGCCTCCGGCAAAAACCTCACTCCCCTAATGACGGCCCTGTTTGGCGCGCAGGCGCTCAAACCGCGCCACGCCACCTATGTACCGTTTACGGAAGCCGATGGCGCCATCATCGACCAGGGCATCGCCATTCATTTCAAGGGTCCCTATTCGTACACGGGCGAAGACGTGCTGGAATTGCAGGGCCACGGCGGCCCCGTGGTGCTGCAGCTGCTGCTGGCGCGCGTGCTCGAAGCGGGCCGGGACAGCGGCTTGCGCCTGGCCGAGCCCGGCGAATTCACGCGCCGCGCGTTTTTGAATGACAAGCTTGATCTGGCGCAAGCCGAAGCCGTGGCCGACCTGATCGACGCCTCGACGGAAGCGGCGGCCAAGTCCGCCTCGCAATCGCTGTCGGGCGCTTTCTCGAAAACCATCCACACATTGGTCGAGCAGGTGACGGGGCTGCGCATGCTGGTTGAAGCGACGCTGGACTTCCCGGAAGAAGAAATCGATTTCCTGGAAAAATCGAATGCGCGCGGTCAATTGAAGGCCGTCATCGAAGCCTTGAATAAAGTGTTCAGCCAAGCGGCGCAAGGCGCGCTGCTGCGCGAAGGTCTCAATGTCGTGCTGGCGGGCCAGCCCAACGTGGGCAAATCGTCCTTGCTGAACGCGCTGGCGGGCGCCGACGTGGCCATCGTCACGCCGATCGCCGGCACCACGCGCGACAAGGTCAGCGAAACCATCCAGATCGAAGGCATTCCACTCAACATCATCGACACGGCCGGCATCCGCAGCGCGGGCGATACCATCGACGCCGTCGAGCGCATCGGCATCGAGCGCACCTGGGGCGAAATCGGCAAGGCCGACGTCATCTTGCATTTGCTCGACGCCGACCACGGCCCCACCCTGGCCGATGAAACCATCGTCGCCGCCTTTCCCGAAGGCGTGCCGGTGGTGCGCGTGTGGAACAAGATTGATCTCTCTGGCCACAAGCCCAGCGTCGACAGCCTGCCCGACGCCACCCACGTCTACCTGTCGGCGCACGAGAACATCGGCATCGACCTGCTGCGCGCCGAATTGCTGCGCATCGCCGGCTGGCAGCAGACGGGCGAATCGCTGTACCTGGCGCGCGAACGCCATTTGATCGCGCTCAAGTCGGCCGGCAAGCACTTGAGTATCGCCGCCGAGCACGCCGCGCAGGACGACCAGTCGCTGGACCTGTTCGCCGAAGAACTGCGCCTGGCGCAGGTGCAGCTATCGAGCATTACAGGGGAATTTTCGCCCGACGACTTGTTGGGCGTGATTTTCAGCCGTTTCTGTATCGGCAAGTAAATGATGGCTGGAAGCCGTTGATAAAAACTGTGCTTTCGGTGACACGTTTCAGGAAATGTACCTCCTTGCCAGGCAAGCGTGGCCGCCCTTGAGAATTATCATGAACGCCAGATTGCACTGACGTAATCTTGCTGAGCGGCCTTGAAGTGCCGCCAGGAAAGGAAGCGCCATGCACAGCGAACAGCCGGACGTCGTGGAAAGCAGGGGGGATGGGGGGCTGGCTGGGTCATTGCCCACCATGCCGGAATGGATTGCGGTCTTGCCGCCGAAAGGTGCGTGTTGGTATTGCGACAAGCCCCTCGATGCCGTGCGCCGCTTTTGCTGCAAGAACTGTGGCGTGGCGTATGCGGAAGAAGTGCAGTACAAGGCGTAAATGCGGAAATCAGCGGCGCCGCAGCAGCGCTGCCAGGGCGCCGTCGAAGTCGAACTCGTGCGCGGCGGCCGCCACTTCCTGGTAGACGTTCACGCCCAGGCTGGCGGCGAGCAGGCTGGCCGAGTTTTCCAGGATGTCGATGGCCGCGCCGTCGCCTTCGCGCAAATGGCTGGCCAGGCGCGCCAGCAGTAACTGGATGGCGGGCGCGGCCGGGTCGGGCGCCACATCTTGTGCGGCGATATGGGGGGCTTCCGGCGTGCCCAGCATGCTGCTGATGGCACCGAGCAATTGATCCTGTGCCAGTTCCAGCTGCAGCATTTGCTGCGCCAGGTCGGGCGCCTGCGCCCGCAGCGCCGCTTCCAGCGTGGCCGACAGGCTGTGCACGTGGTGCGCACCGATCATGCCGGCGGCGCCTTTCAGGGTATGCGCCTTCAGGCGTGCTGAGCTGTAATTGCCCGCAGCGAACTCGGCGAGGATCTGGCATGGCGTGGTGCCGTGGTCGTGCAGGAAGCGGCGCAGGATTTTCAGGTACAGCAGACGGTCGCCCATGATGCGGCCCAGTCCGTTCTCGACATCGAGTATCCGGACCATGTCGGCTGCCGCGAGGGCAGCATCATCATCGCAAGTGGCGTGTGGTTTCATCATGCCTGGTGTGCCGAAGCCCCAAAACGTGTCTATGGCAGTAAAGCAGGAAGTGCTATTTTACATCCAGTCGTCTTCGGTGCGGCGTCCGTTTGCCACGGCTAGCGCTGCCTAGCGCGTGGTGAATGACCAATTGCGCGTGATGTCCGCGCCGTTCACGTTGCCGATGAAACTCACGTCATAGGTCGTATTCGCGGCCAATGGCGCGAATGGAATGATGGCGGCGGCCGATTTCGGCGTATGCGCATCGCTTCCATACTTCAGCAGGAGGACAGTCAGGTCCGTGCCGGCGCCGCGCTGGCGCACGCTGAACGCCGTCACGCTGATGGCCGAGCCGTAGTTGGCATGCACGCTGATCGGGTAGCCGACCACGTCCTGGTTCGGCACGGGATCGGGCGATTCGTTGTTGCTGGAAAAACTGGTGGCGACATTCAACTGTCCGCTGAACGGGTAGGTGACGAGTTGTCCCGCCGTCAAGCCGGGGCCGTAGCTGCTGTTGCCGGCCAGGTCGGTGGTGAAATACGCGTAGCCGCCGGTATTGACGGCCGCACCCGCGCCACCCTCCTTGAACAGCGGCTCGAAAATGACAAAGCGGTGATAGATGGCCGTGACCAGTTCTTCGGCCAGGTAGAAGCCGGAAGTGTTCGCCGCGCCAGCGATGACTTCGCCCTGCAGCGAGGTGACGACATAGCCCGCCTTGGCCAGGCGGTCGCCCAGTTTGACGCCGGTAAAGCCGGGCTTGCCTTGTACTTGCTCGTGCGCCACCGTATTGTTGCTGTTCTGATAGTTGGAATGGCCAAGCGCCGCGTTGTCGATCAGGCCATTGCGCGCCAGCGGCGCCAGGCCGGCCTGGCTGCGCCGGTAATTGAACCAGTTGAAGCCATCCGTGGCGATATTGTTGCTGAGGGCGGGAGCACCCGGCTCCTGGCTCAGCTGTCCGGCAGGCGTCGCGGTGGTTTGTGCGGCATTGCTGCTGCTATTGCTGCTGCCACCGCCGCAGGCGCTCAGCAATGCGGCGATCAGGAAGGCGGAGATGCAGTGTTTCCAACGCGGTGACGAGGCAATCAAGCTGACTCCTGTATATATTAAGTGGGGTGCGCTGTGCCGCCCTGTCATTGATTCTAAGGCATTTTTATAGGCCGTAGAGCATCCATGAAAAGATATGTCGCGTGCTTGTGCGCGGACGATGGTGCCGCCGCACAGGGTAGAATGAGCATCGTGCAGCGTTTGCCGCTGCGCTGTTTTTTCCCGATTTCTTTGATTGCCGATAATTTGAACACATTGCCCAAGTCGCGCCTGCAGCGCGCCAAGTACGCCTTGCCCAGCATGGTGACGTTGCTGTCGATCGCTTGCGGTTTTGCCAGCATCGTCATTTCCGTCGATAACGCCGCAGTCGGCGATGCCGATGCGTACCGCCTGGCCGCCGCGCTGCTGGTACTGGCCGGTGTGTTTGACGCGCTCGACGGCTATGTGGCGCGGCTGACGGGCACCAGTTCGCAATTCGGCGTGCAGCTCGATTCCATCGCCGACGTGATGAATTTCGGCTGCGCCCCGGCAGTATTATTGTATTGCTATGGTTTTGTGCAGATGGGCGTGCATGATCCACTGCTGCTGCGCTTTGGCGGCATGGCCAGCTTCTTCTTTGTTGCCTGCGGCGCCATGCGCCTGGCGCGCTTCAATGTGAATGTGGGGCGTACCGACCCCCTGTATTTCGTCGGCATGCCGATCACGGCCGGCGCCGCCTGCGTGGCCGCCGTGGTGGTGGCCTGGCCGGCACCCATCGATTCGATGCTGCACAGCTATCTGCTGATGCTGCTGCTGGTCGGCGTGGGCAGCCTGATGGTCTCGACCTTGCGTTTCCCCAGCTCTAAGCAAAAGAAAAGCTGGGCCGCGCTGCTGCTGCTAATCGCCGCCATCGCCCTGCTGGTGTGGCTGAAAACCAGCTTCTTCGCACTGTTCTTCGCCCTCTACATCGGCGCCACGCTGGCCCTGAACCTGGCGTGGTACCTGGGCTGGCGCGGCATTGCGCTGCCGCAAGTATTTACCGACCCGGATGAAATAGACTGATAGCCTGATGATCAGGCAACCTCGTGCCCGCGCGCGGCGCGCAGGATGGCAAACCAGTCGCTGCGGCTGAGCGTGAATTGCGTGCCTTCCACTGCCACGCCTACGGCTTCGATACGCCCCGTGCCCGTCAGCGGCAGGGGCCGGCAAGGCAGTTGCATGATCCAGGCAAACACCACGCTGGCAAACGGGCGCTGCAGCTGGTCGGCGATCTGCTTGATGACATTGCGCAAATTCTCCACATTCGCATCGCCACCCTGGAACAGCCGGCCGCCGGCCAGCGGCGACCAGATCATCGGCGCCACTTTCATGTCCTGCAAGCCATCGAAGGTCGCGTCGAACAGCGGCGCCACATGCAGCGGCGAAAATTCGACCTGGTTCGTCACCAGTGGAAAGCGCCGGTGCAGGCATTCGAACTGGTGGCCGCTGAAATTGGAGACGCCAAAGTGCAGCACCTTGCCCGCCTGTTGTAGCTGGGTAAAGGCACCGGCGATTTCGTCGAAATCCATCAGCGGATCGGGACGGTGGATCAGCAGCAAGTCCAGGCGGTCCGTCTGCAACTGGCGCAAGGTGTGTTCCACGGAACTGGTGATGTGCGCCGTGCTCGTATCGTAATGCTGGATGGCATGACCGGGACGGTGCGGCGAGAGCAGCTTGATGCCGCACTTGCTGACCAGCTCCATCTTGTCGCGCAAGCCCGGCTGCAGGGCCAGCGCTTCGCCAAACAGGCCTTCCGCGCTGTAATCGCCATAGATATCGGCGTGATCAAAACTCGTCACACCCAGCGCCAGGCATTGCTCGATGAAGGTCAATCGTTGCTGCGCCGACATATTCCATTCGCCGATGCGCCACATGCCGGCGACGATGCGCGACAGTTCGGGACCGTTGACACTCAAACGGCTGCGCGGCGCTTGCAGGCTGGCGGGAAATACGTGGCTCATGGGCTGGCTTTCAGGTGATTGCATTCAATAATGATGACGATTATAGCCAGTGACAGCCCGTCGCGTCTGCCGCGTATGGCGATGCTGGAAAACAAAAAAAATGCCCGCAGATCGCGGGCATTCTTCATCGTGCACAGGCGCTTGCTGCGCTTACTTCATCCACAGGCGCATCGAATCCCAGGCGCGGCCGAAGATGGTAGCCTGGTTGATGGTTTCCAGGGCCACGACGGGCAGTTCCAGCAAGGTCTTGCCATCGACAACCATTTTCAGTTTGCCGACAGGGGCGTTCTCGGCCAGCGGGGCGACCAGCGGGTCCTTGCGCTCCAGCACAGGTTTCATCTTGGCAGCCATGCCTTTGGGTACGGTGACCAGCACGTCGCGCGCAAAACCGATTTTCACGGTGCCTTTCGAGCCTTTCCACACTTCCGGCGTGGCAACAGCCTGGCCTTTCGAGTACAGCTTGACCGTATCGAAATTCTGGAAGCCCCAGTTCAGCAACTTCTGGCTTTCCTGCGTACGTGCCTGGTCGGAGGTGGTGCCCAGCACCACGGAGATCAAACGGCGCTCGCCGGAGCCGCCCGGACGGCGTGCCGAGGCGATCATGCAATAGCCGGCCGCTTCCGTGTGGCCCGTCTTCATGCCGTCCACGGTTGGGTCCAGCCACAGCAGGCGGTTGCGGTTAGGCTGGGTAATCTTGTTGTAGGTGAAACTTTTGATGGAATCGATTTTGTAGAATTCCGGGTAGTCGGCGATCACGCGCTGGGCCAGGACGGACAGGTCTTGCGCCGTGGAATAGTTATCCGGGCTAGGCAAGCCATGCGGATTGCCAAAACGCGTGTTTTTCAAGCCCATGCGCTGCGCTTCGCGGTTCATCAGCACGACGAAGGTGCCTTCATCGCCGGCAACGGCTTCGGCCAGCGCCACGGCGGCGTCGTTACCCGATTGAATCATCAGGCCGTGCAGCAAGTCGTCGATCGATACGGGGGTGGCCGGGTCGATGAACATCTTCGAGCTGCTGGCGTCGACTTTCCATGCGCGCACGGAAACATTCACTTTTTGGTCCAGCGCCAGTTTCTTTTCGCGGATGGCGGCAAACGTCACGTAGGCCGTCATGATCTTGGTCAACGACGCCGGCTCGATGCGGGCATCCGGATCTTGCGAAGCAATGATCTGGCCACTGGTGGCGTCAAGCAGCAGCCATGACTTGGCGGCGATGGTCGGTGCGGGAACGCTCTGGGCGAAGGCGGCGGATAGGAAAAATACACTGGAGGCCAGTGCCGCTAAAAGTTTTTTCATGGAGGCTGGTCTGCGAAAAAGATGAAGGCTGAGGGCCATGTTGTTGATGCTCACATGGCCGCGTGGAAAAAACGGATCAATTATAGCCGTGCAGGCGCTAGTAAGCCCACACTTCAATGATCATCTGCGGGTATTGCGGGTTTGTCACCATGCCATAGCGCGATCACGAGCTGCTTGATGTGATTGAGCTTGCGGTGGAAAAAATGGTCGGCGCCCGGGATCACGATCACGGGAATGTCTTGTGGACGGGCCCAGTCGAAGACGGCGGAGAGGGGAATGGTGTCGTCCAGTTCGCCGTGGATCAAGATGGTGTCGGCCGGAATGTCGGCCATGGCCCACTTGCCGGCCGCGCTGCCGATCAGCGCCAGGCGCTCGACCGGTGTGCCGGCGGCGGCCAGGCGTTCCTGCAGTTTCGATTGCACGAAGGTGCCGAACGAGAAGCCGGACAAGGCCACGGGCAAGCCCGGATACAGGCCGCGCATGTGTTCATACAGCAATTGCATGTCATCCGTCTCGCCCACGCCATGGTCGTGCACGCCTTCCGAGGCGCCCACGCCGCGAAAGTTGATGCGCGCCACCACATAACCGAGGGCGACAAAGGCACGCGCCAGGGTTTGTGTCACTTTATTGTCCATCGTGCCGCCGTACAGCGGGTGCGGATGGGCAACCAGCGCGATGCCGCGCGGGGTGTCTGCCGGGAAATCGAGCAAGCCTTCCATGCTGCCTGCATGGCCGGCGAGGGTAAATTTTTCCGAATTTCTGTTCATGATGCTCATACTGGCGGGTATCTCTTAAATTGGCATTAAATTTTCAGGCGTTCGACGATTTTGCCGCCCACCAGGTGCGTATCGATGATTTCGTCGATATCGCTGGCGTCGACATAGGTGTACCAGGTCGCTTCCGGGTAGATCACCAGCACCGGGCCCTCTTCGCAGCGGTCCATGCAACCGGCCTGGTTGATGCGGATCTTGCCCGCGCCATTCATGCCGAGTTCCTTGATGCGGCGCTTGCAATGCTTTTGCGCCGCTTCCGCGCCATGGTCGCCGCAGCTGTTGCGGCCGTCTTCACGTTTATTCATGCAGAAAAAAACGTGGCGTTCAAAATACGATGTGTCGCTCATGCGGCTCTCCTGCTATTAATACATTAATGCGCCATGATAGCGCTTATAGATGGTCTTCGCGACGGTGGCGCTGCGCATCGTCCTGCCGGTTCAGGCGGTGCGATGGCAGGCACAGGAACCACAGGGCCATGAAGGGCCACAGCAAGGCCAAAAATTGCGCCGCGCCATTAAAGTTGAGGAACTTGCCTTGCACCCAGCCTTGCAGGGTCGACATGAAATATGGGTTGATCGGCGTCGTGTTCACCATGACCAGACTCAGCAGCAAGGTGGCGGTGGCGATGCGGCGCTGCGCCACGTGGGGCGCGAAGGCCAGGCCGCCCAGCATGATCAGACCGATCAGGACGCCGCCCTGGGCGCCAGGCGTGATCCAGACGAAGGCGTTTTCGGGTGAAAACAGCAGCGCGCTGGCCATCGAGCGCACGATCAATGCGGCGGCGATCAGGACCAGCATCAGCACGGCGCGGGGCGCGGCGCGGCGCAGCAGGCACAGCAAGGTGAGCACGGCGCCCGTCATGCCGCAGGCGGTGATGATGGTTTCCGAGAGCCAGTATTGCTCGACTGTCAATATCGTGTCGGGGCGCAGATAGGACGCCAGGTCGATTTCCATGCCCATCAGGCTGGAAAGCCAGTCCGACAGGATGGGCAGCAGCTGGCCCAGGCCGAACAGATAGCCTTGCGGATAGATTTGCGCCAGCGGCCACAGCGCCACCAGCACCAGGCCCTGGCTGGCGTGCTGGGCAAACCAGCGCTGGCGCAGCCGGTACAGATGGCTATGGTCGAGCAGTTTGCGCGCCGTCAAGGCGCCGATGATGGAACCGATGAAGCAGCCCGCCGAATTCGTATAAAAGTCGAGATTCGATGAAACGCGGCTGGGCAAATAGGTTTGTACCGCTTCCATGCTGCCGGAAATGAGCATGCCGCACAGGCTGGCGATGACGACGGCAAAGAAACCAGTGACTCTTGGAAACAGCGAATACACGAGCAGGGCGCCCAGCGGAATATAGCCGACGACATTGATGCCGACGTCAAAGCCGGTCCAGTAACGGGGCATGCGCGTGTTTTCCAGGAAGGTCAGCGGCGACAGGCCATTGCTGTGCCAGCCCGTGAAGGGGAACCAGCTGGCATACACGATCAGGAAGATGTAGGCGAGCAGGGTCGCACGCGACACGGGCGAGGAGCGGACGGGCGGCAGCGGTGCTGGCGGGCTGGCGGGGGCTGCGGGTGCGGTCATGCTGTTGCGGTCACTCTGTCGCGAGGTTCAGCGTGCCCAGCCAGGTGAGCAGGTCGGCGGCGATGGCGTCCGATGCCGCTGCCAGTGCCTGCGCGCCACCTTGCGCGTCGGCACTGCTGGCCGGGCCGCTGCGGCTGAAGGTTTTCTGGTCGATCAGGCGATGGCCGCGAAATACCGAGGCGCGCAGCGACACATGGCCGCTGCTTTGCGTTTGTGTATCGAAATTTTGCGAAAAATCATCGACGTCGATGCGCAACAGGGGCATGCCTGCCGCAGCATCCGTGCTCGACAGCACTTTCACGCCGCTCTGGGCGACGCGGGTTTTCAGGCGCTGGCTGAGCAGTTGCAGGGGCGGCGTATTCCAGCGGTTGTAGGCGTAGGGCCGCGATTGCTGGGCATCGGCGTACAGCAAACGGTAATACATGCGCTGGCTGTCGAGCCAGGATGGGCCGTTGGCATCGGCGATCACCAGCACGGGCACGGGCGGCGTGGCAGGCTGCGCCGCAGCTTGCGCTGCCAGCGGCGCCACCGGGCCGAAATCATAAAAAGTGGGGACGGGGCCGCGCGTGGCGCAGCCGCCCAGCAGGAAAGCGCTGGCAAGGGCCAGCACGCTGAGATGGCGTGGAATTTGCATGGTTCGTTCTCCTTATTTGCCTGGCGCCGAAAAGCCGGGCTCGCCCGGACCGGGCGGGATGTCTGGGGCGCCGAACAAGATGCTCTGCGGCTGTTCATTGAGCGTGCTCATGGTGGTTTTCAGGGCGCGCATCGAGGAACGCGCTTCGCCGCTCAGCTCGATCACTTGCGGCAGCACTTCCAGCGACACGCTATTGGCCACCGTTTCCACCGAGCTGCCCACCTTGTCGACCGTGCCAACGACCTTGTCGAGCACGCCACCGGGCGCCTGGATATCGTTGCCCAGCTTTTTCCAGGTTGTCGTCAGGTCCGAGACATTCTTGCTGGCCGTACTGACGGCCGTCAATGTTTGCCGCGTTTGTTCGGTCAGCTGCGGCAGTTGCGTCAGGGTCGGTTCCAGTTGCTGCGGAATGGCGCCGAAGGCCTTGGCCGCCTTGCCCACTTCGTTGAAGGCGCCCAGCATGGCCGCCTGGTTGTCCGGGCTGAGCAGATTATTCACCTTGTTGGTAATCTGCTCGGCCTGGTCGAGGATGCGCTTGCCGCGCTTTTCCAGCTGGTCGAGCAAGCCGGCGCGCAGCGGGATCAGCGACGGCCTGTCCTTGCTGGTACCCAGCAGTTTCGAGCCCACCTGTTCATCGTCGAGCTGGATGTAGGCGATGCCCGTCACGCCCTGGTAGCCCAGGGTGGCAAAGGTGGTGTTAGTGACGGGCGTGTCGGGCGCGACGCTGATGTGCACCAGGATTTGCCCCGCCTTTTGCGTATCGAAGTCGATGGCATCGACCTTGCCCACTTCCAAGCCACGGTAGCGCACGGTGGCTTGCGGGTTCAGGCCCGGCACGGAGAGGGTGGTGGCCAGCAGATAGGGCACCCGTTCCACGCGGTCGCGGTTGAACCAGACGCCGAACAGGATGGCCGCCACCAGCAGGGTGAGTGTAAAAAATCCCGTCATCAGGGCATGTGATCTGTTTTCCATTACTTCTCCGCTTGTGTGTCAGTGCCGGCGGGAGCGCCTGGCTGCGCAGCCTTGTCTGCCGCCTGTTTTTCATCGAGGACGGCCAGTGCGCGCTTGCCGCGGTCGCCGAGGAAAAATTGCTTGATGAACGGGTGATCGACTTCGATGACCTCGCGCGTGGGGCCGATGGCGATCACGTGTTTTTCCGCCAGCACGGCGATACGCGTGGACAGGGCGAACAGGGTGTCGAGGTCATGCGTGACCATGACGACCGTCAAGCCCAGCTCACGGTGCAGCGACTGGATCAGGGTCACAAAGCTTTCCGACAGGTCAGGGTCCAGGCCGGCCGTGGGCTCGTCGAGGAACAGCAGCTTCGGTTCCAGCGCCAGGGCGCGCGCCAGGGCCACGCGCTTGATCATGCCGCCAGACAAGTCCGACGGCATCTTCAGCGCATGTTCCGGTCCCAGGCCCACCATATTCATCTTCAATAATACCGCGTCGTGGATCAGCGTCTCGGGCAGTACGCGCAATTCGCGCATCGGTTGCGCGACGTTGTCGAACACGGTCAGCGCCGAATACAGCGCGCCTTGCTGGAACAGCATGCCCCAGTGGTTGCGCAATTGTTGCAACTGGTCGGAACTTGCCTGGTTGATATCTTCGCCGAAGACTTTCACGCAGCCGCGTGCCGGATGTTCCAGGCCCAGCATCTGGCGCAGCAGTACCGTCTTGCCCGTGCCGGAGCCGCCCACGATGGAGAGGATTTCGCCCCGTTCGATTTCCAGGTTCAAGTCCTGGTGCACGACGGTGCGGCCGAACTTGGTCCACAGATTGGTGATTTCCACCACGGGCGCGCTGCCATGCAGGTTGAACTGGCCCTCCTTGCCCTCGCTCACCTTGCAAGCGTTATTATCGTCCGCCATCAATACCCCACTCCATTGAAGACGATGGCGAACACGGCGTCGGCCAGGATCACCACGGTAATGGCCGTGACGACTGCGGTGGTGGTGCCGCGCCCCAGGCTTTCCGTGTTGGCCTTGATGCGCAGGCCGAAATGGCAGGAAACCAGCGCGATCAGCATGCCGAAGATGACGCCCTTGCCCAGGCCGATCATGTAGTTGGCCAGCGGCACGGCGTCCGGCAGCTTCTGGATGAAGTAGCGCGCCGACAGGTTCAGTTCCACCTTGGCCGCCACCATGCCGCCGATCAACGCGGCCGTATCGGTCCAGATGACGAGCAGGGGCATGCAAATGGCCAGGGCCAGCACTTTGGGCATGACTAGGCGAAAACCGTGCGAAATGCCCATCACCAGCATGGCGTCGAGCTCTTCCGTGACGCGCATCACGCCCAGCTGCGCCGTGATGGACGAGCCAGAGCGCCCGGCCACCAGGATCGCCGCCAGCAGCGGCCCCAGTTCGCGGATGACGCTCATGCCCAGCAGGTTGACCAGGTAAATGTCGCCGCCAAAGGCGCGCAGTTGCTGCGCCGACAGATAAGACAGCACCACGCCGATCAGGAAACCGACGAGCGCCGTGATGCCCAGCGCCTGGAAGCCAGCATGGTAGATATTGGCGGAAATTTCACGCCAGGGTCCGCGCAGCGGATGGCGCGCGAAGCGGCCGATATCCTGCGTCACCTGGCCGACCAGGGCAATAAACCCCTTCAAATGTTCAAAAAAGAGCAGGATGGCCATGCCCAGCTTCATCACGGGCGTCAGGCGGTTGGCGCGCGATGGCGGCGTTGCCAGGGGGCCCGTTGCTTCGATGCGCTTGAAAAACTCTTCCTGGGATGGCGCCAGGGTCAGCTGTGCAGGGCGCTGCTTGCCCCAGGCATTCCAGAACAGCTGGGCGCCGATATGGTCCATGCTGTCGATCTGCGACAGGTCCCAGTGGGTGCTAGCATCGCCTTGCAAGGGCTTGAGCTGGGCATCGATGGCCTTGATCGCATTGTCATGCGCCAGGGCGTGCACCTGCCAGGTGCCGCTGGCGGTCACGATGGCCCCCTGTTGGGGGCTGGTCTGGGAGAGGGTCAGTTTCGGCGATTGTACAGTCGGCATCATGTGAGTTTAAGGGAGAATCGCGCAGACCGCCACCGCTGTTCGAGTACCGCTGCTCAAGAGGCCAGGTGGCGCGCCTGGCGCTGCGGCAGCGTGATGTCCGGGCGCACCTTGGCGTTGCCAGTGCTGCCTTCGTTTGCCTTGGCATGCGTGGCCGCCTGGGCGCCGCCCGCATAGTCGCTGGCCACTAAGGCATTGGCCTCAGGCGCGCTCAGACCCCGCGTTTGCAGCCATTGCGCCACCAGCTTGGCCAGGCGCTCCATGGCGATGCGGTGGGTGGCGTCCGTATGGGCGTACAGCCAGTTCGAAAAGTCCATGAAGTTTTCAAACGGTGCATCGCCCAGCATCCATTGCACCGTATTGGCGAAACGGCCCGAGTTGGCCACCAGGTCCCAGTAGCGGGCGAAGCGCACCAGGCGCTGCATGCTCATGAAATCGAGCTGTTTATTCGCCAGAATGGTGTAAGGGGGGTGCGGATCGAACACCAGCCCAAAGTTTTCCGTGTGGCGGATGATGGGCGTGCCGCGCAGCCGCTTCAATATGCCGAACTGGATTTCATGCGGCTTCAATGCCACCAGCTTGTTGAAACCGGCGGCAAAGCTCGCTTCATCCTCGCCCGGCAGGCCGGCGATGAGGTCCACGTGCAGGTGGGCATTTGATTCTTCGCAAAGCCAGCGGATATTCTCGGCTGCCTTTTGATTATCCTGCTTGCGGCTGACCAGCGATTGCACTTCCGGATTGAAACTCTGGATGCCGATCTCGAACTGCAGCGCGCCGGGCGGGAACTTGCTGATACCTTCTTTGAGGGCATCGGGCAAATGGTCGGGCACCAGCTCGAAGTGGGCGTAGATCGGGTCGTCCGGATTGGCTTCGATCTTGTCGAGGAAGAACTGCATGATCTTCAGGCTGGTCTTGATGTTCAGGTTGAAGGTGCGGTCGACGAACTTGAACAGGCGCGCGCCGCGCGCATGCAAGGATTCCATCTCGGCCAGGAAGTTCTCCAGGGCGAAGGGCCAGGCCGTCTTGTCGAGTGCCGACAGGCAAAACTCGCACTTGAACGGGCAGCCGCGCGAGGCTTCCACGTAAATCGTACGATGCTTGATATCGTCATCTGTATACAAGGAGTAGGGCAGTTGCAGTTCCGCCAGCGGCGCCTGCACACCCGCATGGATCTTCATCAGCGGTTTTGGGCCGTTGAGTATCTCGCCACACAGCTTGGGGAAAGTGACGTCGCCCCAGCCCGTGATCAGGTAATCGGCCAGCTTGACGATTTCTTGCTCGCCCGCTTCATGCGACACTTCCGGGCCGCCCAGCACGATGATGACGTCGGGCGCCACGCGCTTGAGCATGGCCACCAGCTTGGTGGTTTCCTCGACGTTCCATATATACACGCCAAAACCGATGATGCGCGGCTTGTTCGCCAGGATGCGCTCGACCAGTTCCGTGGTCTTCGTGCCGATGACGAATTCCTGCAGCCGCGTCTGCGCCTGCAGCGGCCCCATATTGGCCAGCAGATAGCGCAGCCCCAGCGAAGCGTGGGTATAGCGGGCGTTCAAAGTGGAGAGCAGGATGGTCATGACAGGTGCGGATCGAGGAAAACAGTCATTTTACGCTGCACTCGACGATTTCTCTGGATAAAGCTTGCTTCCTGGGCAGGAGTTGGCTATAGTTCGCCTCCCCGATGAGACGCAGTCAAATGCGGCAGTTGAGGATCACCGGAAACGGCGATGCAGTAAGTTTTTAAGCGCAATGCGCTGAAAAACGAAGGTTGACAAAGTAGCCGAAACGCTTCATACTCTTCCTTCTTCGCAGCTGACAAACACAACGCTTTGTCGATAGCGCGAAAGCAGTACCGATCACAGTTCTTTAACAATTAACAGTCGATAAGTGTGGGCATTTGATGCAAGTGCAGCGCCGATCTTCGGATTGGCGTCTAACTTAAAATATCAAATGTTCACAAGAAATAATGAAATAGGATACTTCTTCGGAAGTAGCCTGTCAGTTTTTTGAGTGAGCAAACACCTCGCAATGCGAGGGGTTTGAACTA
>NZ_JBNYXW010000016.1:0-167552 GCF_051380875.1 Janthinobacterium woesei
AAAAGACGAGAGTAAACGCGAAAACGAGAAAGTTTACAAGGGCTGCCGCAACTCATTGAATGCAAACGGCTTTTTCGCCCACGCGCTCGTTGGTCAGGACTTGTGTATAACGGCGTGGGCTTAATGTCATGAGCCGAGGCATTGCCTAAAATCCTTAACTTATGAAGTAAGTCAGCACCATTTTTTGACAGAACTCCTTTTGTATGCAATTGTCCAATTTGAGTGACTAGCTTTCCTTTAGTGCCTTTGTCTTTGCAAATAGTCTCTAAGATTGCACGTATTCCGATACCCGTCAAAATCACTTGTCCTGACTCTAAAGACACAACCGTTTCTTTGTATATGTTTTGTATGTTTTCAGGAAGAAGATGGAAGTCTCTAATCGTGTTGCGTTCTTTCTTTGGCTCCGGGTATAAGGTAATGGTCTCATTAGCCCAAGAAATCGTTTGACCATTTTCATCGTAGTCATGATCTATGTCTTCGGAGTTCCACGAGATTTCTCTAAAAAAGACATTCTCACAACCACAACATTTAACAGTCTCATAGCGCAAGCCCCAGCTTATAGAGTTCCCATGACCACAGTCGTCCTCGCCGTTCTTGACAACATTCGCCAAGAGTTCGCCACGCTGATTGTCTCTGTCGCATGTGGGGCATTTGAGATAGATCTTGCTGTCCTCAATTTCTTTGACCTTAATTTCTACAACTGAGCAATTGTTCATGTCATCACCGAGGATTGATATTGCCTCAATGCTATCACAGCGCCCTCGGATTAAAATGCTATAATTTCCTTGGATCAAGCGTCTTGTAGTGAGACACTTTAGTGAGACACTTCTTCCACCAAGTAGAGGAAGTTCACTAATAAAATCAATGATTTACAAGGATTTTGGCGGACGTAGAGGGATGAAAATTGCCTGTGGTTAAGTTCTCACCGCTTCCGCCAGGAAATAAAGAAACCGCCTTCGGGCGGTTTTTTGTTGCCTGGCGGAAGCGAGCAGGGCGCCTGTGCGCCCTGCGTGTGAGATTCGAAGGGCTGGGCCTACCGGCCCAGCCCGCCCCGAATCTTCCACCTGCTGCCGCTGCGCGGCAGCCTCGCGCGCCGCAGGCGCGCGTTCGTGGTTCTAATTAGCTTTTCGACTAAGCAAGCTTCCATTGCGCTCAACGCATCAGTCCGTGTCTGAATGGCAGACGTGGCCCCTTGCGCTTGCTGCGGTGCAAGTGCAGGCCGTTGCCAAGGGCAAGAAATACGACGCAGCGCTGGCGCAGATCGCCGGCGCGCGCGCCGCCACCTGCGGCGAGGCCATGCCGGCCGTCAAGCTACTGCTGGAGGGCGTGCAATAAGCGCCAAGCGGATGCCTTCGCTGACGTTCCCTGCGCCGAGATCGGCCGCACGGGCAAGGCTAGCAGCGTCGAGGTAGACATTTACGCGCTTGCCGGATTTCATTTCAGATGGCCTACCCACTGGGCGGCGTACGGCATATTTGAATTCGATGCCGGCAGCGTCTTTCAGGCGGCCCATGTCGAAGACTCTGTATCGAACATCGCCAGCATCACTGTCGTTAGTGAGTATTAGTCCGTACTCAATGGCAATATCGGCGCTGTCGAATTCAACGCCGGCATCAGATTCGGCGGCTGAAATCACATGGTCGGAAAATTCATCATCCGGCACGCAGGCTATAAGCCGGCAGGAACTTTTCAATACGACAATGGTGTAGGTCATTTAATTCTTCAGTTAGGTTGTCTGCTGTGATGGTCCTATAATATACACACTAAATTATTTGGCAAGGTATTTATGATCAAGTGGATGTTAATTTTTGTGGCATTGATGCTGGCCGGCTGCGTCAGCACGCCACCGGCAACCGTGCGCGTCGAGGTGCCGGTGATGGCGGCGTGCATCAGCGCGGTGCCGCAGCGGCCAGCCTACGAGTTCGACCATCTGGCGCCAGCGGCAACGGACGGCGAGATCGTCCTGGCGTTGGCGCGGGACTGGCCGCGCGGGCGGAAATATGAGGGCGAGCTGGAGGCGGCTATTTCGGGATGTCGGTAGCTATATTTTCTTCAGAGTAATCAACGCTTCGCGGCTGATTTTTCCCTTCATATATTATGCGGTGCAAATAAACAGGATAAAAGTCACCGTCTCCGAGCTCTTCATCGGGAACTAAATTTAGGTCTATTTTAATGAAATCTGTGACAATTTCTAGTGATCTATATTGCGGGTCAAATTTTAGAATTTCGTCCACTGTTTTAATAATGGAAAAAATCTGACGTATAAAATCTTTCATGCACCAACCGCGACTTTCTTTATACTTTTTACTGTTAATTTTTTCCACAAATAAAACTCCAACGCCAGAACTAATTTTTGTATTTTTTAAGTACTCTTTCATTTTAATTGACATTGCATATACTGCTTCCTGCCACGTATTTTTTGATTTTAGGCCTTTTGATAGATCTAGTATTGATATCAAGAAATTGTGTAGTAAAGCAATGAATCTTTCATCTATTTCATAATTTCCATCTCTTGATTTCGTGAAAATATTTCCATGCAAACTTCTGGAGAATTTTAAATTATTTCCTATCCCATGATTGTTCTCATTGAAATATTTTTCAAACTCATCAATATGCTTGTAATAATTGGAAAAGTTATTCTGGCTTTTTGTTAATTCAATTTGATTGTTTGTAAGTGCTATCTGACTGGTAGTACGCTCAATTTGCCTTTTCGTCTGTTCTGAGCGATGATTTGCTGCGCATAGGCCGACCAATGTAAATCCAATCGCCAAAAATGCTGCTGGAACCTTGTAAAGTTCGGAAAAATAGTTAAATCCATGGGCGCTTAAATCAAATGGCAGGTGTCGCAAGCTAAAGGTAATGGCGATAGTTATGGTGATCGCAATTATTGCCGATGTTCCTGCGCACCATCGTACTACTGGGAGACTAAATAAACTTTTTTCAGGGGAAAAATCTATATTCACGGTATTTAAGAATTCAATTCAATATTGAAAGATACGCTGGCAATTGCTTACTGTCAACATTGTGCGATCTCGCGGCTAGATTTTTAACTCTTGCATTAATTACTGCCTTTTTCTCCAGTCCACTTATACCAGCTTGACGCGCAGACGATCCGCTACATGTCAAGACCCGCCTGGTTGTAGATGCGTTTGACGAACTCAATGCGCAGCCTGCTGCCGACGGCAACGTGAGTTACGCGCGAACCGTACTGGAAGTGGCCGCATCCTTCAGGCCAGATAAGAAGTAAGAATAGGAACAGGAACAGGGCGCTTTTTCTTCCAGCCACCACTTCCATTTGCACGGAATTGACCCCGGACAAGTATGTGACCGAACTTCGTTTGACCGCCACCCGCGCCAGGTCTAGAGTCGTCGATGAGACCTCAACCGACTCCGTCGCAAAAACCATGGCCAAACCCTTCCCCCTCGCCCCCAAGAACCCCGAACGCATCTGCTGGGGCTGCGACAAGTATTGCCCGCCGGACGCCATGCGCTGCGGGAATGGTTCTGAGCGCACGCAGCATCCGATCGAGCTGTTTGGCGAGGGCTGGAATGACTGGGGATTGTCTGCGGCTGATAAGGACGAGGGGACGAAGGAAGAGGACAGGAAGACGCCTTGACACTGCCCGCAGCCAAATCAACCATGCCATGCCACTCTGGCTGCTTTCCTGGCGCACACGGGGCACGTTCCCCGCGTGCTGAACGTGCCGGCCTTGCCCAGGCTTGCTTGCTGGCAGTTAGCTAGCCGCTTTTACTCGCCGCCGCTAAACAAGTACTCCAGCACCTCATCGCCATACTGGTCCATTTCCCCCGTCGCTGTCCAGCCCAGGTAGCGGTAAAAGCCGTATGAGCGCGATGCCGGATCGCTGGAGCAGCCCAGGAACAGCCGTTCGTGGCCCTGCGCGCGCAGTTCCGCCATCACCAGTTCCAGCAAGGTCTTGCCGAGCCCTAAGCCTTCGAATGCCGGCAAGAGCGCCAGCACGATAATTTCACCTGTCGTGCGCTCGCCAAAGCAATAGCCGGCCAGCTGGCCGTCGCTGTGGCAGATTTGGCCCGGCAGATTGCCCGAACGCATCATCTGCGCCCAGGAATCGGCGGTAATGCCCACTTCCGCCAGGCGTTCTTTGGAAATGGCGTTTTGCCGGGTCTTGCCGCGCAGCGCGATGAAGGCGGCCGTGTCGTCTGCATTGGCGGCATGGAAGGTCATCGACGCGGCCTGTTTGCTCATGTGGTCTCTGTGATTGCCCAGTGACAGTTATCGGATGCGCGGCTTGCCATCGGCCGGCGCCAGCTTGGTCAGCACCCCAGCCACATCGAGTTCATAGCTGTCGAAATCGCGCGCCAAAAACAGTTCGCCTGAGTAATGCAGGCGCGCTTCCGCTTCCAGCTCGGCCATGCCAGCCGGGTTGTGATAGCGGGCGCTGAAATGCGTGAGGATCAAATTCGGCAAGTGGGCTGACGCGGCAAACTGCGTCACGCGCTGCACCGAGCTGTGCGTGGGGCCGGGACCGATTTTTTGCAGCATGGCTTCCGTATAGGTCGCTTCATGCACGAGCAGTTGCGCGCCGGCGCAGGCGTCCGCCAGCAGGGACGGCGTGTCGTTGTCGCCACCGATCACCACCGTGGCGCGCGCGGTCTCGGTGATCCTGAAATCTGCGCACGCCAGCGTGCGGCCGTCGTCCAGTTGCACGTCCTGGCCCGCCTGCAATGTTCCCCAGGCAGGACCGGGCGGCACGCCCGCTGCCTGCAATGCAGCCTTGTCCAGTTTCCACTTGCTTGTTTCCAGCGCAAAACGGAAGCCGACGCTGGGCGCGCGGTGCGACAGGGCGTGGCGCTCGATGGTCAAGCCCGCCTCCTGGTGCACGATTTGCGCACTATCGACGTCGATGTGGATCAGCGGATACGTGAGGAACAGTTCGGTGTGCAGCAAGGTGGCGTCGATCCAGGCCTTGATGGCGGGCGGGGCGATCAGCAGCAATGGCTTGGTGCGCCCCGTCATGGAAGCGCTGGCCAGCAGGCCCGGCAAGCCGTAGCTGTGGTCGCCATGCACGTGGGTGATGCAGATGCCGACCAGGTCGTGCACGGACAGGGGAATGCGCTGCAGCCGGTGCTGCGTGGCTTCGCCGCAATCGATCATCCACCAGTCGCGGTTGTGCGTGGTTTGCAGGGCCAGCGAGGTGACATTGCGGTAGCGCGTGGGCACGCCGGAAGATGTGCCGAGAAAGGTCAGTTTGAACATGAGCGCATTATGCGACAAGCAACGCTGCTTGCCAACGCGCATGGCAACGCCACCGCTATCAGCCTCCATTGGGCCTGCGCCTGTCTTGACAAGTGTGCACTTGCTTTACGAAAACAAATATAGAATGCCTGCGTTAAACAGTCATAGCGAGAGTAATATCGAGCCGTATTTTGCGGGTTAAATAAACGGCACTTTAATGGGGCTGGACATGATGCGTACACACTACAAGAAAATCGTCGCCACGCTGGCATTGGCTGCCTGCACCACCGGTGCTTCTGCCGTCGGCCTGGGTTTCCTGGCAGAGACGCCAATGGCGTACCTGAACAAGAACGACAAGCCTGTCTTGCTCAAGGCCGTCACCGACGTACTCAATGACAAGAAAGATGGCGAGAGCGTGCAATGGAGCAATGAAGGCTTGCGCAATTCCGTGCGCATCGCCGCCGAGATCACGGCCAGCGACACGCAAAAGACCGATGCCCAGGTGTGCCGCAAGGTGCAAGTGGCCTTGAATGCCAAGGGCCAGGAACAGACGCTGAAGCTGAAGCTATGCAAGGCCGGCACGCAAGCGTGGAAAGTGGCGAAGTCGTAACTTATTATTTTTGCCATGACTTCCTTGCCGGTACTTCCCCGGCAAGGTGACGACTTTCTCATAGGGAAGGCACACACGCGTTAGAATCACGCTTTAGCTCACTCTTTTCCCTCTACATGCAGCAAAGTCGCCTCCTGTTTTTCCGCCTGGCCGGGCAGTTTCGCCGCTATGGCGCCATCGTTGCCGTCACCTTGCTGGCGGTGGGCGTGGCGTCTGCCACCGATGTGTTGTTAATCCGCCAGTTGCAAAACGTCGTCGACGCCATGCGCGACACGGCCAGCGCGCAGGTCGCGCCCACGTCCGGCGTGATGGGCATGCTGCAAGGCTGGGTTGACCGTTTCCTGCCGGCACAGGCGGGGCAGGTGGACCTGTGGGTGATACCGGCCACCATCCTGGGGCTGGCCGCGCTGCGCATGGTGTCCAGTTTTGCCGGCGATTATGGTTCCGTCTGGCTATCGAGCCGGGTGCAGGCCGACCTGCGCGAAAAGATGTTCGCCACCATCATGCGCCTGCCCAGCCGCTTTTTTGACACTACCACCACCAGTTTGACGCAGTCGCGCGTGGCCTTCGACGCCAGCCAGGTGTCGCAGGCGGGCTTGAACGTGCTTAATGTGATGGTGCGCGATTCCGTCGCCACCTTGGGCTATCTGATTTTACTCTTCAGCATCGACGTCAAGCTGGCCCTGTTCTGCATGGCCTCGATGCCCATCGTGGCGCTGGTGGTGACCCTGGCGGGACGGCGCATGCGCCACCTGAGCAAGAGTTCGCAGCAAGCCGTGGGCGAGCTGACGTCGGTGCTGGATGAAAGCATCGGCGGCCAGCGCGTGGTGAAAATTTTTGGCGGGCAAGACTATGAGCAGGCGCGCTTCGTCGACGTGGTCAAGCGCAACCGTCAGCTGGCCGTCAAGCACGCGGCTACCTCGGCCTTGAATTCCGGCTTCATCATGATGCTCGTCGGCGTGACCCTGTCGTCGGTGATTTATTTCGCCATGCTGCGCGCGCAAAGCGGCGCCATCACGCCGGGCGCCTTCGTCGCCTTCATGGGCGCGTTGATGGCGATGCAGTCGCCGATCAAGAACCTGACCAAGATCAATGAGCCGCTGCAGCGGGGCCTGGCCGCGGCCGAGTCCGTCTTCGGCTTGATCGACACGCCGCTGGAACCGGACCCGGGCAGCATCGCCCCGGCCACCGTGAAGGGCAATCTGTCGCTGCAAAACGTCAATTTCCGCTACAACAGCGACGACCCTGATGCGCCCACGGCCTTGAGCGATATCTCGCTCGACATCCGTGCCGGCGAGACGGTGGCCCTGGTGGGTGGCTCCGGTGGCGGCAAGACGACCTTGCTGGGCTTGCTGCCGCGCTTCTATGACGTGAGCGGCGGCCAGATCCTGCTCGACGGCGTCGATGTGCGCGATTACGCCTTGCTGGCCCTGCGGCGCCAGTTCGCCCTGGTCAGCCAGGATGTGATCCTGTTCAACGACACCATGGCGGCCAATATCGCGTATGGCGATCCGGCGCCGGACATGGCGCGCATCGAAGCGTCGGCGCGCGCCGCGTATGCGCACGATTTCATCATGCAGTTGCCGCAAGGCTACGAGACGCAGGCGGGCCAGAACGGTTCGCGCCTGTCAGGCGGGCAACGCCAGCGCCTGGCCATCGCGCGCGCGCTGTACAAGGATGCGCCGATACTGCTGCTCGACGAAGCCACCAGCGCGCTGGACACGGAATCGGAGCGATCGGTGCAGGCGGCGCTGGAAGTGCTGATGCGCAACCGCACCACCATCGTCATCGCGCACCGCCTGTCGACCATCGAAAGCGCTGACCGCATCGTCGTCATGCAGGGCGGCCGCCTGGTGGAATCGGGCAGCCATGCAGCCTTGCTGCAACAGGGCGGCGCATATGCCCGGCTGCACGCCAGCCAGTTGTCGCCCGTCAAGGAGAGCGTGAGCTGAGGGCGCATCCCTTGCGTTGAAGGAACCCGTGCACAGGCCGGGGGCGGACCTGGACGGTGCGCTCCCGGCTTGTGCCATTTACGGCAGGCAATCGTGCCAGTGGCGGGCGGCGCTTGCCCGTATGATGGCCGCCGCAAGCCACTCATCCATGGATCAGTATGAAGAATCAACACACGCTGCGCACGCCGCCCGTGCGCGATGCGGCGCTGGGTGCCTGGCGTGAGGCTGGAGTTTCCCGATTTGCCAGGCCAGCTGGCCTTTGAAACCTATGCCACCGACCTGGATTTGAGCCTGGTCAAGTTCGTGCGTTTTCGCAAGTCGTATGACGAGAATGGCCAATTGCTGCGCGAAACGCAGCTCGATGCCCAGGGCGGGGAGCTGCGCGGCGGCGCGCTGTTTTACAACAATGGCCAGCTCAAGCAGAAGGTGACTCTGCTGCCGAACGGGCGCGACAGCGTCTCGGAAAGCTATCACGAGAATGGCCAGCTGATGCATCGCATCACCTATCACGGCGAGCAGATGGCCGATGGTGAATATGTGTCGTATGGGGCGAATGGCAAGGTCAGCAGCCGCTCGTTCTTAAAAGGCGGCAAGATGCACGGCTTGCAGGAAGTGTTTTACGCCGATGGCAAATTATTCCAGCGCGGCAACTTCGTCAAGGATCAGTACGAGGGCGAAGTCGTGACCCTGGCCGAGGATGGCAAGGTGCTCGCCAGCAAGGTGTGGCGCCATGGCGAGCCGGATGGCTGGTCGTTTGACAGTCATGATAATGGTCAAATGGCGCAAAAGGCGCTGTACCGCAAGGGCAAGCTGCTGAGCATGCAAAAGTGGGGCCGCAATGGCCTGCCCAGCAGTGCCTGGCAGAAAGACGCACAGGGGCGCGAGCAGGGCGATGTGAGCGAGTGGTATGACAACGGCGAGCGCGCCAGCGTCATCCCCATGCTCGATGGCCAGCGCCACGGCTTGCAGCGGCTGTGGCATGGCGATGGCACGCTGCAACAGATCGTGCCGTATGAACATGGCAAGAAGCAGGGCGTCGAGCGCCACTGGGACCAGCGCGGCCAGCTGGTGCTGGAGCAAACGTGGCAGGCTGGGCAGCTAATGCCTGCCGGCTAGCGGGAAGTGTGCAGAGGGGGCGGCCCAGCCGTTGCAGGTATCATGTAGGGATTGCGGCCCGCCAGCAGGCGCGAAGCCGGATCTGATAACTGGAGGCAATGGTGGTGGAAGCGGAAGTATCGGCGGTGGCCAAGGCGCAGAGCCTGGCCCTGCAAAACATGCGCGTCGTCATGCGCGCAGCGCAGCGGCACTCGGCGCAGATCGAGAAGCAGTGCGGCGTGTCGGGCGCGCAATTGTGGGTGATGCAGGAATTGCTGGAACGGCCCGGTCTGCGCATGGGCGAACTGGCTGGCAAGATGTCCATCCACCAGACGACGGCCAGCAATCTGGTCGAGGCGCTGGTGAAAAAAGCCTTTGTGCGCAAGGCGCGCGACCAGCCCGATCAGCGCGTGGTGACGCTGACCCTGACGGCGGACGGCCAGGCCGTGATCGCCCGCGCGCCGCAGCCGGCCCGCGGCTTGCTGCCCGGTGCGCTGGCCCAGCTGGACGCCGACAGCCTGGCGCACCTGAACCAGGGCCTGGGCGCCTTGCTGGCCGTGATCGCTCCCGACGACCGCCAGGCTGGCCTGCAGCCATTTCCCTTTACGATGTAGTTTCCCGGCTGGCCTGCGGCAGCCGTTGTAGCTGCAATTGCGCCAGCGCGCCGTACAGCGGTTCGCTGAGCACGCGTGACACCGTGCTGGCCACCACGGCGCAGGCCATCAGGCTGAGCACCATGCCGTGGCCATCGACCATTTCCATGACAATGATGAAGGCCGTCAGCGGCGCCTGCGTGGCGGCGGCCAGGAAGCCCACCATGCCCAGCGCGATCAGGGCCGGCGCGTGCGGGTAGTGCAGCAGTTGCGCAATGTCATGCCCGATGCCGGCGCCGATGGCCAGGGACGGGGCAAAGATGCCTGCTGGCACGCCCGACCAGACGGTCAGCCAGGTGGCCACATACTTGAAGGCAACAAAGGCGGGCGAGGCCTCACTTGCCCCGTCCAGCATGGCGCGCGTGGCTACCGTGCCGCTGCCGAACGTGGCGCCATGACTGGCGATGCCGATGGCCGCCACAGCCAAGCCGCACACGGCGGCAAACAGCACTGGCCGGCCCTTGCGCCAGGCGGATAACTTTCCCAGCGGATTGCCCCGGCTTGAGGCCAGCAGCAGCCGCGCGAACAGGCCGCCTGCCACGCCGGCGACTAAAGTCACCAGCAGGCCGGGCAGGGCCAGCGCCAGGCCGATGGGGCCAGGATGGATGATGCCGAAGTGCGTGGCGTTGCCGTGGATGGACACCGCCATCATACCGGCCAGCACGATGCCGGCGACGATGAGGCCGCTGTTGCGCTGCTCCGGCGAGCGCGACAGTTCCTCGATGGCGAACATGACGCCAGCGAGCGGCGTATTGAAGGCCGCCGCGATGCCGGCTGCGCCGCCCGCCACCAGCAGCGAATGGGCGCTCACTTGCGAGTGGCGCGGCAGCCATCGGCGCGCGGCCAGCATCACGCCGGCAGCGATCTGCACGGAGGGCCCTTCGCGCCCCAGCGACAAGCCCCCCAGCATGCCGCCCGCCGTCAACACGATCTTCGCAGCGCTGAGTTTCAATGAGACGAACAGCGAGCGCTGCTCCGGCGCCACGGCCGGGTCGAGCGTGGCCATCACTTGCGGGATGCCGGAACCGGCCGCGCCGATCGCATAGCGGCGCGTCAGCCAGACCAGCAGGGCGGCGCAGGCCGGTGTCCACAGCAGGGCAAACCACCAGGCCTTGCCGTTAAAAAACAGAAAACAATCGAGCGCTGTTTCCGCCAGCCAGGTAAATCCCACGACGACGAGGCCGGCGATGGCGGCCATGCCGACCACGACGGCGCGCGACCACCACAGGCGCGGGTTGGCAAATTCATGCTTGAAGGCAGAGGGAATATCGTGCAAATGCTTCATTGCGGCAAGTCCTGGGAGGGGCGCGCAGGGCGTCGGGGAGGGGTGCCATTATAAAGCTATATTTGTCCGAATGTATTTTTCTGTTTTATTTCCGGGCAGCTGGCGACAGCAGGTTCGCCTGCGCCAGTTGCCGCGCTGGCCAGGCTAGCCGGGCTTTGATCCGAACAACTCGCGCCGCGCGCTCTGGCTGATGGCGATGGTGGCCGGGTGGCTCAAACGCCGCTCCGTGGTGATCGCATAGACTTGCTCGACCAGGCTGTCGACGCGCCCCAGCGCCACCACGGCGTGCTGTTCGCAGACCTGGGGTGCGATCACGGTGGGCGCAAAGAACAGGCCGGCGCCGGACTGGCCAAACGCCTTCATCATGGCGCTGTCGTCGAATTCGCCGACGATGCGCGGGTGCAGATTGTTTTCGCTGAGCCACTGCAGCAAGCGCCCGTAGATGGCAAAGTCTTCGCCCGGCAGCAGCAGCGGGGCGCGGTCCAGGCACTGGGGGAACTCGCCTGTCAGCGTGGCGGCCAGTGCCTTTGTTCCGAACAGGGTCATGCCGCTTTCGCCCAGCAAGTGATTGAAGCCGCGCACGCTCAAATGGGCCGGCATGGGGCGGTCGGCGATGATCAGGTCGAGCCGGTGCACGGCCAGGTCTGCCAGCAGGCTGGCCAGCCGTCCTTCGCGGCAAATTATGCGCAGCGGTTCGGCCAGGCCCAGCGCTGGCGCCACCAGGCGGCAGGCGATCAGTTTCGAGACCGAATCGGCGCAGCCGACGCGAAAGGTCGTGGTGGTGGTGCGCGACTGGTCGCGCACGATTTCCAGCAACTCATCGCCGGCGCTGAAAATTTCTTCCGCATGGCTGAGGATGCGCCTGCCCGTGTCCGTCAACTCAAGGTTGCGCCCGCTGCGGCGGAACAGTTCCACGCCCAGCGTATCGGCAAAGTCGCCCAGCTGGCCGGAGATCGATTGCGGCGTCAGGTGCAGCTGCTCGGCCGCGCGAGCGATGCTGCCCGTCTTGGCCACCATCCAGAAATAACGCAGGTGCTTGAAGTTGAGTGTGGACATGATTTTTATTGGTTTTTAATTAATCGAATTATTCGATGTGTAGTGCAATTATATTCGATTTGTTCGATGTTTCAATTCAGCATATGATGGCTGCTTATCATTCATGCGGGGAGAACACCATGTGCTTCGTAGCAGACACAAGCAGTAGCGGAGGCCATCGATGAACGGCCTGGAGAGTATTGCAACGGCGCCCATGTGGGCCGGCTTCATCCTTTTCGTGCTGCTGATGCTGGCGCTCGATTTATTCGTCTTCGGCGGCAACAAGGCGCACAAGGTGGGCGTCAAGGAAGCGGCGACCTGGTCGCTGGTGTGGGTCAGCCTGGCGATGCTGTTCAACGGCGGTCTGTGGTGGTATCTGAACGGCACGGCCGGTGCCGAGGTCGCCAACCAGAAGGCGCTGGAATTTTTTTCCGGCTACCTGATCGAGAAAGCGCTGTCGGTCGATAACGTCTTCGTCTTCCTGCTGATCTTCAGCGCCTTCCAGGTGCCGATCCAGTACCAGCGCCGGGTCTTGATTTATGGCGTGCTGGGCGCGATCGTCATGCGTGCCGTGATGATTTTGGCCGGTGCGTGGGTAGTGAGCGAGTTTAGCTGGGTGCTGTACCTGTTTGGCGCCTTCCTCTTGATTACCGGCATGCGCATGCTGGTGGCGGCCGATGCCGAGCCGGACGTGGCGAACAACCCGGTGCTGCGCTTTGCCCGCCGCCACTTGCGGGTGGCTGACGGTGACCATGGCGAGCGTTTCTTTGTCGCCAAGGGTGGCTTGCGTTATGTCACGCCGCTGTTCCTGGTGCTGATCCTGATCGAGGTGACGGACTTGATTTTCGCGGTCGATTCGATCCCGGCCATTTTCGCCATCACGACGGACCCGTTCATCGTCTTCACGTCGAACCTGTTCGCCATCATGGGACTGCGGGCGCTGTACTTCCTGCTGGTCGATGTGGCTGACCGTTTCCACATGCTCAAGTATGGCCTGGCGATGGTGCTGGTGTTTATCGGCGCAAAAATGCTGATCATGCCGTGGTACCACGTGCCCGTCGAAGCGTCGTTGCTGGTGGTGGCTGTCCTGATCGTTGCCAGCTGCGTGGCCAGCGTGTTCATCACCCGTAGCGAAAAGTAAAACAGTAGTACGGCGCGCCCCGCATGGCGGTGGCGCGCCGCTTGATCCATCACAATGAAAGAATGTAATTATGCGTACCTACGAAGTAAACAGTCCCCAGGCAGCTGGACGTATTTTGGCCCTGATGATGATCGTCGATGGCAACCTGGCCAGTGCCGAGCTGCAAGCGATGCACCGCAGCAAGATCCTTGAACATATCGAACTGGAGCCAGCCGCCTTCCAGCGCCTGCTGCAAGACCTGTGCGATGACATGCTGACCTCGACCGTGCATGGCGCCGTGCAACTGGGCAATGGCGTGATCGACAGCCTGCTGGAAGAAATTGATGATCCCGACCTGCGCCGCAAGCTGTTGCAGGCCATGTGGAAGATCGCCGATGCCGACGACTGGCTGGCCGATGGCGAAGCGGTCTTGCTGGCCCGCGCCAGCACTGCCTGGTCGGCGGAAACGAACTTCCGCCAGCATGCGGCTTGATGCGGCTTGAGGCCTGACTTTACGCCGCCTTGTGCCCCATGGCAATCACGGCGGCGCCAGCCAAGGCCAGGCCCACGCCGGCGATGTCGGTCCAGGCGGGCGTGATGCCATCGACCAGCCACAGCCAGCCCAGCGCCGTGGCGATATAAATGGCGCCATACGTGGCATACACGCGGCCGCTGGCGGTTGGATGCAGGGTCAGCAGCCACACGAAGATCAACAGGCTGATGGCAGCCGGCAACAGCAGCCAGGCGCTGCCCTTGTTGCTCAGCCACAGCATGGGCAGATAGCAGCCCAGCAGTTCGGCCACGGCCGTGACGGTAAACAGTCCGAAAGTGCGGGCCAGGCTGGTCCATTCGATGGCGTCGTTCATGTCTTTCCTATCAGTAAGATTGCCGCCATTGTAGCCGCCAAGCGGCGCGGACACTGCTATGATCGAGTCCGGATCCCGGAGGAGAAAACAATGACGACGACCCCAGCGCCGCGCGCCTTGCTGCAAGCTATGTTCAACGCGGCCATCGAAGCGGCGCAACCATCGCACTGCGTGCCGCCGCACCTGCCAGCCGTGCCGAAAGGGCGTTTGATCGTCATCGGCGCCGGCAAGGCTTCCGCCGCCATGGCGCATGCCGTGGAGCAGCACTGGCCGGGGCCGTTGTCAGGGCTGGTCGTCACGCGCTACGGTTATGCCGTGCCGTGCCAGCGCATCGAGATCGCCGAAGCGTCGCACCCTGTGCCGGACGCGGCCGGCATGGAGGCGGCGCGGCGCATGCTCGAACTGGTCAGCAAGCTGCAGGCCGACGATACGGTGCTGTGCCTGATCTCGGGTGGCGGCTCGTCGCTGCTGGCCTTGCCCCTGGAGGGCATCAGCCTGGAAGACAAGCAAGAGTTGAACCGCGCCCTGCTGGCATCGGGCGCCACTATCGGCGAAATGAATTGCGTGCGTCGCCATTTGTCCGCCATCAAGGGGGGGCGCCTGGCGGCCGCCTGCCATCCGGCGCAAGTGATTACGTTGGCGATTTCCGACGTGCCCGGCGACAAGCTGGGCGATATCGCCTCCGGCCCCACGGTGGCCGACGCCACCACCTGCGACGATGCGCTGGCCATCGTGCGCCGCTATGGCATGGCATTGCCGGATACTATACGCGCGGCGCTGGAAAGCGGGCGCGGCGAATCGGTCAAGCCAGGTGATCCGCACCTGGCGCAGACGCAAACGACCTTGATTGCCACGCCGCAGCTGGCCTTGGAAGCGGCCGCTGCCGTGGCGCGCGCGGCCGGCATCACGCCGTATATATTAGGCGACAGCCTGGAAGGCGAGGCGCGCGACGTGGGCACCGTCATGGCCGGCATCGCGCGGCAAACCTCCTTGCGGGGCCAGCCGTTTCCCGCGCCGTGCGTGCTGTTGTCGGGCGGCGAAACGACGGTCACCGTGCGTGGCAAGGGACGAGGCGGGCGCAACGTGGAATTCCTGCTGGCGCTGGGCATCGCGCTCGATGGCGAGCCGGGCATTCATGCACTGGCCGGCGACACGGATGGCGTCGATGGACAGGAAGAGATCGCCGGTGCGTATCTGGCGCCCGACACCCTGCAGCGCGCCTGGGCGCTGGGCGTCAAGCCTCGCGACAGCCTGGACAACAACGATGGCCACGGTTTCTTCCAGGCGCTGGGAGATAGTGTGATCACTGGCCCGACATTGACCAATGTCAATGATTTCCGGGCCATCTTGATTACCTGAGTTTAGAATCCTTCCAGCACGATCTTGCCCCTGGCCGTATTGCTTTCCAGCAGCGCGTGCGCGCGTTTCAGATTCGCCGCATTGATCGTGCCGAAGCGCTCGGCCAGGGTGGTCTTGATGACGCCTGCGTCGACCAGCTGCGCCAGTTCTTCCAGCAGCTCGTGCTGCTTGAGCATGTCGGCCGTCTGGAACAGCGAGCGGGTAAACATCAATTCCCAGTGCAGCGACACGCTCTTGCCCTTGAACTTGCGCACGTCGATGTGCTCGGGGTCGTCGATCAGGGCGAACTTGCCTTGCGGCGCGATCAGTTCGACGATCTGGTCGAAATGCTGGTCGGTCTGGTTCAGGCTGATCACATAATCGACGGGCGGCAAGCCCAGGCGCGTCATTTCCTGCGCCAGCGGCAGGCTGTGGTCGATCACGTGGTGGGCGCCCAGTTCCTGCACCCAGGCCGAGGTTTCCGCGCGCGATGCCGTGCCGATGATGGTCACGTTCGTCAATTGCCGCGCCAGCTGCAGCAGCACGGAACCGACGCCGCCGGCCGCGCCGATCACCAGCAAGGACTTGCCGGCAACGCTCTTGTCGCGGCTGATCTGCAGGCGGTCGAACAGCAATTCCCAGGCGGTAATTGCCGTCAAGGGCAAGGCGGCGGCGGGGGCGAAGTCGAGGCTGGCCGGCATGTGGCCGACGATGCGCTCATCGACCAGCTGGAACTCGCTATTGCTGCCGGGGCGGTTGATGGCGCCAGCGTACCAGACCTTGTCGCCCACCTGGAACAGCGTCACGTCGGGGCCGATGGCGGTGACGACGCCGGCCGCATCCCAGCCCAGCACTTCCGCCTGGCCATCCTTCGGCTGGCGGTTCTTGCGTATCTTGGTATCGACGGGATTGACGGAGATGGCGTGCACGGCGACGAGCAGGTCGCGGCCCGTGGCGACGGGCGTGGGCAGTTCGATGTCGAGCAGGGCGTGCGTATCGGTGATGGGCAGGCTGTGGTGGTAGGCGATGGCTTTCATATGCTTCCTTGTTGAGTCGATACCGTATGATGGTGCTATTTCCGCCCAAGAAAAAGAGGGCGCGTACCGAAACACTTTCAAAGGAATGCTGAAAATTGCTGCGACTCGATGACTTGCAGGTGTTTGTGCGCACGGCCGACCGGGGCAGCCTGTCGGCGGCCGCGCGCGAGATCGGCATTTCGCCCGCGCTGGCCAGCGCCGCCGTCAAGCGCCTGGAAGGGCAATTGGGCTTGCGCCTGCTGGCGCGCACGACGCGCTCGCTGAGCCTGACGGCGGAAGGCGCGCAGTACCTGGAGCATGCGCGGGAAGCCTTGCGTTTGCTGCGCGTGGGCCACGACGCGCTGCTGGCGGGCAAGGACAGTTTCGGTGGAACCTTGAAAATTGCCATGCCATCCGACCTGGGCCGCAACCTGATGCTGGGCTGGCTCGATGAATTCCAGCTGCGCCATCCAAAGCTGCAATACCAGCTCAGCGTCAGCGACCGCGTGGCCGATATGGTGCGCCAGCAAGTCGATGTGGCCATCCGCTATGGCCAGCAAGACGATTCATCGATGATCGCCATGCCGATCGCCCCCGCGAATGACCGCGTGCTGGTGGCCTCGCCCGACTACCTGCGCGCGCATGGGCCCCTGCTGGCGCTGGAAGACTTGCCGCAGCACAATTGCCTGCGTTTCGCGCTGGAAGACGGCTTGCACGACCGCTGGACCTTTTACCGCCTGCCGCAGCGCGAGCAAGTGACCGTGCAGGTGAGCGGCAACCGCAGCGCCGACGATGCCGACCTGGTGCGCCGCTGGGCCGTGGCGGGCCTGGGCATCGCGTATAAATCGCGGCTTGACTTGTCTGCTGACCTGGCCACCGGCCGCCTGCAAGTGCTGCTGCCCGAAGTGGCGGGCGAGGCTGCCCCGCTGCACCTGGTGTGCATGCACCGGGCGCAAGTGACGCCGCTGGTACTGCAACTGCGCGATTTCCTGCGCGAAAAGTGTATGAAATTGTTATAAATATACTTTTCATTACAACTTGTTGCAAATGGCAATCATGCGCTAGCCAGGCAGGGCGTACGCTCATGCATTCTGCCTGACACCGCCTGAAGGATCGCCATGTTGCATAAGCAACTTCTGCCAAGCACCGTTCTGTCCCTGCTGTTGCTGGCAGGCTGCGCCCCGACCCAACCTGCCATTGCGCCAGCGAACCCGCCGGACAATGCTGCGCAAGGCATCGCCATGCTGGAGCGCGTCAGCTGGGGCGTGAACGCGGGCAGCGTGCGCCAGTTGCAAACCGATGGCTGGGAGCGTTACTTGCAGGCGCAATTGCATCCAGGCAAAGTCAACTTGCCGCCCGCCGTCCAGGCGCAGATAGACGCCATGACCATCAGCCAGGTGCCGCTCGATCAATTGGTCCTGACCATGGAGCAGCGCCGCAAGGAGTCTGCCGCCATGATGGATGACGCAGCGAAGCAACAGGCGCAAAAAGATTACCAGCAGGAACTGACCCGCCTGGCGCGCGAAGCGGCCACGCGTTCGCTGCTGCTCGACGTGTATTCGCCGAATCAGCTGCAACAGCAAGTGAGCTGGTTCTGGCTCAACCATTTCAGCGTGCACCAGGGCAAGCACAACTTGCGCGCCATGGTCGGCGATTACGAAGCCAAGGCCATCGCCCCGCATGCGCTGGGGAAATTTCGCGACTTGCTGGGCGCCACCGTCCACCATCCGGCCATGTTGCGCTACCTGGACAATGAAGCCAATGCCGCCAGGCGCATCAATGAAAACTATGCGCGCGAGCTGATGGAACTGCATACCTTGGGCGTGAATGGCGGCTATAGCCAGACCGATGTGCAGGAACTGGCGCGCATCCTGACGGGCGTAGGGGTGAACTTGGGCACGGACGCGCCGAAAGTGCGGCCAGCCCTGCAGTCGCAGTATGTGCGCCGGGGCTTGTTTGAATTTAATCCGAACCGCCACGATTACGGCGACAAGCAATTCCTGGGGCAAACAGTGAAGGGCCGAGGCCTGGCCGAGCTCGACGAAGCGCTCGATCGCCTCAGCCGCAGCCCCGCCACGGCCCGCTTTATCAGCGGCAAGCTGGCCCAGTATTTCGTCGGCGACAATCCACCCGCGCCGCTGGTGGCACGCATGGCGGCCACGTTCCAGCAAAGCGACGGCATGATCGCCGAGGTGCTGCAGACCCTGTTTGCAAGCCCGGAATTCAAGCAGTCGCTGGGCCATAAGTTCAAGGACCCCATGCATTATGTGATGTCGGCCGTGCGCCTCAGCTATGACGACAAGCCCATCCTGAACGCGGGCCCCATGCTGAACTGGCTCTCGCGCATGGGCCAGCCCCTGTACGGTCGCCAGACGCCGGATGGCTATCCCTTGACGGACGCCGCCTGGGCCAGCCCGGGCCAGATGACGACGCGTTTCGATATCGCCCGCACCATCGGCTCGGGCAGCGCCGGCCTGTTCAAGACGGACGGCCCGCAGCCGCAGGAAAAGACGGCGTTTCCGCAACTGGCCAGTGCCCTGTATTTCCAGTCGCTGCAGGCAACATTGAGTCCTGCCACGCGCCAGGCCCTGGAGCAGGCTGCCTCGCCGCAGGAGTGGAATACCTTTTTATTGTCGTCGCCAGAAATGATGCACCGCTGAAAGGACTGCCATGAACCGTCGTGACCTGTTGAAAGCCCTGGCCGCCGCGCCCCTGCTGTCGCACGCGGGCAGGCTGCTGGCCGCACCGGCCACGGATGCGAAGCTGCTGTTCGTCTTCCTGCGCGGCGGCTATGACGCGAACAACTTGCTGGTGCCTGTCGGCAGCGATTTTTACTATGCGGCGCGGCCCAATATCGCTATTCCCAGGCCGGGCGCGGAGAATGGCGCGCTGGCCCTGAACGCCGACTGGGCCCTGCATCCGGCCTTGCGCGATACCATCCATCCCATGTTCAACGCCGGCGAGGCTGCCTTCATTCCCTTTGCCGGCACGACGGATTTGACGCGCAGCCATTTCGAGACGCAGGACACGATCGAGCTGGGACAGGAGCTCGGCAAGCGCCGCGATTTCCGCTCGGGCTTCTTGAACCGCCTGGTGCAGACACTCAATGCGAATAAGGCCACCCCGGCCACCCCGGCCATCGCCTTCACGGACCAGTTGCCGCTGATCTTCCAGGGCGGCGTGCAAGTGCCGAACATGGCGCTGCGCTCCTTGGGCAAGTCCGGCATTGATGCGCGTCAAAGCCAGGTCATCGCCGCCATGTACCGGGGTACTCCTTTGCAGCAGCAGGTCGCCGCCGGCTTTGTCGTGCGCGACGATGTGACGAAGGAGTTGACGGGAGAGATGCAGGCCGCCAACCGCAACGCCATCTCTACCCGCGGCTTCGAACTGGAAGCGCAGCGCATCGCCAGGTTGATGAAGGATAAATACAACATCGGTTTCGTCGACGTGGGCGGCTGGGACACGCACGTGGGGCAGGGCGGCGCCAACGGCTACCTGGCGGGGCGTTTTGACGAGCTGGGGCGGGGCTTGTCCGCGTTTTCGCAGGAAATGGGCAGTGCATGGCGCAATACCATGGTCGTCGTCGTCAGCGAATTTGGCCGCACTTTCCGCGAAAACGGCAACCGAGGCACGGACCACGGCCACGGCAGCGTGTTCTGGGTATTGGGCGGGGCTATCCATGGCAAGCAGGTGGCGGGCGAGCAGGTAGCCATTTCGCAAGCGAATTTGTTCCAGAACCGCGACATGCCGGTGCTCAATGAATACCGCGCCGTGCTGGGCGGCTTGCTGCGCCGCACGTTTGGCTTGAGCGCGGCGCAACTGGAGCATGTGTTTGCCGGGGTGGCGCCGGTGGAGCTGGGCCTGGTGTGATGTTGGGTTGGCAAGTGCCGTGTTACGCTACGCCTGCGCAACTGGCGCGTAAAACTGGGGTCGGACCCGCCGGGTCCGACCCCGTTCGAATGGAGCGGTATGAGCGATACCCAGCGCGATATTGTCAGCGCAGGCTTTTCCCTGGCGCTGATTGCCGTGACGGCGTTCGTCATGCAGCGTTTCTTCCTGCCGCTGGTGTGGGCCGGCATCCTGTGCGTGGCCACCTGGCCATTATACCGGCGCGTGCGCGCGGCGCTGGGCCAGCGCAGCATCATCGCGGCGGCCGTGCTGACCCTGGCGTTTGCCTGCATCTTCATCATTCCCGTGCTGTTCGGCGTGGCGCAGGCCGCGCGCGAAGTGCCCGTGCTGGCCAATTTCGTCGTTAATGCGAATAGCAATGGCTTGCCCATGCCGGCCTGGGTGGCGAAGACCCCGCTGGCAGGCGACGCCATCGGCGACTGGTGGCAAGCCACCCTCAGCCAGCCTCACGGCCTCGGCCATTTCTTTGCGGGCAGCGCCGTCGGCGGTTTTCACTCGGCGCGCGACATGCTGAAAATCCTCGGCGCAGATGTATTTCACCGCCTGGTCGACTTTGGCCTGGCGTTCTTGTGCCTGTTTTTCTTCTACAAGGATGGCGAAGCGCTGACGCGCCAGATCACCGCCATCGGCAGCCATTTCCTGCGCCCCGAACGCTGGGGCCGTTATGCGCAAAAAATTCCCACCGCCATCCGCGCCACCGTCAATGGCCTGGTGCTGGTGGGCCTGGCCGAAGGCGTGCTGATCGGCATCGCCTACGCCATTGCCGGCCTGCCATCGCCGGCGCTGTGGGCGTTTGCCACCGGCATCCTGGCCATCATCCCCTTCGGTGCGCCGCTGGCCTACTTGTGCGCAGCGGCCTTGCTGGCCTTCCAGGGCAGCGTCGGCGCCGCCATCGGCGTGGCCGTCTGGGGCACCGTGGTGCTGTTCGTGGCCGATCATTTTGTGCGCCCCAGCATGATCGGCAACGCCACCCGGCTGCCGTTCCTGGCCGTGCTGTTCGGCATCCTGGGCGGCGTGGAAACCCTGGGCCTCGTGGGCCTGTTCATCGGCCCCGTCGTGATGGTGCTGTTTGTTACCCTGTGGTACGAAGCGCATGTGTTTGACAGCGTGCCGCCAGCCAACGCACCTGCCAACGCACTTGCTAATACACCTGCCAGCCCGGCCGCACCGGAAAGCAGACAGTAGTGAGGGGTCGGCCAGCGTGCTGCTGGCCGGTACTGTCGAGTTCCTGGCGTGGCCGGACGAGCTGACTTTAAAACAATGTGGGAACACTTTGTTTTAAAGGCATTCTTAATGCGCCTTGGATAGAATGAGGAGCCAACGGCGCATCAGCAGCACTTCAACATAGCCCGGCTCGATGCCCGTACCGCACTCGATCAAGGGATTGACGGTGTAGTAGCGCTTGCGGAAGTCGCGGCAGACGAGGATTTCGCGTTTGCCCATGCGGACGAGGAAAGAGCTTGGGGCGTATTCCAGGCCAAACCGTGAGCCAAAACCGCTATTCAATGTTGCCATGACAATTCCTTTGAGGGAGATGTGTTGAACGAGTCATCAGAATAACATAACTACTGTATGAAAACACAGCTACTGTATGAATAAACAGTATTTTTTTACTGGTGTGGTTTTTTTGATCAGCACCACGAATAGGAAAGTGAGAGCAGTTTGCAGCGGAAGAATGACATGGGCATGACCACGGGCTGGACCACGAAACTGCGCCGCTTCGTCGAGGCGCGCCTATCGCCCGAGGGTGTACTGGGCCTGCATATGACGGTGGGCGTGGCCCTGATGCTGGTAGCCATCGTGGTGTTCCACGAGATTGCCGAAGCCGTCATGGGCATGGCCCAGATCACGACGATCGACCTGCAGGTGGCGCAATGGTTCAATCAGCATGCAGTGCCATGGGTCACGCAGTGCCTGCTGGTCATCACGCACCTGCATGGCGTGATCGGCGCCGTGACCCTGGCCACCTTGCTGGGCTGGTATTGGTACCGCAAGGGCGCCACCTACTGGCTGCTTACCCTGATCATCACCATGCCGGGCGTCATGTTCCTGAACCTGCTGTTAAAGTATCTGTTTGTCCGCGCGCGGCCCAGCTTTGACGAACCCATCCTGCAGACGGCCCTCGGCACGTACAGCTTTCCCAGCGGCCACACGGCCACCTCGACCGCACTGTATGGCTTGCTGGCTGCCTATCTGATTTGCCAGGCGGCACCGGGCGCGTGGGGCAAGCGCATCGCCATTGCGCTGGCCGCCTTCTTGATGGCGGCGCTGGTGGGTTTTAGCCGCATTTACCTGGGCGCGCATTACCTGAGCGACGTGCTGGCGGCGATGGCGGAAAGCTACGGCTGGCTGGCCATCTGCATCGCCGGCGTGTCGACGCTGCGCCGGCGCCGGCATATCCGGCAAACCAAATAAATCTGAGGGGAAACTGTCCTGTCCAACATTGCCGTCATCATCAACGCAGGCGCCGGTTGCGGCTATGCGCCCGACTGGGCGCAGCAGCTTGAAGCGAAATTCCTGGCTGTGGGCCTCGATGCCGCCATCACCCTGGCCGCCAGCGGGGCTGACATGATCGCCACGGCCGAGCAAGCCTTGCGGGACGGCGCAGCGATCATCGTAGCCGGTGGAGGCGACGGCACCATCAATGCCGTCGCCTCCGTCGTCGTCGGCAGCGGCACGCCGTTTGGCGTCTTGCCCTTGGGCACCTTGAACCATTTCGCCAAGGATTTGAAGATTCCTTTGGAACTCGATGCGGCCATCGCCAATGTGGCGCAAGGCATCCAGATAAAAGTCGATGTGGGCGAGGTCAATGGCCGCATCTTCCTGAACAACTCCAGCCTGGGCCTGTATCCGGACATCGTGCGCGACCGCGAAAAGCAGCAGCGCCGGCTGGGACGCGGCAAGTGGCTGGCCTTTTGCTGGGCGCTGATCGCCACGCTGCGCCGTTATCCGTTTCTCGGCGTGCAGCTGAAGGTCAACGACGCCGTGCATGCGCGGCGCACGCCGTTCGTCTTCATCGGCAATAATGAATACCTGATGGAAGGCTTGAATATCGGCGAGCGCGAGCGTCTCGATGGCGGCCAGCTGAGTCTGTATGTGGCGCAGCGCCCGGGGCGCCTGGGGTTGCTGAAGCTGGCTTTGCATGCGCTGTTCGGCAAGTTGTCGCAAGCCAAGGATTTTGATGTGCTGACGGCCACCGACCTGGAAATTGCCACCAAGCATAGGCGCTTGCGCGTGGCCACCGATGGCGAAGTGACCATCATGGCGACGCCGCTGCACTACCGCATCCGTCCCACCGCGCTGCAGGTGCTGGTGCCAGCGCCTGTGCCGGCGCCCGTCCAGGCATAGAGGAGAGTTTGCCATGCGTACGCTCGTGCATCTGTCTGACTTGCATTTCGGCCGGGTCGATGCGGCCCTGCTGGCGCCGCTGCGCGCGCTGGTCGAGCGGCTGGAACCCGATGTGGTGGTGGTTTCGGGCGACCTGACCCAGCGCGCCCGCAGCGTGCAGTTCCAGGAGGCGAAGGCCTTTCTCGACAGCTTGCCGGGGCCGCAGATCGTGGTGCCGGGCAACCATGACGTGCCGCTGTACAACGTCTTTTCCCGTTTCCTGATGCCGCTGGTGAAGTACCGGCGCTACCTGACGCCCGATCTGTCGCCTGAATATGTGGATGAGGAAATTGCCGTGCTGGGCATCAACACGGCCCGCTCGCTGACGTTCAAGGATGGCCGCATCAGCCATGAACAGATCGCGGCCCTGCGCCAGCGCATGGGCCGGCTGGCGCCCGGTTTGACGCGCATCATCGTCACGCATCATCCGTTTGACTTACCCGAACATTTCGACAAAGATGATCTGGTCGACCGCGCCCCGCAAGCGCTGCAAATGTTTTCCGAATGCGGCGTGGATTTATTGCTCGCCGGCCATTTGCATGCCAGTCATGCGGGCAACACGGCCGAGCGCTACAAGATAGACGGCTACGCAGCCTTGATGGTGCAGGCAGGCACGGCCACGTCCACGCGGGGCCGCGGCGAGTCGAACTCGTTCAATGTGCTGCGCGTGGAGTCCGGCTGCATCCGGGTCGAGCGCTACAGCTGGCGTGCAGAGCGCGCCGACTTTGAAAAGGTCAGCACGGAAGCGTTTGAGCGCGAGGATGGCGTGTGGGCCAGCAAAAGACCCTTATAAACACTCTCTGGAGTGCCTCCACTTATAGCCAGTAGTGCATGAAGCGCGCCGTCCACTCCTTCATGCGGTCAGCCCAGGGCCGCGTTTCCCATTTCGCCTTGGTGATCTCTTCCGAGTCGCGCAAGTCTTCCTGGAACGCGTTTTCCATTTCGCGCCCGAAACTGTCGCCCAGCACGATCACGTTCAGCTCACTGTTATGCAGGAAGCTGCGCATGTCGATGTTGGTCGAGCCCACCGTCGACCAGGCGCCGTCGATGACGGCCGTCTTGGCGTGCAGCACGGCCAGTTTCAGGTGGAAGATGCGGATGCCGCCGGCCAGCAGCTGGTCGTACAAGGCGTGTCCCGCGTGAAACACCAGGCCGCTGTCGGACACGCCGGGCAGCACCACGGTCACCTCCACGCCCCGTTTGGCGGCCGCCACCAGCGCGTCGACCGTCTGCGGGTCGGGCACGAAATAGGCGGACGTGATGTGGATGGTTTTTTTCGCTTCCTGGATGGCCAGGATATACGCCTTGTAGATTTCGAAACCGCTATCGGGCTCGCTGGCCACCACGCGCACCAGCTTGTCGCCCACTTCGGCGAGAACGGGGAAGTAATTGGCGTCCGGCAAGTCGGCCTGATCTTGCTGCGCCCAGGTGCGGATGAACAGCCACTGGAAGGCGGCCACGGCCGGGCCTTCCACTTTCACGTGCGTATCGCGCCAGCCCACGTCCTTCTTGTCGGTGGGCTTCGATTTCGAGCGAAACAGCGAGCTCTTGGCATAGGTGTCGCTGATATTGATGCCGCCCGTAAAGGCCATCTTGCCATCGACGATCAGCACCTTGCGGTGGTCGCGGTTGTTGATCTTCCAGTCCTCGCCCTTGAGCTTGGCCGGATTGACGGGATTGAAGGCCACCAGGTGGATGCCGGCCGCGCGCATGCGCTCAAAGAACGCTTGCGGCACGCCCAGCGTGCCCACGCTGTCGTAGATGACGTTGACCGTCACGCCGGCCTGCTGCTTTTCGATCAGCATGTCGGCAAACTTCTGGCCCAGCGGATCCTGGTCGAAGATATACGTTTCCAGATTGATGCTGTTTTTCGCCTCGCTGATGGCCTGGAACATGGCGTCCATCGTTTGCGGGCCGTCAAACAGCAGGGTTACCTTGTTGCCCTTGATCAAAGGTACGCCCGTCGCGGCTTCTTCCAGTGCCGCCTGGGTCTTCAAGTCCATGCCAGACTTGGCCCAGCGCTTGTTGAGCAGGGCGGCCCGGCTGTTGACGTTCAGCACGGCGCCCTTGCCCGTGATCACCTTGGGCGCGGCCACGGGAGCCAAGGTGGTATTGAGGTTCTTGACGTTCGGTAGCGAGGCGCATGCAGCCAGGGTCCAGCACAGCAGAAGGGCGGTGAGGCAGGGTTGCATGTGCCTGGCGGTCATTTTTGAGCCTTGGTCGTGGGAGACAGGTTTGCCGAGTCATCGGCCAGTGCCAGTGGTGGCGAATTTTTCGAGCCGAAGAAGAAGACGATGGGTGCCTTCAGGAAACTCTTGCCCAGGATCTTCAACAATTGCATGCCGTGCTTGAAGCGCACCTGGCGCGAGCGCAGGGCCACCCACAGGGCCAGGCCGAAGCTGACCAGCAAGTTGGCCGTGCCGATGGCGAAGATACCCGACAGCGACTTGACGGCCAACTGCCAGCTCATATTGTGGTCGAGCCCCACCAGGGCGGTGGCAAAGTTGGCCGCCGAGAAGGTAATGTGACGGATATCAATTGGCAAGCCGATCAGAAAGCCCAGGGTGCCGATGGAGCCGAGCAGGATACCAAAGTAAAAGTTACCCATCAGACCGCCCAGGTTGTTTTCCAGGTACATGCCCAGCCGTTGCAGCCGCTCCTGGCCGATCATGCGGCCCAGGCCGCGCAATTGCGCGATGCGCTGGGCCCAGCGCGTGTACAGCGCCTGGTTGTCATAGTAGCCCGAAATCAGGCCGGCCACGAACAGGCACACGCCGGCGATCATGGCGTAAAAGATGGTGGGGCTGCCGATGGGATCGATATCGTGCAGCAGATGCATGGCCTTCTCTGGCGACACCAGGTTTTGCCCCGTGATGGCTTTGTAGCCCAGCGCGATCAGCCAGGCGGTGGGAAGGGCCGTGGCCATATTGCCCAGCACGGCCATGTTTTGCGTGCGGAAAACCTTGGTGATCAGTTCGGCCATGCTGTCGAGGTCGATATTCCTGCCATCCTTGCTGTGCAGGCCGGCGGCGATGCGCGAAGCCGTCATGGCGGGCTGCTTGGTGGCCACCGTGAAGTGCAGCAAGTGGATGAACATGAAGCCGATCGAGTAATTCATGCTGAACATGAACGCTTCAACCAGCGGCGCCGAGCGCAAATACGACATCAATATCTTGAACAGCGCCATGAAGCCGATGATGATGCCGGCCCCGGCCGAGGAGAGGAACATGGCGCCCATCTCGCGGCGGTTTTCCGCGATGTAGTGCTCGCCCGTGCGGCTGGCGTTTTCCGTCACATTGCGCGCCAGCAAGTTGATATTGTCGGAAAACAAGTCGCTGACCTTGTACTTGTTGTTGTGCGCGCAGATCAGTTCCAGCGCCAGCGCGACGGCGCCCGCGCGGCGGCGGCTGACGGGCTGCGCATCGAGCAGGTCCTGGGTGGCGTCGACGGTGATGGCGGCGATGTCCACATTGTTTGATGCGGGCAGCTCGCCGCTGGTATCGACCAGGAACAGCAGCTTGCGCAGGCGCTCGATGCTTTGCGCCAGCGCCACCAATAAATACGTGAGGGCAATGCTGGTGCCCTGGTACAGCGCCTTTTTGCGGATCTTGGCGATCACGGCGTCGCACTGGTCCAGCATCACCAGCAAATGGCGCGCATCTTCGATGTGGTCAATATCGCCTTGCAGCAGATTCGTGTAGGCGTCCAGGTAGGCATTGACTTCCATGTTTTGCACCATGAACGGTGAATGGAAGACTTCGATTTCACTGTGGAAACGCGTCAGTTCCGGCTCCAGGCCCATGGCGCAGACGCGGTAGGACAGGGTGCGGATGGCGTCCAGCATGCCTGGCAACATGATATTGCCGTCGCCGACGGCCAGTTCGATGCCGTCGCTGGTGAGCACGTCGAACAGTTTCAGCCAGTCCATGGCGGGCACGTTGCTGATCCACTGATAGTCGGTATTGAGGTACAGCACCTGGTCGAGTGCATCGTTCAGGTATTCGTCGCCCAGGGCGGGCGGCAGCATGCGGTAGGCGATGCGGCGTTTCAATTCCGTGAAGAAACCGCTGTTCGACAGCACGCCGATGTCGCTGTACAGGCTGGCATGGCGGCGGGCGGCCAGCACGCGCAGCACGTATTCGTGCAGGGCGCGGGCTTGAGCTGGGTTACCGTTGAGTAGCTGGCGCAGGGTGCGCACGTTGGCAATCGCGGTAGCGCTGTCGTGGGGGCGCTTGGGACGCAGAGAGTTAAACAATTCCACCAGCAAGTCGATATTGCTGGAGTTGGGATCAATGCGTTCGAGGATAGCTAGCATGCAGAAAAAACGGGCGAGCCGCTGTCGGTAAAACCAGTAGTGTACCGCCTGTGCCAGATCGCGCAATGTTCGGCACCGAACGTCGCTGTATCGCAGGGCCTGCTTCTGCTGCTATTTTGCGACAACAAGCCTCATCATGATCACTCTTGCGTGTTGTCAGTGTGCGACGCGTTGACAAGGGCTAAGCTGGAGTTTCTGTTGCGCAACGCACAGATAGCTGGACAAAAAGCGAGGATAAGATAACACTGAGATGTGACACACAGCGTATGTCCTGATCAATACCGGGTAGTTTCTTTTACGTTACCGAGATATTCATCATGAAGACCTCGTATTTTGCGCTTGCTGTGATAGGGATAGGGCCGTGGCTGCTCTGTGCGCCGGCCCAGGCTGCCGATGGCGCCGATGGCGCCGGTAGAGCGGCGTCCAGTACTGTTGCCGTGTATGGCGTGCTCGACGCGGGCGTCGTGGCTGAACGCGGCTGCGCCGCCGCCTGTGCCGTCAGCAAGGTCTCGGGCGGGGTCGCTTCCGGCTCGCGCCTGGGCGTGCAGGGCCGCGAAGCGCTGGGCGGCGATATTTCCGCCGTGTATACCCTGGAAGCGGGCATCAGCAACGACACGGGCCAGTCCGAAGAGGGGCGCTTGTTTGGCCGCCAGGCGTATGTCGGCCTCGATAGCCGCCTGGGCGCACTGACCCTGGGGCGCCAGTACAATCCGCAATACCTGGCCCTGACTGACGTGGCCGACCCGTTCAAGGGCGGCATGGCCGGCAGTGCCAGCAACCTGGCCGGCTACGGCGTGAAACGCTACGACAATACCGTCCAGTACGTATCGCCCGCCTTGCGCGGCGTGTCGGCCAGCGCCATCTACAGTTTTGGCGAGTCGCCCTACAGCAGTGCCGGCAACCGCGCGTATGGCGCCAACCTCGGCTATTCGCATGGCGCCGTGAATATCAGCATCTCGCATCAGCGCAAGAAAAACTTCATTCTGGCGGCCGGCACCGCACCCGCCATCGACATGTCGGCCCGCAACACCCTGGTGGCGGCGAATATCGATCTGAAAGTGGCTACCGCCTTTGCCGCCATCGGCATCAACAAGGGCTACGGCAGCTCGCCGTGGGACCCCAGCAATGACTACAGCTCGCTGGCGCTGTCGATGTCGTCCTCAGACAGCCGCGACATCTTGCTGGGCGTGTCCGTGCCCGTGGGCGGCTTCAAGCTGCTGGCCTCCTGGGTGCACAAGGATGACCGCGACCTGGCCAACCGCGACGCCAGCCAGGTGGCCGTCGGCCTCACGTATTCCTTGTCAAGACGCAGCGATTTCTATGCGTCCTACGCGAAGATCCACAACAAGAACGGCGCCCGCTACACGGTGGGCAACGCCAGCGACGCGGGCCGTGGCGATGCTGCGTTCAGCCTGGGCTTTCGTCACGGTTTCTGACCAGTAATTACAGGGCAGCTGGCGCCCAGCCACTGGCCCTTGCTCGTCACATTCACCTGCTCGGGCGTGCCGCGCGCGCTGGTGGTCACCGCCAGCTGCATGGAAAAAGCCTGGTCGCCGCTGAACAGTACCTTGCCTGTACCGCTCGATTTCGGGTTGGCGCAAGTAAACGAGACGTTCATGCCGCCCGCGATGGGGGTGTTGTTCGATGTGCAATCACCGGGCTGGCCCGTGGGAATCTGCTTGCGCGCCGCCATCTCAGGCGTCACGCAGGCGGTCACCCGCACGGCGCCATCGGCCGCCACGGTGGGCATGGCCATGCCGCGGCTGGCAGCCATGCTTTCGAGTTGTTTGCGTTGTTCGGGAGGAAGGTTGCCCAGCTGCTGCAGCACCATGGACATGGCGTTGTCGGTGGCCGCGTCCGGGGACGCCACCTTGTTGTCGACTTGCCACAGCCCCGGCTTGATGCTGGTGGACTGCGCGGTGCTCTGGGCGCTGGCCAGCGCGCCCAAGCCTAAGCTTGCGAGGGCGAGCAAACTCAAACATGACAAGGAAGGTTTCATCGTGCGGGTCTCCGAAAATGGCAGACCCCAGCATACGGCATGGCAAGCGGGGCACGCTTGCCATTGTGTTACAAACTGTGATCGGGCTCAATGCGGCGCACGTCCACGCTGGCGATGCGGCGCTCGTCCGCTTCCAGGATTTCATAGCGCAAATCATCGAGTTCCAGCACTTCGCCCACGGCCGGCATGTTCTCGAAATGCGCCAGCAGGAAGCCGGCCAGCGAGTTGTAGTCGCCGTCATCGCTGACCAGGGACTCCGTCTCGAACACCTGTTCCAGGTAATGCAGGTCGGTGGCGCCATCGATGCGCCAGTGGCCGGGGCCCAGCACTTCCACGTCCGGCTGCTCGTCCTCGTCGGGGAATTCGCCGGCGATCGCTTCCAGGATGTCGATCGGCGTCAGCACGCCTTGCACCGTGCCGAATTCGTCGACCACCAGCACCAGTTGGCCGCGCGAGCGTTTCAGCGTTTCCATGGCCTTCAGCACGCCGGCCGCTTCCGGCACGACGATGGCTTCGCGCATGCTGGCCGGGTCGATCTTGCCATGCGACACCAGATCCTCGATGAGGTCCTTGCTGCGCGCGATGCCGACCACGTTGTCGAGGTCATCATTGCAGACGGGAATCATGCTGTGCGGCGTGTCGCGCAGCAACTGCAGCATCTTTTCGCTGCTGTCGTTCAGGTTGACCCACGACACGTCGCCGCGCGGCGTCATCACCGAGCGGATCGAGCGTTCGGCCAGGGTCAGCACGCCGCTGACCATATTGCGCTCTTCCACGCCGAAGGCGGAGGTGTCGAGCGCTTGCTTGACTTCGTGCTCTTCGACGGCTTCGCGGCCCTTGCGCCCGCCCAGCAGGCTCAGTACCGCCTGCGCCGTGCGGTCGCGCAGCGGGGCGGTCGATTGCAGCTTGAGGAAGTTGCGGCGCGCCAGCTGATTGAAGAACTCGATGATGATTGAGAAACCGATAGCGGCGTACAGATAGCCTTTCGGAATGTGGAAGCCCAGGCCTTCGGCCACCAGCGACAGGCCGATCATCAGCAAGAAGCTCAGGCACAGCACCACGACGGTGGGGTGGGCATTGACGAAGCGCGTCAGCGCCTTCGAGGCCAGCATCATGACGCCGATGGAAATGATGACGGCGGTCATCATTACATACAGGTTATCGACCATGCCGACGGCAGTGATGACGGCGTCGAGCGAGAAGACGGCGTCGAGCACGACGATCTGCGCCACTACCAGGCCGAAGCCAGCGTAGACCTTGGGACCCGTCTGGGCATGGGTCACGCCTTCGAGGCGCTCGTGCAGCTCGGTGGTGGCCTTGAACAGCAGGAACAGGCCGCCCAGCAGCAGGATCAGGTCGCGCCCCGAGAAGGCGAATTGCCAAATGGAAAATAGTGGCGTGGTCAGCGTGACCAGCCAGGAAATCAGGCTCAGCAGGCCCAGGCGCATGACCAGGGCCAAGGTCAGGCCCAGCACGCGTGCCCGGTCGCGCTGGTGCGGCGGCAGCTTCTCGGCCAGGATGGCGATGAAAATCAGGTTGTCGATACCCAGTACGATTTCCAGTACGACCAGCGTCAGCAGGCCGACCCAGATTGTCGGGTCAAATAACCATTCCATGTGTGTAACCTTGTAAAGTCAATCAGTGTAAAGCGTGCCTGGTAGCTAACTGCCCCAGGCGCGTGGGTGAAGCATGTCGTGATTTAGTGGCGGACGCGCGGCGGCCGGGTGGCCAGCCGCACGTCCGCTTCGGCAAGTGCGTCCGGTCCCGCTTGCCAAATGATGGCGTAAAACGGCACGCGCTGGCGTGAGCCCGGGTACAGCGTAATGGGATCGTTGTCGCATTCTTCGGCGTCGCAGCTGTCGCCGGGCAGGCCGGCGGCGCCGTCGTCGTGAGAAGGGGAGTGACAGGGGGCAGGAGATGGGACAAAACAGGGCGCGCCGAAGGCAGGCGTGGCGGTAGCGCCGGCCGCAACTGCATGCTGGAATGGGGAAGGGCTGGCGATAGCCATGCTGGCAAACGCCTGGGGTAACGCGATGAAAACAAAAAGGCAGATCAGGACGAGAGCTCGTCTCATATACAGGCAGATAGTTCTGGAACCGTGAAGTATAACACGCCCTGATAACAGCTTGATGACAGGGGTTGCGTAACTGATAAGTATGCCGTAAATTGTGAGGGCAATTATTTCGCCGGGTGGCGAAGACGCAGCGCGGACCCGGTGACAGTATCGCATTGCGCTTGCGCGCATTGTTTGCGCTCAATGTTTGTGTTTATTTATAACGTAGTGTTACCAGGACTCTGCCTTGAAACCAATTACTGCCCTCCTGCTTGCCGCCGGCATTCTGTCGCCTTCGTTCGCCTTCGCCGCTACCCCGGTGCAAGCGGCCACACTCCAGAAAACTGGCAAAGTTGCACCCAGCCGCGCTGCTGCCGTCAAAGTCACTTCCGTCGAAGGCATCACCGAATACCGCCTGGCCAATGGCTTGCGCGTGCTGCTGTTTCCTGACGCCAGCAAGCCAACCCTGACCACGAATATCGTCTACCTGGTCGGTTCGCGCCATGAAAACTATGGCGAAACGGGCATGGCCCACTTGCTGGAACACTTGCTGTTCAAGCCCAGCGCCAACTTCGGCATCAAGAAGGGTACGAAAACCCCGGTCGAGATCCTGAACTCGACGGGCGCGCAGTTCAACGGCACCACCTGGTACGACCGCACCAATTACTACGCCACCTTCCCTGCCAACGACGACAACCTGCGCCAGATGCTGGCCATGGAAGCGGACCGCATGGTCAACGCCGCCATCGACCAGAACGACCTGTGGAATCCAAAGACGCAAAAGGGTGAAATGACGGTGGTGCGCAACGAATTCGAGATGGGCGAGAGCGACCCGATCGGCGTGACCAGCGAACGCATCCAGGCCATTGCCTACGATTGGCACAACTATGGCAAGTCGACCATCGGCGCCCGCTCCGACATCGAACAGGTCAACATTCCCCGCTTGCGCGCGTTCTATCAAAAATATTATCAGCCAGATAATGCCGTGCTGATGGTGGCGGGCCGCTTCGACGAAGCCAAGGTCTTGCAGCAGATCAATGAGCTGTTCGGCAAGATCGCCAAGCCCACGCGCGTGATCGAGCCGACCTACACGGCCGAACCGGTGCAGGATGGCGAGCGCGCCGTGACGGTGCGCCGCAGCGGCGGCACGCAGTTCGTCGGCGCCGGCTACCACGTGGCGCCGTCCGGCAACCCGGACGCCATCGCCATCGAAGTGCTCGCTCACGTGCTGACCGATGCGCCGGCCGGGCGCTTGCACAAGGCGCTGGTGGAAACCAAGCTGGCCAGCAAGATCGAATACAACTCGGTGAGCAATCTGGAACCGGGCTACAACTTGTTCGGCGCGCTGGTGCCCCTCGATGGCAACCTTGATGCAGCGCAAACGGCCATGCTGAAAGTGCTGGAAGACTTGAAGTCGCAGCCGGTCACGGATGCGGAAGTGGCGCGCGTCAAGCAGCAGCTGAACAAGCAGGTTGACCTGATCACCTCGAACACGGCGCGCATGACGATCGCCTTGACCGAATCCCTGGCGGCCGGCGACTGGCGTTTGTTCTTCCTGCAGCGCGATCAGCTCGACAAGCTGACGACGGCGCAAGTGCAGGCGGCAGCCGAGAAATACCTGAAGACGTCGAACCGCACCCTGGGCCGTTTCATCCCCACCGATGCGCCGGACCGCACGGTCGTGCCAGCCTACGCCGACGTGGCGCCGCTACTGGCCGGCTATACGGGCCGCGCCGTGGTGGCGCAGGGCGAATCGTTCGACCCCAGCCCGGACAATATCGAAGCGCGCACAACCCGGTTTACCTTGCCGAATGGCTTGAAAGGCGCCTTGCTGCCGAAGAAAACCAAGGGCAACACGGTCAGCGTCGTGCTGAAACTGCAGATCGGCAGCGAAGAGGGCCTGCGCGGCAAGTCGCAAGTGGGCAGCTACACGGCCAATCTGCTGTCGCGCGGCACGGATAAACTCTCGCGCCAGGAAGTGAAGGACAAGTTCGACCAGCTGGGCATGCAAGTGGCAGTGACGGGCGGTGCCGAAGGCGTGACGGCCGGGCTGACAGGCAAGCGCGAGAACTTGCCGGCCGCCATGGAGCTGCTGGCGCAAGTGCTGCAAAAGCCGGCCCTCGCCGAGACGGAGTTCCTGGAATTGCAGCGCGAACGCGTGGGCCGCGCCGAGCAGGAATTGCCTGAGCCGCAGCCACTGGCCGTCAACGCCTTCCGCCGCTTGATTGACGCCACGCCGGAAGGCCATGTGCGCCATATCGGCACCATGCCGTTTGAGCTGGCGCAATGGAAGGCGATCAATGTTGCCGATGTGAAAGCGTTCCATGCGGCCTATTATGGCGCTGCTGATGCCACTTTTGCCGCCGTGGGCGACTTCGACCCGGCCGCGCTGAAGGCGCAAGTGGCCAGCCTGTACGGCAACTGGAAGGCGCAGCAGCCGTATGTGCGCATTCTTGATGCCGTCAAACCCGTCAGCGGCGAAAAAGTGACCTTGGAAACGCCGGACAAGGCCAACAGCGTGCTGTTCGCCATCCAGCCGATTGCGCTCAAGGATGATGCGCCCGCCTATCCGGCGCTGGTGATCGCCAACCACATGCTCGGTGGCGGCGCCTTGCGCAGCCGCCTGGCCGACCGTATCCGCCAGAAGGAAGGCTTGTCGTATGGCGTCGGTTCGCAAGTGACCGTGCCATCGCGCGAGCCGGCCGGCTACTGGATGGCGTACGCCATCAGCGCGCCGCAAAACACGGCCAAGGTGGAAGCTGCGCTGCGCGAGGAAATCGCCAAGGTGCTGGCCGATGGTTTCTCGGAAGCGGAACTGGTCGAAGCGAAAAAGGGCTGGCTGCAATCGGAAGAAGTGGGCCGCACGCAAGACATCGGCCTGGCGCGCGGTTTGTCCGATTACCTGGCGCAAGGCCGTACCATGGCCTATGACAAGGACCTCGAAGCCAAGGTGGCCGCCTTGACCCTGGCGCAAGTAAACCAGGTCCTGCGCGACTACCTGAAGCCAGCGGCCGTCTCGATCGTGACGGCGGGCGACTTTGCCAAGGTAGCCAAGGAAGGCGAAAGCGGCGCCAAGGCGACAACGTCGAAGTAGCGCGTATAGATAAACAGCGACAATGCGAGTGAACTGACCCCAATAAGTTGGATGCCAAATTATTGGGGATTTTTCATGACGAAGTACATGGAGCAGTGCAAACTTGCCGTGGTTCGGCAGTAGCTGTCAGGTTAAATGGGAGCGCTTTCATCTGCTACAGGTTGTCAGATGAGTTAGAGAGCTATGGCCATGTTAGGCACCGGCAAGTAGCAGACAGTCACTCTTTTGTCACAATGTGCGTGTTTTTCTTTCCGGCAATTTATTATTCTATACATCCGCTTTCGGTCAGGAGTAGCCATTCGCGTTGACGTGACAATGCGTGACTTTTCGCACTTGGTAATTCGTTATGCTCATGAGCCGCTGACGGCCAAGCAAATCCACCGACTTAATTAATGTTGAATGAATCTTAATGACAAAAATCATTGTTCGACGAAAGAAAGCAATTTGGCAAGATAGAGCTCGGAAATACACCGTTCTTTTGGATGGGAGCGATATTGCCAGAGTTTCGAATGGCTCGGAGGTTGAGTTCGATGTCGAGCCCGGAAAGCACACTGTGCAGTTGCAAATCGATTGGTGTCATTCGCAAAAGTTTGAGGTTGACGTTCGCCTTGCAGAGCCTGTGATACTTGAATGCGGACCGAACGCGTCACCATTCTCAGCGATCTTTTACATCACCCTATGGAAGGATAAATATATTTGGTTGCGAGGTTGGCGTAACGTCAACGTCTGAGCAACTTAGGCGGAATTCGGCCAGCAGCGGACATTGGTACTGGTAGAGGAGAGACATGTCGAATTACCGTATATTCATGGTAGCTTTTTGCGTGGCTATCCGTTGCGCGAAGCACGCGTCGAGGTGCTGTCGGTGTCGGGTACGCCGGGCAGCTACCGTGCCACGGTCTTCCTCAAGTCGCACTTCCAGCTGGGGGAATTGACCGCATCGATCCGCCTGGTGGCCGAGTTGCCGCCTAAGCCCGCTTCATAGATTTGAACCTCGGAGACACGCATGGAGGTAATTATTCTGGACATGGGCGACACCATCAAGGGCGATTCGACGCTTGAAGGCTTTGTCGATAAAATTGAACTCATGTCGTTTAGCCACAACGTGGCAATGCAGGTTACGAACGACGTCAGCAACAAGGAGCGCACCTCGGGCCGGCCGTATATCGGCGAGTTCAGCGTCACCAAGTTCCTCGACAGCTCGACGCCGGTGGTCAATGCGTACTGCTGCGGCGGCAAGGAAATCCCCGAGGTGAAAATCACCTGCGCGCGCAATTCCGGCGCCGACGACGGCGCGGTGATGCCGTTGATCGTCTACACGCTGTCGAATGTGTTGTTTTCGAGCGTTAGCGTCAGCGGCGGCACCGGCGGCAAGCCGGTCGAAACGCTGTTGATGAACTTCGTCAAGATCAAGTGGGAAGTGTCATCGCAGAAGACCGACGGCAGCAAGGGGGGCACCGCCGCATCGACCTGGGATCTTGCTGCCAACAAGTTGCAGAAGTAAGCCGCATGGTATCCGACCGTGCCGCCGCGCGCCTGCCGTTGCTGGAGCGCGTGGCCCTACGTCACCAAGGGACAACGCTCAATACTTGGTGAGATATATCGAGATGTCCGCTTTGGGGCGCAAGCTGCCGCTCACCGGACGCTGTCATGCCAAGCCTGAGCTGCTACAAATCACGCCCGCATCAGACCCAAACTAAAAGGGCTGGGCCCTGTGCAATACAGAACCCAGCCCTTGGCCGTATGGCAAACGATACTGTCGGCAGTTCACATTGCCGGCGGTTTTTTATTGGCACATGTAAAATTTAGCGCGGCGCCATCTCTGCGACGTAGATTTCCACGCGGCGATTGCGGGCGCGATCCGAAGCGTCGGCATTCGAGGCGATCGGCTCGCGCGAACCGCGGCCTTCGGTGACGATGCGGGTCGGCGAGACGCCGCGCATGGCCAGGTAGTCGCGCGTGTGGGCTGCGCGTTCCACCGACAAAGGCTGGTTGATCGAATCGCTGCCCGTGCTATCCGTATGGCCGATGATGTTGACCGTGGTGTTCGGGTTTTCATTCAGGGTGGCGGCAAAGCGGTCGAGAATCGGGCGGAAGTTGCCTTTGATATCGGCGCGGTTGGTGTCGAAAGAGATGTCGCTAGGAATCTCCATTTTCAGGCGGTTATCGGCCGTCTGCGTCACTTGCACGCCCGTACCCTGGGTGGCTTGTTCCATCGCGCGCTTCTGGTTTTCCATGCGGTTCGACCAGATATTGCCGACCACGGCGCCAGCAGCCGCACCCAGCAGGGCACCGCCTGCCGTACGGCCGCCACCGCCGCCGCCGGTGGTGCCGCCGATCAGGGCGCCCAGGCCGGCGCCGACGCCAGCGCCCGTGGCCGTACCACGTTGCGTCGAGGACATATCCGCGCAGCCGGTGGCGGCCAGCGTGAGTACCAGCATGCCGATCAGGGATTTGGCGCCAGGGCCGTTTTTGAACGTTTTCATGGATTTTCTCCTTGTTTTGTTATTGGGACATACCCAGGAACTACCCGCACACGTTACTGCAAAATGGGCCGGCTTGCCAGTGCATGCAAAATGGCACGCAAATGGCACGCAAAAGAGCGGCGCCCGTTTGCACGCGCGCCGCCCCTGTCAGCCTGCGCTAACGGCCGGGAGCTATAGCCCGCGCCCGCTGATCAGGCGCAACAGGATCATGATGATCGCCACGACCAGCAGGATATGGATGAAGCCGCCAATGGTATAGGAAGTTACCAGGCCCAGCAGCCAGAGAATGATGAGTACTACTGCGATTGTATAGAGCATGATGTGTCCTCCGAGAGTAGTGTGTCGATGACGGTTGCCTGGCTTGCAAGGCGCTAGCGTCTGGCGCTGTCATCGCTTGTTGTCATTGGCGGCGACTGAGTCGCTGAACGCTGATGCCATAACTTATTGTCTACTTTGTTTCTGGAATTATCTGTACGCTGCCGTACACAAGCGATATTTAGCCAGCTTATTTATTTAACCAATTCCTGTCGCGCACACACCGTTGCGGCTGGCGTGTTTTCTCTTGCTCGCCGTCCATGCCCGGTAGCCAGGCCAGCATGCCGGCCATGCCGACGGCGCCCGCCAGGCAGCTGAACATGCCGCCGGTGAGCAGCAGCATGACGCCGAACACCGGTGCACTCGCTGGCGCTGGCGCCAGGTCCAGTGCGCAAAAGCCCAGCGCCGTGGCCAGCATGCCGCCGCCGATGAAGCCCAGCCAGATCCTGTTGCTGCCTGCCTTGTCGTTCTCCATGGCCATCTCCTTTGAAGGATTGCGTTGAACTTTCCTGAGTGCATCATCTCGCGCTGCAGCTCATGCATCTGTACGCCAACGAACATGATCAAAAAGAAAACGCCCGGACGAGCCGGGCGTGGGTTCACTGCAACGCATTGCGGCAGCGCCGCCGCCGTTCTCTCAGGCGCTTAGCCGATGGCGCGCAAGCCGCCGTTGACGACGCGCACGCGGTCGCCCTGGCGCCACTTGGGCGCGGCGCTCTGGTGCACGGTGCGTGTCTTGCCATTATCGAGGCGTACGACGATGTTATAGCTGCGCGTGGCGCGCACGCTGCCTTCGATCTGGTTGCCGGCCACGGCGCCGCCGACGGCGCCCAGTACGGTGGCCAGCTGCTTGCCGTGGCCGCCGCCTACCTGGTTGCCCAGCAAGCCGCCGACGACGGCGCCGCCGGCCGCGCCCACGCCGCTGCCTTCGGCGCGCGTATTGACTTCATGGATGGCTTCGACGACGCCGCAATTGCCGCACACCTGTGGCGCAGGGGCGGCCGCCACGTATTGCGGCTGTGGCTGGCGTATCGGCGCGGGCTGCTGTACCGGTTGTTGCTGCTGTTGCTGCTGCTGTTGCTGTTGCTGCTGCAGTGGCAGTGCGGCCAGCGGCTGCACGCCGTTCACTGCCTGGTTCGGCTGGTTTGCCTGCAGGCTGGCCAGCTGCTCGGCCGAGGCGTTGGCCGACAGCGGCGGCGCCTCGCTTTGCGAGGAGGGCAGCCAGCCCATCAGGGCGGCCGTGCCGACGCCGCAGAACAGCAAGACCGCGACGGCGGCGGCCAAGAGCAGCGGATGGAGGGATTTGGTGGTGGTAGTCATGGAAGGCTCCTTGGTTTTTAAAATAATGAAATCGGTCATGCGTATTGCGTGCAGGCCAGTGTGCGGTGCTGCGTCCTTCACTTCCGTGCGTCACCGTACATACAGGACTGTTGCCGCACCGTAGGCTAAGTAAAAATTATGTCAAGTTGTAACGACAATCAGAAAAAGGTAATGTCCACAATGACCGCCAGCTTGAATTTGTCCCGCGATTTGTCCCGCGACGCAGGCCGTGCCAGCCAGGGTTCGCCCGTGGCCACGACCGCCGCTGGCAACCGCTTGCTGGCCAGCCTGCCCGAGTCCGACCTGCGCCATCTGGCGGCGCTGTTCGATAGCGTCACGGTCGAGGTGGGCGACGTGCTGTACGAACCGGGCCAGCCTATCGACTATATCTATTTCCCGGGTGACTGCCTGATCTCGCTGCTGGCCGTGGCGGAAGGGCGCATGACGCTGGAAGTGGGCGCTGTTGGCCGTGAAGGCGTGCTTGGCGCCTCCGTCGCGCTGGGCCATGATCTGGCGCAAGTGCGTGCCGTGGTGCAACGTTCCGGGACGGCCAGCCGACTTTCGCGGGCCAGTTTTTGCGCCGAATTCGTCCAGCTCGATTCCCTGCAGCGCTTGCTGTACCGCTACACCGATACCCTGCTGGCGCAAGCGATCCAGATTGCCGTATGCAGCCGCTTTCACGTGCTGGAGGCACGCCTGGCGCGCTCCTTGCTGATTACGCGCGACCGATTGCAGTCGGAAAAATTCCACCTGACGCATGAATTCCTGGCCCATACGCTGGGTGTGCGCCGGGTCGGCGTGACCAAGGCCGCGAGCGCGCTGCAACAGCAAAAACTCATCAGCTACAGTCGCGGCAACATCGAGATACTCGATTCAGCCGGCCTGGAAGCCGTCTCCTGCCGCTGTTACGCGCTGGTCAAGGATGCCGGCAGCAGCGGCATGGCCAACGTCTTCGTTTAAATCCCTTCTGCAACACTTTCCTGCAGTCTTTTGTTTTGCACACGCAAAAAAGCGGGGCTGGCACCTGGGCACCCGCCCCGCTTTTTGATTGCCGCTTACTTTGGCTTGACCTGGTTGCCGATCACGCCGCCGACGGCGGCGCCGCCGACTGCGCCGACTGCGCTACCGCCCGTCAGGACGGAGCCGGCAACGGCGCCGATGCCAGCGCCGACGGCCGTGTTTTTATCCTGGCGTGACATGCTGGAGCAGGCGGTCAGGCTCAGCAATAGAGCCGCGATGGAAGTGGTGGCGGCGAGTTTTTGAATGATTTGCATGATGGTTCTCCTGTGAATTCGGACCTCGTGGCGCCGGCATGGTATGGGCCGGAGTAACTTCGTGACGCCACGTCTTGGTGTTTCAGGCACGATCACAGGATAGGATTGCAACAAGGCAGGGTCTGTTCGGCAACGCACATAGGTGTGTAACAATTGTAAAAGCACACTGTCCTGGCGTTTTCAACGTTTCTGGCGCACGCTTTTTCCCGGTGCCGGTGCCACCGGCTTGACACGCGCCTGGGCCAGCAATGCGGCGCATTCGCTATCCTGGCCGGGGCCGGTACTGATCAACGGCAAGAGGGCCGCCACGGGCGCCACCACGGCCAGCGCCAGGGCGCCACCGGCGCGCAGGGCCAGCACGCCCTTGTCCACGCTCACGTCCGGCTTGCTGAAAGTGCCGTGCACATACAAGGGCGAGCGCAGCGAAAAGATGCGCAAGCCCTTGCTGTCCGGTTGCAAGGTCAGGTCCAGCCGTTCATTGGACAGGTTCACCATGCCGTCCACATGCAGGACGGCATCGTCCGTGTCGACGATGAACTGGCGCGTGCGCATCAAGCCCTTGTTGACGGCGAAATCGGCAGCCATGCAGTTCAGCCTGACCTGCTTGTCGCCCACCAGCTTGGTCAGCACGACGCTGCCGATATTCAAGCCCATCTCTTCGAGCAGCAGCTTGCTGATGCTGCCGCGGTTGATCAGCGCGCGCACTTCGCCATTCGCGCTGCCCAGCAAGGTGGCCACGGAATTGCCGGTGGCCGACAGCGAGGCGTCGCCATTGATTTCGCCCGCGCTCGCCTGCAGCGCGGGCAGGCGGGGAAACAGTTGCTGGATGCGCAAATGGCGGGCGCTGGCCTTGAGTTCGGCGGCGATGCCGTTGGCGATGATCCTGCCACTGCCGTCGAGCTTGATCTGCGAAGTGAACGTGCCGCCCGCCACGTTGAAATTGAGCGGCGTCAAGGACAGTACGCCGTCGGCCAGCAGCACATGCGTGTCGAGCTTGCTGATCGGCAAATCGGCGTCGCGCGTGATCCTGTCGGCCGTGTAGCGCACGTCCGCGTCGAGGCTGCTCCAGCGTTCCGTCTTGAAGGTTTCCACCGGCAATACTTTGCCGGCTGGCTGCGTCGATGGCACGCCACGCTCCTTCTTGCTGGCGCTGGAGTCGGCGCCCACCAGCGGCCCCAGGTCGGACAGTTGCAGCAGGCGCGAGTGCACCTCGCCCCTCAGGCGGCGGCGCGGCGTGCTGCTTGACAAGGCCAGCTTGCCACGAATGTCGCTCGAACCCACCTTGCCGCTGAACTGGTCGTACACCCACTCGCCGCCACGGGGCGCCAGCGTGCCCGTCAAATGGCCTTGCGTGCTGAAGTGCGGCGTTTCCGGCAGCAGCACGCCCGTCAGCCGATACAGGCGCGCCATGCTGGGACCCGACACCTTCAGGCGCACGTCGAGCGCGGCCAGCCTGGCAGGGCGCGTCAGGGTGCCTTCGATGGCCACGCTGGTGCCGCCCACGTGCATCTCGGCTTGCACGGGAAAGGGCGTGCCTTGCTGCTGCAGAGACAGCACGCCGCCGGCCTTGCCGCCGCCCTTGATACTTTCGCCACGGTAAGTGCCGGACAGCTTCCAGGCGATGCCATAGCGGGCATCGCCGGCGAGTGTATCGACATCGGCGCGCAGCGCCGTTTGCGTGACGGCATCGTCGAGCAGCACCGTGCCCTTGCTGAAGACCACGCTTTGTAGTTCGAGCCGCCAGGACGACGGCTGCTCCGGCTGCTGGAAGGTCCAGTTGTTCTTGCCATCCTTGCTGCGCAGCAAGCGCACCTGCGGCGTGTCGAAACGCAATCGCGGAATGATGATTTTCTTGTCCAGCAGGGCCAGCGGATTGAGCGAGAACGCCATCTGGCTGACGGTGGCCAGCTGCGCCGCCGGGCCGTCCGCGTCCATCATGGCGCTCGGGTTGCCCAGGCGCACGTCTTGCGCCTGCAAATGGGGCCACGGCAAGTAGTCGCGCCAGGTTTGATGTCCCGCAGCGGTGGCGCTCTGCTGCCACGTCAGCGACAGATTGCCCGCGATGGCGAAGGGCCGCCCCAGCGCTTCGCTGGCGCGCGCATTGAGCCACGGCTTGGCGCGGTTCCAGTCCATGTTCAGCAGGGTGACGGCGGCCGCGACGGGAATGGCGACGACCACGGCGGCACTGGCGAGGGCGATTTTCTGGCGGCGGGACAATTGCATGGAGCGCTTCTTTTTGAACAAGTAGTGACGATGCTACAGGAATCGCTCAAAAGCCGGGGGCGTTTCAAGTTTTGTCGCCGGGCACGTGCGCTGGCGCACGCTACCGGGAACAGTCTTGTCGATTTCCTACCCTATGTGCGTCACCGAACGGATACGCGGGGAGGGGGGGCTTATAACGTCATACAGCAAACGCCATTCCCGATTTCCAGTTGTGCCACGCAATGACTGCAACCACTACCGAAAATTCTCCAGGAGAAGAAAAATGACCAATTCCTTGAAAACCCCCTTGAGCGCACTGGCCGCCGGCATCACCGCCGTTCTCTTGGTGACGGGCTGTTCCAGCCTGAAAACGCCGGCCACGGCCGACGTCGCCGTCTCGCGCGCGGCCGTCGATAACGCCGCCAGCGCCGGCGCCGCCGACCTGGCGCCCGATGAAATGCGTTCGGCCCGCGAAAAAATGCGCATGGCCAACCAGGCCTTGAAAGAGCGCGACTACAAGACGGCGCGCGACCTGGCCGACCAGGCGCAAGCAGACGCGAAATTGGCGCAAAGTAAGGCCAACTCGGCCAAGGCCACCAGCGCCGCCGATGAAATCAACGAAAACATCCGCGTCATGCGCGAAGAACTCGACCGTGCCAACCAGCAAGCTCCCAAACAATAATTCCCAACAATAAGAACAGGACCCGATCATGAAAAAAGCCACTTACACCACCATTCCCGGCCTGCTGGCCATGGCCGCCCTGGTTGCCGCCTGCAGCTCCGCGCCGACCACCACCAGCCTGCTCGACCAGACGCGCGGCGACTACATGGCGGCGCAATCGAACCCGCTGGTGTCGACCTACGCGCCACGCGAATGGCGCGAAGCGAGCGCCGCGCTGGACGCGGCGAACGCGGCCGCCACGCGCCAGGAGGATAGCGAGAAAGTCGACAAGCTGGCCTATCTGGCCAGGCAAAAAATAGCCACCGCGCAAGAAATTGCCAAGCAGAAGGCAGCCGAAGCCGATATCGCCAATGCCGGCAAGCAGCGCGATCAGCTGCGCCTCGATGCGCGCACGCAGCAGGCTGACCAAGCCACGGCACGGGCCCAGTCGGCCCAGGCCGATGCGGAAGCGGCCAAGGCGCAGGCGCAAACGGCGGAAGCCTCGGCACGCGATGCGCAGGCGCGCGCCGCCGCGCTGGAAGTGCAGCTGGCCGATCTGGCCGCCAAGAAAACCGAGCGTGGCATGGTCATTACCCTGGGCGACGTGCTGTTTGGCACGGACAAGGCGAACTTGACGGCCGATGGCGCGAATACGGCGCGCAAGCTGGCCGATGTGCTGAAAAACAACCCGCAGCGCACCGTACTGATCGAAGGCTTCACGGATAGCACGGGCGGTTCAGCGCACAACCTGGAACTGTCGCAACGCCGCGCCGAAGCCGTGCGCAATGCGCTGCTGGACCAAGGCATCAGCCGCGACCGCATCGCCACGAAGGGCTATGGCGCCGCGTATCCGGCTGCTGGCAATGACAGCGCGGCAAATCGCCAGTTGAATCGCCGGGTGGAAATTGTGCTGTCGGAAGACAACACGGCCATTCCCGCCCGCCGCTAAGGGGCCGTGAATAAATAAGTGTTACGTTTGGGTGGCTCTGGCGGGATGCGATGCAAGGCGCGAGAAGGAGTCATAGCGAGCTATGGCGACGACGAGCAACGCCGCAGCGCGCCGGCCCGAGACGATCCAAATGTGACAGTAATTCCTGAACGGCCCCTAGCGTTGGGAAAAACGCCATCAGGCGTTGTAGTAGTCAAGGCAGCACCGGTCGTAGCTTGGCCGGTGGATACCCATGCAAGACTTGAAAGGAAGCATCATGACCGAAACATCTGTTGAGATTCCAGCTGGCATCGATACGGCCGCCATCCGCGCCGCCGCCAAAAACCTCGATGACGGCGCCGTGACGGTTGGCTACCAGGGCAATCGGCAAGAATTGATTAGCCTGTTGAATGGGGCGCTGGCCACGGAACTGGTGTGTATCGCCCGTTACAAACGCCATTACTACACCGTGACCGGGCGCGACAATGGCACCATCAAGGCCGAGTTTCTTGAGCATGCGCAGCAGGAACAGGAGCATGCCGACTGGCTGGCCGAACGCATCGTGCAATTGAATGGCAAACCAGATTTTAATCCTGCAACATTGCTTGCGCGTAGCCATGCCGAGTATGATGACTCCGAGGACGTGCAAAGCATGGTGCGTGCCAACCTGATCGCCGAGCGCGTGGCGATCGAGTCTTATCGCCAGATGATCGTCAAAGTGGGCGACAGTGACCCGACAACACGCCATTTATTGATCAAGATCATGGCCGTCGAGGAAGAGCACGCCGATGATATGCGCGATCTAATGGAATAGTGTTTTTGAATAAAGTAGGTATAGTAACTACATTCATCCACAGCTAAGGAGCTACACCATGTTGGAAAATAATATCACCACCGTCAATAACGATGTCAAAACCTTGGTCAAGGATGCACAGGCACTGTTCAGCGCCGCTGCCGCGCTGACGGGCGAAAAAGCCGATGAAGTGCGCGTCAAGGGCATGAAGACCCTGGACGCCGCGCTGGCCAAGGCGCATGAAGCGCAAGCCTCGGCCATCGTTGCCACCAAGCAGATCGCCTCCCAGGCGGACGGTTATGTCAAGGAAAACCCATGGCGCACGGTGGCTGTTGCCGCTGGCGTCGGCGTGCTGGTCGGCTTCATCCTGGGCCGCAAGTAATCCACACAGGAGCGATATGGACAAGTCTGCTTCGTCTCACCAGGGGCCGGGACTGATCGGTTCGGTCGCCGGCCTGGCCAGGAATGCCGTCGGACTGATGCTGTCGCGGCTGGAACTGGCCACTATCGAACTGTCGGAAGTGCGCAATCACGTGCTGCAACTGATTGTCATTTTCGCGCTCGCGACCGTTGCAGGCTTGTTTGCCATCGCTTACGGCAGCGTGCTGATCGTTTTCCTGGCCTGGGATAGCCTGGGCTGGAAGATCCTGGCGATCATGACGGTCGTGTTCGTGCTGCTGGCCATCGGCCTGGTTATGTATGCGCGGGCGATGCTGCGTCAAGGAAAGCTCTCCATGCCAGCCACCATGGCTGAATTGAAAGCCGACCGCGACATGTTGATGTAGCCGGCTGGCGGCGGCCGCGCGGACCTGTTCCGGCGTGGCCACCGCCGTGTCCGGACTGCCTTTCGAGGAGAATTCATGTCGGAAACCGACAAACTGACAGAGCAGGCGGCCCGCAAGCGCCTGCTCGTCGCCCAAGGCGAAATGTACCGCGTGGGCATCGTGCATGCGCGCGCCAACGTGGGCTATGCGCTGCGTCCCGACTCGCTGCTGCAAGGCGTGGTCGACACGGCGGTCGGCTTTGCCGGCCACCGCGTCGAGTCCCTGCTGGCGCCCGGCGGCATGCGTTTGCAAGGCGCCATGCCTTACGTACTGACGGCGCTGTCCTTTATCGGACGCAGGAAACTGGTCAAGCCGGCCCTGGTCTTGGTGGCCGTGGCCGCCGCTGCCGCTGGCTGGCTGCGCCGCAAGCGCTGAATGTACGCCCATGTGGACAGCAACGCCGTCATCGACGGCGTTTTTTTTGCCTGAACGCAACGTCCGGCACGCGTGGGCGCAAGCGCGGGCACAAGTGCGGGGCACAAGTGCGAGGCACAATCCCTTACAATGAAACACGCCGCATTTCGCGCGGTGGACATTGGGGCTATCTTGGCGACAACTTCGAGTACACCGATCATTCCATTGAATCCTGCGCGCCTGCGCATCGTGCTGGTGCTGCAGGGCGGCGGCGCGCTGGGTGCTTACCAGGCCGGCGTCTACCAGACGCTGCATGAACACGGCCTGGCGCCCGACTGGGTGGTGGGCACGTCGATCGGCGCCATCAATGCGGCCATTCTGGCTGGCAACAAACAGGAAAACCGGCTGGTACGCTTGAAACAGTTCTGGCAGCGCGTGGCGCACCGCGACAGCATCGACATGAACCTGGTGTCCGACCAGCAACGCCGTTCGAACAGTTGGCTGGCCACGCTCGACACAGTCATGCGCGGCGTGCCCGGCTTCTTCAAGCCACGCAGCTTCAGCCTGTTTCCAGCTGGCATTGCCGTCAAGCCGGAAGAGGCCAGTTTCTACGATACGAGCGAGCTGGCCAGCACGCTCGACGAACTGGTCGATTTCGATTACCTGAACCAGCCCGGCGGCATGCGCCTCAGCGTCAACGCCTTGCGTGTGAAATGCGGCAGCCTGACCAGTTTTGACAGCCAGCAGCAGCGCCTGACGGCTGAGCACATCCGCGCCAGCGGCGCCTTGCCGCCCGGTTTTGCGGGCGTGCGCGTCGATGGCGATTTATACTGGGACGGCGGCCTGTATTCGAATACGCCGCTAGAAACCGTGCTCGACGACACGCCCCACGTCGATACGCTGGTCTTCATGGTGGACTTGTGGAGCGCGGAAGGGCCAGAGCCGACCACGCTCGATGAAGTGCAGACGCGGCAAAAGGACGTCACGTTCGCTTCGCGCTCGAAGCGCCATATCGAAGACTACGTCAATACGCATACCTTGCAGCATAAATTGCGCGAGCTGTACGCCAAGCTGCCCGACGACGCGCACAACCGCCAGCAGACCGAAGAGCTGGTGGCGCTCGGCTGCGGCAGCACCATGCACATCGTGCGCCTGCCGTATGCGGGGCGCGACTGGCATATGGCGGCCAAGGACATCAATTTTTCCCAGGGCTCCATCGAGTGGCGCTGGGAGCAGGGCTACCAAGATGCCTTGCGCGCGATCAAGGCGGCCGGCTGGCTGGCCTTTGTCACACAAGACACGCCGCTGGTGGTGCACGAACTGCCGCCCTACGAGCGCGACGCGGTCTGAAAACGCCCCTTACTGCTGCGGATGCGCCGCTTCCCGCAGCTTTTCCGCGTTCGCCATGTCTTGCCGGTAAGTCTCTTGCGCGCCCCTCAGGCAGGCGCTGCGCGTGGCCGATGGTTCTTGCTGGCAGGACTTTTTTGCCTCGCCGAGGGCGGCGGCGATTTCCTTGCGCAGGGTGCGCAGCTGGGCTTGCGGCGTGCTGTCTTCCTGGTACCAGCGTTGCGGGTCGCCAGGCTGCGGCGTGGCCGTCTGGGCCAGACTCAGCGGCGCCAGGCTGCAGGCAAGCAGGGCGGCGAACGCGATCTTGTAGCTATACATGATATTTCCTCCTTGAAATGAAAAAGGCGCCGTAGCGCCTTTTTCTTTATAACCTGCCCGTCAGTAACAGCAGGATCAGTATCACGACAATCAGGCCGGCAACCCCGCTGGGGCCATAGCCCCAGTTGCGGCTGTGCGGCCAGGTTGGCAGGACGCCGACCAGGACCAGGATCAAGATGATCAGAATGATGGTGCCCATGATATCTCCTTGTTGGCTTGCATATGTTGCATATGTTGCATATGTTGCATGTGTTGTATATGTTGTATGTGTTGCGGGGCGGCCAGCCGATTAATAACGGTAGACGCGGCCGTCGACGACGCGCACGCGGTTGCCTGGGCGCAAATCATTCACATTGTCCTGTACCACGGTGCGGTATTCGCCATTGTCCAGGCGCACGCTGATCTGGTAGGCCTGCCCCTGCTGCCTGCGTCCTTCCACCTGGTTGCCGACCACGCCGCCAGCGACGGCGCCGGCCACTGTGGCTGCCGTGCGGCCGCCGCCCGAGCCGATGGTGTTGCCCAGCAGGGCACCGGCGATGCCACCGACCACGGCGCCCGTGCCGCTGGTTTGCCCGCCGCCCTGCACGATCTGGATGGTATCGATGGTGCCGTAGGTGGCGGACTCAGGCTGGTTGGCCGGATAGTATTGTGACTGGGACGGGCCGGTGTTGGCGCAACCGCTCAGAACGGCGGTGGCGGCGAGCATCAGTGCAGCCATGGTGGCATTGGTTTTCATTTTATTCTCCTGACATGGTGAAGGTGTGGTGCCATCTTAGCCACGCCCATGGCGTGGGTCTGTACGCTGCCGCACGCACTTACAGGCGGCCAAAGCTGGTGCCAGTGCGGCCATCGCGGCGCCGGATGTCTGCATAAACGTTGTTATTTATCCCTATATGCCTGCTTGTTTCAAAAATAATGGCTTGTGTACGGCAGCGTACAGAAGAGCGGCAACTATCCACGTAAAACGGTAGTCATGCCAAGCAGACATGCTTGTCACCACCAGGGAGTCGCAGATGAACAATAATATGCAAAAGAGCAAGCTGTACGCCACCATCCTCATCAGCCTGGCGTGCGCCGCCTGGGGCAGCCAGGCAGTCGCGGCCACGCCGGAAGCGAAAGCCGCCTACAAGGCAGCCAATGAGCAGGCGGCCTTGAATTACAAGCAGGCACATGCCGCCTGCGAAAAAATCACGGGCAACCCGAAAGATGTCTGTATTGCCGAAGCGAAAGCCGTGCGCACCTACGATGAAGCGGTGGCGCAGGCGCAATACACGAATACCCTGCGTGCCTACACCAAGGCGCGCATCAAGATCGCGGACGCCAACTATGACGTCGACCTGGCGCGCTGCGATGCGCTGACGGGCAATGACAAGGATGTCTGCGTCAAGCTGGCCAAGTCCACCAAGGTAGCGGCCCTGGCCGATGCCAAGGCAGACAAGAAAGTCATCGAAGCGCGCAGCGATGCGCGTGAAGCAAAAAGAAAAGCCGAGTACAAGGTCGCAACAGAAAAATGCGATGCATTAGCCGGCGCAGCCAAGGACGACTGTGTCAAGGCTGCAAAAACCCAGTTTGGCTACTGAACGCCAGTATGGCGCACTGCAGTCAAACTGGTATAAGAAGCTCATTGTGAGCACGTTGATTGACCATTTCTAAGGAAAAACCATGAAATTCACTAAATCTATCGCTACTGGCCTCTTCGTCGCTTCCCTGTTCGCCGTTGCAGGCTGTGCTTCCACCTCGACCAAGGAAGGCACGGGCGAATATATTGACGACGCCGCGATCACCACGAAAGTCAAAGCGTCCATCTTCAATGAGCCGACCCTGAAATCGACGGAAATCAACGTTGAAACCTTCAAGGGCGTGGTACAGCTGAGCGGCTTCGTGGCCCAGCCTGCGGACGCAGCCAAAGCGGGCGAAATCGCGCGCGGCGTCAAAGGTGTGAAATCGGTGAAAAACGATATCCGCGTCAAGTAATGGCATGGCCTGCCGCAGCGTCCAGCCCACGGGCTGGCGCTGTGGCCCCTTACCGAGCCTAGCGGGAATATCATGCATACTCAGCCTCCCGATACCCCGCCCGAGCCGAGGTTGGCTGCATCCACTGACCCTGTGGCTGCGTCGACTGACCCTGTGGCTGCGTCGACTGACCCTGTGGCTGCACCCGTCGAGCCTCTGACGCCGCCTTCGGGTACGCTTGCCGAGCCGCTCGACCCCGCCTTGCGTTTGCCGCTGCATGTCAACGCGCGCGGCATGGCGCTGGGCATCATTGCCACCGTCAGCTTCATCTATGCGCTGCAGTGGGCACAGAAATTCCTCATTCCCGTCATCTTTGGCATCTTCATTGCCTATACCCTCAATCCCGTCGTTGCCTGGCTGGAAAAAATACGCGTGCCGCGCGCCATCGGCGCCACTGCCGTCACGGCCCTGATCCTGTTCGGCTCCATCGTCATGGTCGAACGGGTGCAGGGCGAATTTGAATCCATCGTCGAAGAGTTGCCGGCCGCCACGCACAAGCTGTCGCGCCTGATCGCCGCCAATACAGGCAGCAAGAACAGCACCTTCCAGAAGATGCAGGCGGTGGCCAATGAAATCGAACAGGTGGCCGTCGGCGCCGAGGCGCGCCGCAACACCCGCCGCGCCGCCGCGCCCGATGGCCCCAACTTCAAGATCATGGACTGGGTCTGGGCCGGTTCGCTGGGCCTGGTGGGCTTTGTCAGCCAGGCCACCATGGTCATCTTCCTGGTGTTCTTCCTGCTGCTGTCGGGCGACATCTTCAAGCGCAAGCTCGTCAAGCTGACGGGGCCGTCGCTGAGCCGCAAGAAGGTCACCGTGCATATCCTGGAAGACATCAATACTTCGATCCAGAACTATATGTTCATGCTGCTCGTCACGAATGGCTTGCTGGCGTTCTTGATGTGGATCGCCTTGCGCGTGATCGGCCTGGAAAACGCGGGCGCCTGGGCCATCGTGGCCGGCTTGCTGCACATCATGCCGTATTTCGGCCCGCTGCTGATCACCATCGCCACGGGCCTGGTGGCCTTTCTGCAGTTCGAATCGCTGGAAATGGTCTTGCTGGTGACGGGCACCTCGATGGCCATTGCCACCCTGGTGGGCACCTTCGTCACCACCTGGATGACAGGCCGCATTGCGCGCATGAATCCCACGGCCGTCTTCATCAGCCTGCTGTTCTGGGGCTGGCTGTGGGGTGTCTGGGGCTTGCTGCTGGGCGTGCCCATCATCGTCATCGTCAAGGTGGTCGCCGAGCGCGTGCAGGGCATGGAAGTGGTGGCGGAACTGTTGGGCGAATAAATTGCTGCAATGAAAATAAAACGGCGCCCGCAGGCGCCGTTTTCGCATGTTGCGCCAGGCTCAGGACTGGTGGCGTTTCAGGATTTTTACCTGCAAATCGCCATCGTCCGTCTTTGGCATGTCTTTCATGCTGCCCAGCTGCAAGGCGAACTGGCGCGTGAATTCGGCGCCCAGGAAGAAAATTTGCGCTGAGTAATATACCCACAGCAGCAGCGCCACCAGCGAGCCGGCCGCGCCATAGCTGCTGGCGACGCCGCTATTGCCGATATACACGCCTATCGCGTATTTACCCAAGGAAAACATGAAGGCCGTGCCCACGGCGCCGATCAGCACATCGCGCCAGGACAGGCGCACGCGCGGCAGCATTTTGTAGATGACGGCGAACAGGCAGGCGATGACGGCGAAGCCGATCAGGTTCGACAGGATGACAAACAGCACGGCCGTATCTTTCCACACGCCTTCCCAGAAGTTGGCGAGGATGGCCATGGCGGCGTTGACCACCAGCGACACCATCAGCAGGAAGGCCAGCACCAGCACCAGGCCAAAGGACAGCAAACGCGTGCGCAGCATATCCCAGGCACCCGCTTCCTTCAAGGCCGGCACTTGCCAGATTTCATCGAGACTGGCTTTCAGTTCGGCAAACACGCTGGTGGCGCCAAACAGCAGCAGGGCGCTGGCGACGAGGGTGGCGATGCGGCCCTGCTCATGGTTCCTGGCGCCGGCCAGCACCAGCTGGATGGCTTCGGCGCCCTGCGTGCCCAGCAAGCCTTGCAATTGCGCCATCAATTCACCGCGCGCGGCGGCCGGGCCATAGAAAAAGCCGGCGATGGCGATCACCAGTACCAGGATGGGGGCGATGGAAAACAGGGTGTAGTAGGCGAGGGCGGCGCCCTTGCTCGAAGCGCGGTGTTCCAGCCATTCTTTGACGGAACAGACGATGACGCTGCGCATCTGCTTGCTGAATGGCGCCAGGCTGGCCAGTTTCGGATAGCGGGTAGAGAAATTCATGGTGGCTTTCAATGGAAAAAAAGGGGCCGCAGCCCCTTTTTTAACTAGTCTTCACTAGTGGCGTACCACAGGTGTTGCTTACTGTACGCGGCGTTCGATGGTGATTTGCTCGACTTCAACGCGGCGGTTAGGTTCCAGGCACTTGATCAAATCAGCACGTTTCTTGTTGTTGCAAGTAACGATAGGATTGGTCTGGCCCTTGCCTTCGGCCGTCAGGCGGTTGGCGCCCACGCCTTTGGCGACCAGGTAGCCCTTGACTGCGTCAGCGCGCTGCTGCGACAGTTTCAAGTTGTACTTGGGCGCACCGATGCGGTCGGCATAACCACTGATGACGACGTTGTTGACGTCTGGCGCTGCGTTCAACACGCGGGCAATTTCGTCGAGCTTGGTCTGTGTTGGACCCAGCTTGGCGCTGTCGAACGCGAACAGTTCCGTAGCCGACATCGTTACTTTTTCAAAGCGTGGCGGCGGTGGCGGTGGTGGTGGCGGCACGACCACGACGACTTCTTCACGCACCGGTGGCGGTGGCGGCGGCGGTGCTGCTGGCGTAGGCGGTTTGTCGAACGCGTAGTTCAGGCCCACGTTGACGTAGTAGTTATTCGACTTGCTGCTCGGGAAGGTATTGCCGCGCAGGAAGCCGTGCACGTTGCGGATATCGACCTGGGTCGACCATTGGTCATTGATTTTGCCTTGGAAACCCAGGCCGACGCTGGCGTACGGCGAGCTCTTGCTGCGTTCACCGAAGGCGCCCGTGTCCTGGTCGCGCTGCATACCCGCACCGACGAGCAGGAATGGGCTGAACAATGGATTGCGGTTGAACATGTACAAGCCATCGACCCCCAGCGTATTTTGTCGGTAACTGGTACCGTTGTTGCCTTTTGAGCGGGAATAGGTGGTACCTAGCTGGATATCCCAGTCCGGGGAAACAGGCTTACCGAAACGCAAGCCTGCGCCATAGCCAGTCTTATCGGTAGAAAAATCCGAATCGGGCTTCATTGCATTGATGCTAGGTTGAATGTACCAGGAAGGATTGATTTCCTGGGCCTGTGCGCCGAGGGCGGAGCACAGAACTGCGGCGGCGACGGCGATTTTTTTTAGATTATTCACAAGTAACTCCCAACGTTGATAAGAGATTTTCTCTACTGCATCAAAGCGACATCTTGCTACGCGTGCTATTGCTAAGACGATGGACAACAATTCCAGGTGCGGCCTACTTATGATAAATGCACTGCTGTTGGACTTAGAATACGATTCCAGGTTCAAGCGGTCGGTGCGCTGGCGCACAAAGCATTGTTGTATATCAATAGTGTTGCGGATTCACTACAAATACCCTGGCGTTGAAAAAAACTAATCTACCCAGGGAATAAATTGCAACAACGGCCCAATTCCAGGCGTTGCGGCAAGGGCAATCGTACGACTTGTTACCAGCATGCCACTGTATATTAGCAATAATGATGAGCTTGATAACTAATATTACGTTGATGTTGTATTCCTGCCGCGTTCTGTTGCTTTGCTAGGCGTCTCCTGAGCAACTTTTGCGCGCCGCAGCCAGCCCCGCCACTTTTCATCAAGGAGTCACCCGTGCCTGAGGCTACCCATTATTCTCCTTCCCGCTTGCCTGGCAGTATCGGCGCCCTGTGCCTGCTGCTTTCGCTAGGCACGGCTGTGCCGGCTTGGGCGAATAGCGGCGTAGCCCTGTTTTCCCCCAGCGGCACGGTCAAGGCCGTGCGCCAGGCGCGGGCGCAGTTCGCCACGCCGATGGTGCCGTTCGGTGACATGGCCCTGAGCGCCCCGTTCGCCATCGACTGCGGCAAGGCCGAGCCGGCCGTGGTGGCCGGTGCGGGACGCTGGGCCGATGAGCGCAACTGGAACTACGATTTCGCGCGCGACTTGCCGGCCGGCGTGGCCTGCAGCTTCACCCTCAAGCCGGGCCTGAAGGACTTGGCGGGCCAGCCATTGCAGGGCACGGGGTCCAGCCCGGCGTCCTACCGTTTCTCCACGGGCGGGCCAGCCATCGTCGAATCGGTGCCCTATGACGGCCAGCCCTACATCGATGAAAACCAGATCTTCGTGCTGGGCCTGGACGCCGTGCCGAGCGCGGCCAGCGTCGCGGCCAACGCCTATTGCCGCGCCGATGGCATCAATGAAAAAATTCCCGTGCGCCAACTCGTGGGCAAGGAACTGGAACAGGTATTGACCTTGCGCAAGAGCTTTCTCGACCGCTACCTGAGCGTGTATTTCAAGAAACGGGGCACGCTGTGGAAAGTGGGCATGCCTGTCGCCAGCAAAGGCGCGCCGCCGCTGCCCGTTACCGTGCTGCAATGCAAGCGTAGTTTCCCTGCCAACGCCAAGGTGTCATTGGTGTGGGGCGAGGGCATCGCCAGCGCCAGCGGCATTGCCACGGACAAGGCGCAAAGCCTGCAGTTCAGGACGCGGCCCGACTTCACGGCCAGGTTCAGCTGCGAGCGCAGCAATCCCAAGGAGCAATGCATCCCGTTCCTGCCCATGCGCGTGCAGTTTTCCGCGCCCGTGAAGGCGTCGCTGGTGCGCGCCATGACCTTGACGGGCGGCGGCAAGACGTATGCGCCGACGATATCGAAAGAGGAAGAGAAGGCGGAGTTCCTGCAGGACGCTAGCTTCCATAGCCCCTTTCCCGTACAAGCCAGTTTTATCCTGAACCTGCCGCCGAACCTGACGGATGACGCCGGGCGCATCTTGCTCAACCGCGCGCGTTTTCCCATGACCGTGCGCACGGGCGAGCAGCCGCCGCTGCTGAAGTTCCCGGCGCCGTTCGGCATCATCGAAGCGAAGGGCGATGGCTTGCTGCCCGTCACCGTGCGCAATATCGAGCCCGTGCTGTCGGGCAAGGAAATCGCCAAGGCATCGGCGCCAGCGGCCACGGGCGCCACCTTGCGCGTGGCCGACAATGACGACAAGTTCATCATCGAGTGGATGCAGCGCCTGGCCGGCAATGGCGAGGCCGGTGAGTACTGGCAGCCGTACGCGCAATATGCGGGCAACATGAGCAAGTCCGTGCTGGCGGACGCTGCCGGTACGCGCCCCATCAAGCTGCCGCGCCCCGATGGCAAGAAAGCCTTTGAAGTCATCGGCATCCCACTGCAGAAGCCCGGTTTTTATGTGGTGGAGCTGGCCAGCCCCATCCTGGGCAAAGTGCTGCTGGGCAAACCCGTCACCGCGTATATCCGCTCGGCTGCGCTGGTGACGAATATGGCGGCGCACTTCAAGCATGGCGCGCAATCGTCGCTGGTGTGGGTGACCTCGCTCGACAAGGGCGCGCCCGTTGCCAAGGCGCAAGTGGCCGTGCGCGACTGCGCCGGCAAGCTGCTGTGGCAAGGCGCCACCGGCGTTGACGGCGTGGCGCAGATTGCCGGCGAACTGGCCAATTCTTCTTGCAAGAACAATAGCAATTACTTCATCAGCGCGCGCAGCGGTGGCGACATGACGTTCACCCTGTCGGACTGGGTGGGCGGCATCGAAGCCTGGCGCTTCAACTTGCCTTCTGCCGACATGCGCGCCGACAACACCCTGCTGGCGACGGTATTTGACCGCACCTTGCTGCGCGCCGGTGAAACCGTGCACATGAAGCATTTCATCCGCAAGCACACGGCCGAGGGTATGAGCCTGGTCGACAAGAATAACGGCCCCGGCAGCGCTACTTCCGTCGTCATCACGCACCTGGGCAGCGACCAGAATTATCAGTTGCCGCTGCGCTGGTCGGCCAGCGGCACGGCGGAAAACGACTGGGTGATTCCCGCCGACGCCAAGCAGGGCGAATACAGCGTCACGATGGCGGGCCGTCCGTCCGGCAGTTTTCGCGTCGAAGCCTTCCGCGTGCCTACCATGAAAGCCGTGCTGCAGGGGCCGAAAGCGCCTGTCGTGCAGGCCAGGCAGCTGGCCCTCGATGCGCAGATCACTTACCTGGCCGGCGGCGCTGCCACCAACGCGCCCGTCAAGCTGCGCACGGTGCTGCAAGACAAGAGCGTGAATTTTGCCGATTATCCCGACTACAGCTTCAGCAATGGCGACGTCAAGGAAGGCATGCTCAAGCAGGGCAGCGCTTATGACGAGGATGAAGGCGAGTGGCAGGACGAGGGCAATGGCGCCGTTGCAAGCGCTGGCGCGACGGCGGCGCGCACGCAAAGTTTGACCCTGGACAAGGCGGGCGGCGCGCGCATCGTCATCGACCAGCTGCCGCAGCTGTCCACGCCGCGCGACCTGGTGGCCGAAATGGCGTTCCAGGATGCGAATGGCGAGACGGCCTCGGTGGCCACGCGGGTGGCGTTATGGCCGTCGAATGTCGTGATCGGCATCAAGCCCGACGCCTGGGCTTTGAGTAAAGATCAATTCAAGTTCACGGTGGCCGTGCTATCGACCGGCGGCAAGCCCGTGGCGAATGCCCCGGTGGCCGTTGATTTTTTCCAGCGCAACAGCTATTCGCACCGCCGGCGCCTGATCGGCGGCTTCTATGCGTATGAAAATACGAGCGAAGTCGTCAAGCTGGGGCCAGCGTGCTCGGGCAAGACGGACAGTAAAGGCCTGTTGATCTGCGACGTGAAGGCACCTGCCAGCGGCAACCTGATATTGCGTGCCAGCACGCAGGATGGCGCCGGCAACGCGGCCGTCGCCAACCGCGAAACCTGGGTGGCGGGCAGCGGGGACTGGTGGTTCAATGCCAGCGACAATGACCGCATCGACGTCCTGCCCGAGAAGAAACGCTACGAGCCGGGCCAGGAAGCGAGCCTGCAGGTGCGTATGCCGTTCCGCTCGGGCACGGCGCTGATCACGGTCGAGCGCGAAGGCATCCTCGATACCTATGTGCGGCAGCTCAATGGCCGGGAACCGGTGGTCAATATCCCGGTCAAACCCAATTACGCGCCGAATGTGTATGTGTCCGTGTTTGTCGTGCGGGGGCGCGTCGATGGCGTGCAGCCGACGGCCCTGGTCGACCTGGGCAAGCCGGCCTACAAGATGGGCATCGCGCCCCTGAACGTGGGCTGGCAGGCGCATGAACTGAAGGTACTGGTGGTGTCCGACAAGGAAGTGTATAAAACACGCGACAAGGCGGAAGTGTCCGTGCGCGTGCGCCGCGCCGATGGCAAGGCCTTGCCGGAGGGCGCCGAAGTGGCGCTGGCAGCCGTCGATACGGGTTTGCTGGAACTGATGCCCAACGATAGCTGGAAATTGCTGGATGCCATGATGGATCAGCGCAGCTTGCAGGTGGAAACGGCGACGGCGCAGATGCAGGTGATCGGCAAGCGCCACTTTGGCCGCAAGGCCTTCCCGGCCGGCGGAGGCGGCGGCAAGGGCGCCAGCCGCGAGCTGTTCGACACCTTGCTGTTCTGGAAGGCGACCGTCAAGCTCGACGCCAAGGGCGAAGCCACGGTGCAAGTGCCACTGAACGATTCCTTGACGGCGTTTCGCATCGTGGCCATTGCCAGCGCAGGCAAGCAATTGTTTGGCACGGGCAGCACGGATATCCGCAGCTCGCAAGACCTGATCCTGATGTCCGGCTTGCCGAGCCTGGTGCGCGAAGGCGATCAGTTGCGCGCCGGCTTTACGCTGCGCAACACATCGGCTGGCGCGCTCAACGTGGAGCTGAACGCCACGGCGGCCGGCAAGGCGTTGCCGCGCCAGAGTTTGAGCCTGGCAGCGGGCGAGGCGCGCGAGACGGGCTGGGACTACCAGGTGCCGATGGGGGCATCGAGCATCGTGTGGGACATCAGCGCCAAGGCGGGTAACGGGTTTGGCAGCACCGCTGACAAGCTGAAAATCACGCAAAAAGTGGGCCAGGCCACGCCTGTGCGCACGTATCAGGCAACGTTGCTGCAAATCGACAAGCCGAGCAACATGTCGGTGCAAATGCCGGCCGGCGCCTTGCCGGGCCGGGGCGGCATCCAGACCAGCTTTGCGGCCAAGCTGGGCGGCGAGCTGCCCGGCGTGCGCGAGTACATGGCCGCCTACCCGTACACCTGCTTCGAGCAAAACACGTCGAAAGCCATCGCCCTGCAGGACCAGGCCGCGTGGATCAAGCTGGCCGCCAGCCTGCCCGCCTACCTGGACGCTGATGGCTTGCTGAAATACTTCCCTATCATGGAGCAGGGCAGCGACACCCTGACCGCGTATGTGCTATCGGCCACGGCGGAAGCGGGCTATGCCATTCCCGAACAGACGAAGAACCGCATGGAAGCAGCCCTGACAGCCTTCGTGCAGGGGCGCATCGTGCGCCACTCGGCGCTGGCCACCACCGATTTGGCCGTGCGCAAGCTGGCGGCGCTCGAAGCGCTGTCGCGGTCGAACAAGGTGCCGCCCGATGCGTTGGACAGCATCAGCATCAACCCGAATCTGTGGCCGACCTCGGCCGTCATCGACTGGAGCTTGTTGCTGCAACGCACGCCAAGCCTGGCGCGCCGCGATGCGCAGCTGGCCGAGGCGCAGCAGATCTTGCGTAGCCGCCTGAACTTCCAGGGCACGAGCATCGGCTTTTCCACCGAGCGCAAGGATAACTGGTGGTGGCTGATGGTCTCTGGCGACGTCAACGCCAACCGCTTGCTGCTGGCCGTGATGGACAACCCGGATTGGCGCGACGACATCGGCCGCCTGGTGCGCGGCAGCATGGGCCGCCAGAAGAAGGGCCACTGGGATACCACGGTGGCCAACGCCTGGGGCACGCTGGCCATTGCCAAGTTCTCGGCCAGGTTCGAGTCGACGCCCGTGACGGGTGCCAGCGCCGTGAAGCTGGGCAGCGATACGCAAACCCTGCTGTGGAGCGGTGCGGCGAAAGTGGGTCCCGTGCTGCAGGCGTGGCCGAAGGGGACGGATACCCTGGGCATTGCGCACAGCGGCACGGGCAAGCCGTGGGCCACCGTGCAAAGCCTGGCGGCCATCGCGCTCAAGGCGCCCGTCTCCAGCGGCTACACCATCAAGAAAACCATCACACCCGTGGAACAGAAGACGGCGGGCGCCTGGTCGCGCGGCGATGTCTACCGCGTGCGCCTGGATTTGTCGGCGCAGGCGGACATGAGCTGGGTGGTGGTCGACGATCCGATTCCCGCCAGCGCCACGGTGCTGGGCAATGGCCTGGGCCGCGATTCGCCATTGCTGACGGCGGGTGAAAAATCCACGGGCTGGGTCTGGCCCACGTTCGAGGAACGGGCCTTTGACGCCTTCCGCGCGTATTACGCCTTCGTGCCGAAGGGCACGTGGAGCGTGGAGTACACGGTGCGCCTAAATAATGCGGGCGATTTCAGCTTGCCGGCCACGCGCATCGAAGCCATGTATTCGCCCGAGATGTTTGGCGAGTCGCCGAACGCGAATGTCAAGGTGGGGCAGTGAGCGGTGGGATAGTGAAGCGGTTGATCTTCATCATGGGATGCGTGCTGGGCGGCCCCGCTTGCGCGCAAGCGATCTTGACGCCGGGCCAGGTGCAGGCGGCCTACCGCAGCTCGGAAGCGCAGCTGCTTGACCGCAGCGGCGCACCGCTGCAATCGTTGCGCGTGGACATGAAAGTGCGCCGCCTGCCATGGGTGCCGCTGGCCGATATTTCTCCTGCCTTGCAGCAAGCCGTGCTGTTGGCGGAAGACCAGCGCTTCATGCAGCATGGCGGCGTGGATGTGTCCGCGCTGGCCACGGCTGCCTGGGATAATCTTTTTTCCAGGAAACCACGGGGCGCCTCCACCATCACCATGCAGCTGGCGGGCCAGCTGGACGCGGACTTGCAAGCCGCAGCGGGCGGGCGCAGCCTGCGCCAGAAATGGAAGCAGATGCGCGCGGCGCAGGCCATCGAGGAAAGCTGGAGCAAGGCGCAGATTTTCGAAGCGTATTTGAACCTGGTGTCGTTCCGCGGCGAGCTGCAGGGCGTGGCGTCTGCGTCCTACAGCCTGTTTGGCAAGGCGCCGTCGGGCCTGAACCAGACGGACAGTATCATCTTGGCCAGCCTGGTGCGGGCGCCGAATGCGCCGCTGGCGACTGTGACGCGGCGCGCCTGCGCGCTGGCGAAAGAATCGCGCATGGACAGCAGCTGCCAGCTGATCGGCCAGCGCGTGCAGACGGCCTTGCAGAGGACCGCCCTGTACGCCGACCTGGCGCCGGCGCCGCAGGTGGCTCAGCAGTTGCTCAAGCAGCCGGGCGCGCTGGTCGCCAGCACCCTGGATGGCCCCTTGCAGCGTTTCGCACAGGAAAATTTGCGCCAGCAACTGGCCTCCTTGCGCGAGCGCAATGTCAACGATGGCGCCATCATCGTGCTCGACAACCGCAGCGGCGAGATTCTCGCCTATGTGGGCAATGCAGGCGGCAGCCGCCACGTCGATGGCGTGACAGCGCGGCGCCAGGCGGGATCGACCTTGAAACCGTTCCTGTATGAACTGGCAATCGAGCGGCGCCTGATGACGGCCGCCTCCGTCATGGATGACACGCCGCTCGACATCGCCACGGCGTCCGGCATGTATGCACCGCAAAACTACGACCGCAACTTCAAGGGTTATGTCAGCGCCCGCACCAGCCTGGCCAGCTCGCTCAACATTCCCGCCGTGCGCACGGTGTTGCTGACGGGGCAGGACGGCTTTTATAACCGCCTGAAGGACGTGGGGCTGTCGAGCCTGACGGAGCCGGCCGAGTATTACGGCCCCTCGCTGGCGCTGGGCTCGTCGGAAGTGACGTTGCTGGAACTGGCCAACGCTTACCGCGTGCTGGCCAATGGCGGCCAGTACAGCGTGGCCAGCCTGCAGCGGGGTCAGGCGGGCACAGGCAAGCGCCGCGTGATGGACCCGGGCGCCGCCTTCATCGTCGGGGATATTTTGGCCGACCGCGCCGCGCGCAGCCTGACCTTTGGCTTGCGCAACGAGCTGGGGACGAATTTCTGGAGCGCCGTCAAGACGGGCACCAGCAAGGATATGCGCGACAACTGGTGCATGGGCTACTCGGCGCGCTACACGGTGGGCGTGTGGGTGGGCAATTTCGACGGCAAGCCCATGTGGGACGTCTCGGGCGTGACGGGCGCCGCGCCCGTATGGCGCGACGTGATGGATTACCTGCACAAGAACATACCCAGCCATGCACCGAAGGCCCCGCCAGGCGTGCTGCAGCAGATGGTGGCTTACCGGCCCGCTTTGGAAGCGCCGCGCCGCGAATGGTTCATCTCCGGCACGGAAAGCGCAATCATCGCCGTGGTGGGCGATACAGTGCGCCCACCCGCCATCGTCTACCCGGCCGAAGACAGCATCCTCGCCATCGACCCGGATATTCCGCCGGCCCTGCAGCGCGTCTTCTTCCAGGCGCAGGGCAGCCAGGCCTTGCGCTGGGTGCTCGATGGCAAGGATCTGGGCGCCGCAGCCGAAAGCATCAGCTGGCGCCCCGTGCCGGGCAAGCACGCGCTGGCGCTCGTCAACAAAGATGGCAAGACGCTGGCGCGGGTGGCGTTCCAGGTGCGGGGCAATGCGCTAGCGCAGCTTGCCGCGCATGGCGACTAATAAAAAAAATAGTCAATTCGGCGGATAATTCGCCGGGTCGATGGCCGGCGTGGCGTAGTGCCGCAATACGTCGCCGCCGTGCGGGTGTTTTTGCGTGCGGCGTTTTTCCTCAAGCGGCGGGCTGATCAGCACGATCGACGCTTCGTCCGGGTTGCGCAAGTTCACCGCCGCGCTGACGCCGCCATCGCGGTAGCTGCCCATCACGCCGATGGCCATCTGTCCGAACAGGGTGGCCGCGCCCGTATTGCCCAGGCGTTGATCCGTATCGATCCACTGCGCCGTGTTGCCACTGTCGAGCTCTGTACCGCCATCTTGCGCATGCTTCAACAAGGTCTTGTGCAATGCAATCAACTGCGCCTGATTGCCACCCGTAGCGGCGACCAGGCGTGCCGGCGCGGCGGGCCGCTCGCTTTCCGGCAGGCTGCGCAGCGCTTCCTGCCAGCCCGCCAGCAAGGCTTGCTCGCGCTGGTCGCGCCGCGTCAAGGGCTTGCCATCCTTGTCGAGCATCTTGACGAACGTGGGCCGGTGGATGAAGCCGAAGGTGGGCAGGCGGTCGGGCTGCGCCAGTTGCTCCTTGTTGAAAGGCAAGGGAAACCACGGCGTGGGCTGCCAGTTTTTCGGTGGGTGGTAGGTCTTGTAATTGAGCCTGTCGACCATGCTGAAAGTGCCCGTGCCACGGATATTGGTGCGTTGCGCGAACTGCGCGGCCACGGGCAGCCATTCGGCGATCGATGGCTGGCGTCGGGTGATGACGGCCGGATCGCTTTCCAGCCGTGCCTGCGGCACGGTTCCCATCAAATCATAGGAAGCCAGGTACAGCCGCCGTGCCACGCCATAGGTGTTAAGGTCATATCATGGCGAGAAACATAACGGGTAGGGCAAACCACCATTTGCGTTCGATCGGCGACATATTTTCCTGACAAGAAGAATAGTTGCCGATTCTAGCGCAAAAGTTGCCAAACATTACGGTGCGCTGATGATTTTCGTCAATGCCACCTGGAAGCAACGTGGTGCAACGCTACGATAAACAATACTATTAACACTATTTCACGGGCGCGATTGGAATGCTGGGCACCGCTGGCGTGGCCGCCGGTGGCGACGTTGGGGTGCCGCCGTGCGGCTTGTTTTCCCCGTTGGCTGGCGGTTTGCCATGGCGGTTGCGCTTGTCGGTGCGCGTCTTGGCGGGCTTGGCGTCGTGGAGCACCTTGCCCTTGTTGTCGAGCTTGTCTGACTGGTCCGATTGCTGGCCCGGGTCATTGGGATTATTGGTGTGGTTGCCCGTCTGGTTCACATTTGTGGTCGACTGGGCTTGTACCCAGGCGCCGCCGACGGTCATCAGGGTGGCGGCCAGCAGGAGAGCGGCGGTTTTCATGGGTGGGTCCTGTGCGTGTGTGGTGTCGAGCTTGCATTGTCACACGCGTACCCGCCCGCACGCGTAGGACACTGCCCCATGGCCGTGTCGGCTATTTGCTCCAGATTAACGGAACTGTTCCGTCGAGATATCGAAGCGTTTGAGCTTGTCGTACAGGGTTTTCTTCGGGATATTCAGCGCGGCAGCCGCATCGATCACATTGCCATTGTGGCGCCGCAAGGCTTCCTCGATGATGGAAATTTCAAACGTATCGACTTGCTCTGCCAGGGATGCTTCGCGGCAACCGGCCGGGCTCAGGGTCTCGTCGAGCAGGCCCAGCACGAAGCGGTCGGCCACATTGTGCAGTTCGCGCACATTGCCAGCCCAGCGCTGCGCCATCAGGGAGGCGACCAGTTCGCCGCTGACGAGGGCGGCTGGCTGGCTGTAGCGCAGCGCCGCCTGCAGCACGAAAAATTCAAACAGCAGCGGGATATCTTCGCGCCGGTTGCGCAGCGCCGGCAGGGTCAGGCTGGCCACGTTCAGGCGGTAGTACAGGTCGGGACGGAACTTGCCCTGCTCGGCCAGCACGTTCAAGTCTTCCTTGGCGGCGGCAATGACCCGGAAATTGACGGAAATCAACTTGTTCGAGCCCAGGCGCTCGACTTGCCGCTCCTGCAGCACGCGCAGCAGTTTCACTTGCAGGGCCAGCGGCATGCTTTCGATTTCGTCTAAAAACAGGGTGCCGCCGTTGGCATATTCGATCTTGCCGATGCGCTGGCGCTGCGCGCCGGTGAATGCCCCTTCCTCGTGGCCGAACAGTTCCGATTCAAAGATCGATTCGGGCAGGGCGCCGCAATTGATCGCCACGAACGGGTGGTCGCGCCGCTCGCTGAAGTCGTGCAGGCAGCGCGCGATCAGTTCCTTGCCCGTCCCCGTTTCGCCCAAGATGATGATGTCGGCGGACTTGGGCGCCAGGTTCAGCACCAGCTGGCGCACCTTGGCCATGGCCGCGCTGCGCCCCACGATGCGCGCCTCGATGCCGACGCGCTGTTCCAGCTGGCGCCGCAAATCCATGTTTTCCAGCACCAGGTGGCGTTTATCGAGCGCGCGCCGGCACACTTCCACCAGCAAGTCGGCGGAAAACGGTTTTTCGATGAAATCGTAGGCGCCACGGCGCATGGCGCCCACGGCCATCGACACGTCGCCGTGGCCCGTGACGAGGATGACGGGCAGGCTGGCATCCTGCGCCACGGCGATATCCAACAGTTTCAAGCCATCCATGCCGGGCAGCTTGATATCGCTCAATAAAATGCCGGCAAATTCAGGCACCAGGTAGGGCAGCGCTTCCTCGGCCGTGGCCACGGCCGTCACTTGCAGTCCGGCCAGTTCCAGCGATTGCCGGGCGCCCTTGCGCACGACGGCATCGTCTTCCACCAGCAGCACTTGCATGCCTTCAAAATTATTCTCGTGCATCGGGTCTTTCCTTCGTCTCTATCTTATTCTCCCCCGGGTCGCAGCTCAGGGTGATGGTAAATTGCGCGCCGCCCCCTTCCGCGGCGCTGCGGTTGCGCACGGCCAGCGCGCTGCCGGCCGCGCGCAGGATGCCGGCGCTGATCGACAGGCCCAGGCCCAGCCCGTGTTCCTTGGTGGTATAGAAAGGGTCGAAGATCTTGTCCAGCGAAGCCAGCGGGATGCCAGGGCCATTATCGGTGATATGGATCACGGCCAGTGTTCCTTCGCGGCGCACCTGGAACCAGATCTGCACGGGATCGCTTTCCGGCACGGCGTCCATGGCATTCGTGATCAGGTTGGTAAACACTTGCTCCAGGCCGATGGCGTTGCACAGCACGATGATTTCATCGTCGGGCCAGCTTTCATGCAGGCTCAGGCGCTGTGAATTCTTGCGCGTGCGCATTTGCAGCATGGTTTGCGCGAACGCCTGGCGTACGCTGACGGGTTTGCGCGCATCGTCGCTGCGCCGCGCAAAGCCTTTCAGTTGCGACGTCACGTAGCCGAGGCGCTTGACCAGGTCGGAAATGGTCGACAGATTGTCCAGCGCATCGTCGATGCGCCCGCGCGCCAGCAATACCTTGGCATTGTCGGAAAAGGTTTGCAGGGCGGCCAGCGGCTGGTTCAGCTCGTGCGTGACACCGGCCGCCATCTGGCCGATGGCCGCCAGCTTGCCGCTTTGCACCAGTTCGGCCTGGGCATAGCGCAAGGTTTGCTCGGCCCGCTCGCGTTCGGCCACCTCGGCTTGCAGGCGGCCATTCGCGTGCACCAGGTCGGCCGTGCGCTGCTCGACCTTGATTTCCAGCTGTTCATAGGCGCGCGCCAGGGTCTGCTGGGCGTTCAGGCGCTCATCGATACGGCGCCGGCGCTGGCGCGCATACATCAGGGCCAGCAGCAGCAAGGCCCAGCCCAGCGCGGCGGCGATGGCGGCGTTGCGCGCAGCTTCCTCCACCTGGTCGAGCTCGGCCAGCACGGTGATCTGCCATTGCAGCGGGCCCAGCGCGCGGTGGACGGCCAGGTAGTCGGCGCTGCCCGACAGGGCCGGCGTGTCGCCCATCTGCGGGCGTTCCAGGGTCATCACGCTGGCGCCATCGGCAAACTGGCGCTGCACCTGGTGCGGCAGGATGGGCAAATTTTCCTGCAGGAACTGGCGCTGTTCTCGGATGTCTTTCTTGGCCGCCGGCGACAGGGGCGCCAGGGTCTTGAACTTGAAGGTGGGCGTGGTGGCTAGGATGAGTACGCCATTCGCATCCTTGACCCAGATCTGCTCGCCTGCGCCCGGCGTGCGCCACGATTGCTCGATCCAGTCCAGGTTGACCTTGGCGGCGACGATGCCGATGATGCGCCCGTTGCGCTGCACGGGCTGCGAAATGAAGTAGCCGGCCTCGAACGTCGAGGCGCCAATGCCATAGAATCGGCCGATGCCGCCTGCGATCGCATCCTTGAAGTAGGGCCGGAAGCCATAGTTGACGCCCACGTACGAGCTGCGCTCTTGCCAGTTGCTCGACGCCAACGTCGTGCCCTTGTCGTCGAGCACGTACACGGCAAAGGCGCCCGCGCGGCGGTTCATGTCGATCAGGTAGGCATTGATCTGCGCGACTCTTTCGGCACTGGGCTGTTCCAGCAGTTGCGCCACGGCATCGCTCTGGGCCACGGCCAGGGGCAGGAATTCGTATTTATTGAGGGCGCCACCGATGGAGGCCGCATACAGTTCCGCGCGCGAATCGAGCGTGCGGTGCAATTCATCGAGCTGGCGCTGCTTGACCCCGGCATACGACGCCCACGCCAGCACGGCCAGCGTCGCCACGGCCAGCAGGGGGCCGAGCGCTTGTCTCAGGGTCCATTTGCCGAATGCCATGGTGCTCCGTGTGTCTTGTTGATGGGGTCAGACCCGACGGGACTGACCCCATTTGGCGCTAACTAATCAGCCATACTATCAGTCAGCAGTACTTGCCATGGTCTCGGCATTGTGATGGCGCTGCTGCTCTTCCATCACCATTTCGCCCAGCATGCGCTTGAGGTTGTTGAACTCCGGGTCGCTCGGGTCGCGCGGGCGCGGCAGGGCTATGGCCACGTCGCGCTTGATGGTGCCGGGACGGTAGGTCATGACGATGGTGCGGTCGGCCAGGTAGATCGATTCCTCGATCGAGTGCGTGACGAAGACGATGGTGGTGCCGAAGACTTTCCAGATTTTCAGCAATTCGTCTTGCAGGTTGCGCCGAGTCAAGGCGTCCAGCGCGCCGAATGGCTCATCCATCAGCATGATGGGCGAATCGAGCGCCAGCACGCGGGCAATGGCCACGCGCTGGCGCATGCCGCCAGACAAGTCTTTCGGATAGCGGGCACGGAATTCCGACAGGCCCAGCATGTTGAGCAGCATGTCGACGCGGTCCTTGATCTCGGCCGGCGTCTTGCCGGCGATTTCCAGGCCGAAGGCGATATTGCTTTCAATCGTCATCCACGGGAACAGCGCGTATTCCTGGAACACCATGCCGCGGTCGGGGCCGGGCTCGGTGATCAGCTTGCCGCCGGCGAGGATCTGGCCGGAAGTGGGCTGGGAAAAGCCGGCGATGGCGTTCAAGAGGGTCGACTTGCCGCAGCCGGACGGCCCCAGCAGGCAGATGAACTCGCCGCTGGCGATTTCCAGGTTGATGTCTTTCAGCGCAATGACGTCGCTGCCGCCGGTGGTGAAGATTTTATTGACTGCTTTGATGCTAATGGTGGTCATGGCCGTTCCTCTCAGTGTTCCAGGCCGCGGTGCCACTGCAGCAAATGATTATTCAGGGCATTCATGGCGATATCGATGGCCAGGCCGAACAGGCCGATGGTAAACATGCCGGCGATAATCTTGTCGGACCAGAAGTACTCGCGTGCTTCGAGGATGCGGAAACCCAGGCCGCTGTTGACGGCGATCATTTCGGCGACGATCACGACGATGAACGCCGTGCCCATGCCGATACGGGCGCCGGCCAGGATGTAGGGCGTAGCTGCCGGCAGGATGACGCGGCGGAACATGGTCATCTGGCTGGCGCCCAGGTTGCGCGCGGCGCGGATGTAGATGCCGTCGACCTGGCGCACGCCGGCGATGGTATTCATCAGCACGGGGAAGAAGGAACCGATGCTGATCAGGAAGAAGGCGGGTGGATTGCCCAGGCCGAACCACAGGATGGCCAGCGGAATGTAGGCGATCGGCGGAATCGGGCGCAGCACCTGCACCAGCGGGTCGAACAGTTTGTAGATGGTCTTGTTGGTGCCCATCAGCAAGCCCAGCGGCAAGGCCAGGCCGGCGCCGATGGCGAAGCCGCCCAGCACGCGCGACAGGCTGGCCCAGGCGTCATGCGGCAGTTCGCCGGAGAACATCCACACCAGGTAATTGCCCGCTGCGGGCGTGTACGCCTCCATCGGGATCAGGTATTCATACCACTTCACTACCACTGCCACGGGCGAGGGAAGGATTTGCGGATTGATCCAGCCGAACGTGGACAGCGCCTGCCAGAACAGCAGCACGGCAACGGGCACGATGGAGCCGTGCGCGATGCGTTTCATCATTTGAATATTCATCGTGATACTTTCCGATTAGCGTGGTCGTGGTTAGCGTGGTACATAGGATTTCTTGGCTTTTTCCAGCATGTCCAGCTTGACCCAATCCTTCGCTGCAGGCGGTTTTGCCATGCGGCCCACGCCAAACTTGACCATGTAATCGGTGGTCAGCTGCACGTGGCTCTGGGAAATATCTTCCGTGAAGATGGCGTTGTCGATGGCGTCGCGGTAATCCTCGGAGGTGATCTGGTTCTTGAACATCGATTCGCGCACGTATTTTTCCGCCAGTTTCGGGTCGGCTAAAAAGGCGCGCGTGGCGGCGACGAAGCAATCCATGAAGCGCTGCGCCACGGCAGGCTTTTCCTTGTACATTTTTTCCGTCATCACCAGCGCGCGCACGGGCTCGCCCAGCGGCGTGTCATAGGGCTTGATGATGGCCGAGCCGTATTTTTTGTGGATTGCCTGCGTCGAGTACGGTTCGGACTGGCTCATGGCGTCGATATCGCGGGTCAGCAGGGCCTGGTTCAGGTCGGGGTAGCCCATGTAGAGGATCTGCACGTCCTTGCCCGGCTTGTCGGACCAGGTCAGCTTGGCCTTGGTCAGTTCGGCAAACAGCAGGATTTCCTGCGGGCCGCCGCGCGTGACGCCGACTTTCTTGCCTTTCAGGTCGGCGACGTCCTTGATGTTCAGGTCAGGGCGCCCGACGATCTGCACGCCGCCCTTGGCAAAGCCGCCCACCAGGTACACGGGCAGGCCCGTGGCGCGGCCCGTGATGGCCGCTTCCAGCGCGCTGGCGGAGACATCGATTTCGCCGGCGATCATGGCGGGCACGATGTCGAGGCCCTTGGCGAAGATGCGCTCTTCAATCTTCAAGTCATATTTGGGGGCGATTTCCTTCATGTACGCCACGGCGCCGTAGTGGGCGAATTTCAGGTTGCCCAGGCGCACGAGGTCGGCCGCGTGGACGGCCAGCGGGAATTGCGCGGCCAGCGCGACGGCCACGGCCAGTGCTTTGGTGTTCAGGAAGGACGAGATGCGGAAGGTGCTTGCCATGCTGTTGTCTCCAAAAGGTAGATGGTTTTTATAGTTGCTAAGGCTGCCGCTCTATGGCGGTTATGAAAATATAAAAGCATCTTCCGTGCCAGTGAAGCGCATTTTGTCATTTATTGCAAGTGATTGTTTATAAAGGCTTAATTCGAATGTGTAGATGAGCGGAAATGCCGCGATTCCGCTTTTCCGCACGCTGGCGGGAAATAGCGTGCGGATTGCCGCATTGCTAGCAGGAAATGGAAGGGCTGAAACGAGAAGAGGAATCGAGAAGGGCTGGGGACGCGCGCCGGAGAACCTGAATGGCGTGGCTCACTCCAAGCGTAAAAAAACGCGTTGCAGAACCAGGCTGGCAACGCGTAACCCCCCGTGGAGTCGGGGCGGCGCCGCGCGGGCGCCTGTCTGGTCTGTCCTGCGTGCCCTTAGTTTGACGCTGCGGCGGGCGGCGGCATTGCGGGGGCGGTGGCAGGGTCGCTCAGGGGCGCAGAATGCGTGGCATTGCCTGGGGCCAATTCCGGCGTGGCCGGCATGACTGGCGCCGGCATTACCTGGGGCGCGGAGCTGGGCATGGGCGCTGTTTCTGGCAAGGGCGCGTCGGCAGGTTTTTTGCAGGCGGACAGGGTAACGATAGCGGCGGCGGCCAGCAGAGTGGGGATATTCATGGTGCTTCCTTTGCAAGAGTCTATGTGTGGCGATGCGGACGGCATGCGCCGCGCCGCGCGAGAGCCTTGAATTTATTGCAGGAATGCTGACGCTTCTGTTCGCTATTTCACCTTGCGCGGTGAAACAGCGGCTGTGAAGGAAAATAATTCCGCATGGAAATATTTTTCACTTTCTTGCTTCTAATGTTCGTTAACGCACAGACCTGAGCCGCTGGGGCAGGCATTGTGTAGTCAGACGCCCTGGATTTGTGGCTTTCTGGCATAAAAATTGCCAAGAATTTAACAATCCGGGCTACCGGCAATCGTTAAAAAGGAGTATTCAAATGCATGCAATGACTCAGTCTCACGTGAAGAGCGAATTAAAGGCAGCGCACCAGGAACTTCGTAGCCCCGAAAAAGGCTCGCAAATGGTAGAGCGTGCGGCCCCTATCCCCCCGGAGCGCATGAATCCCATTTCCATGGCACCGATCGAGCGCGTGCGTTCGACGTCCGCCACCCTGCGCCGCATCGAAAACATGCAAAAACTGATCGGCGAATTGTCGCTGCACGAGATGCTGGCCGATGAAATCGCCTGGTTCCTCAAGTTTTCGCCATCGGGCGCCCGCAAATACATCCGCGACCTGCGCGAAGCGGGCGTGATCGAACTGGCCCGCTACATCGAAGGCACCGCCACCTACCTGGGCAAGGCAGTGTACCAGCTGACGCCAGACCCTGAGCGCGTGCGCGCCTTTTTGGCCGCCATCGTCCAGCCGAAACGCGAAGGCGCGCCACCGCGCAAGGATCGTCCCGGCCTGCGCGAGCAAAGCATGGCAGGCAGCGGCCGCCACTTCCACATCCTGGCCGATGACACGCATTACGCCATCCGCGTCAACCGCGGTCCCGTGACGCGCGATCCGCTGGTGGCTGCTTTGTTTGGAGCGCCGCAACAGAAAGTTGCTGAGTAATACCTGACCAAACCTACTGCGCGGCGCGCTTTGCGGCCTGCGATGCTCACCGGCTCGGCGCCCCCGTGCTCTAGCACGGTTGCGCTTCTTAGCCACAAATCACTGCCGCTCGCTACGGTTTTTTCAGGCGTTGTTGTAGCGTATCGAGAGCCGGGTTGCGACCCGGCTTTTGGCGTTGGGCGCGGCGCTTTGACGTTGGCTGATTGAAAAGACTGCAAGCATCCCCATGTGGGCTGGACTGCTGCCCGCAACGCGCGGGTTTACTTGAAGGAGCTTGTCCTTGTCTGCCTACGCCACCTGTTTGCCGTTTTCCTCGTCCCGCGCCGTGTTGCTGAAACGGGCATCCGCATGAACCCGCTGCTGTGGATCGCCCTCGTCACGGCCGCCATCGTTTTTTCGCTGTGGTTTCCCCGCTGGCGCCTGAAGCGGGCCCTGGCGCAACCCTTGCCGCCGGAAGGCCTGGCGGTGCTGGAGCATAATATTCCCGTCTATCGGCGCATGCCGGCGCCGCTGCAGCAGCAATTGCAGCGGCTGGTGGTGCAGTTTCTGTACCAGAAGAAATTTGTCGGCTGCGCCGGCCTGGAGATCACGCACGAGATGCGCTACACCATCGCCGGCCAGGCCTGTTTGCTGCTGCTCAATCGCCAGACGCAGGTGTATCCCGAGCTCGACACCATCCTCGTCTATCCTACGCAATTTATCGTCACGCGCGATGAAGTGGGGCCGGGCGGCGTGGTGACGCCGTCGGCCAATGGGCTGCTGGGCGAATCGTGGGGCGATGGCCGCGTGGTGCTGGCCTGGGACCACGTGCAGCGCGGCGCGGCCGACTGGAGCGATGGCCACAATGTCGTGCTGCATGAATTTGCCCACCAGCTCGACAGCGAATCGGGCGCCGCGAATGGCGCGCCGTATTTGCCGAACGTATCGAGCTATCGCAGCTGGGCCACGGTGCTGTCGCGCGATTTCGATAATCTGCGCCACGACGCTATTTATCAGCAGCAAAGCGTGATGGACCATTACGGCGCCACCAATCCGGCCGAATTCTTTGCCGTGGCCACGGAAACCTTCTTTGAAAAGCCGTACCAGATGGCCGAGCACCACGCCGAGCTGTACGCGCAATTCTTGCAGTACTACAAGGTCGACCCGCGCGACTGGATGGCGCCACCGCCTGAAGCCGAGCATATGGCCACGCCATTCCCCAACTTTGCCCAGCACTGGTAAGCGCCGGTTTCTGCTTGGCAAACTCAGCCAAGCAGCCGCTGTTTCAGTTGCGCATAGCTGCTGCGCGAGACGGGAATGCCCGTGCTGGTCTGCGTATCGAGCGCATATTTGCCACCCGGCGCAATCAGCAAACGCCTGAAGAGCAGGCTGTTGACGATGTAGGAGCGGTGCACGCGCAAGAAGTGGGGCGGCAGCAGGGCCATGAGCTTGTCGATCGGCAAGTCATGGAAGCACTGCTCGCCGCTGCGCAGCACGATGTTGCTGTAGTGGCCATCGGCCTGCACGTGGTCGATCTCGGCCATGGCGATCCATTCCAGCGCGCCCCGTTTCTTCACGGCCAGCGAGGCCGAGTGCGCGGCGGCATCGGCGGGCCTGTCGACATAGCGCTGCAGGGCTTTTTGCAGGCGTTCGCGGCTGAAGGGCTTGGCAACGAAGTCGAGCACGCCGAACTCAAATGCCGTGATCGAGCGCTCCGCGTGGGCCGAGACGACGATGGTCTGGAACGTGCAATCGCCGGCCAGGCGCAGCAATTCATAGCCATCGGCGCCGTGCAGCTGCAAGTCCAGCAGCAGCAAAGCGTAGCCGCCTCGCCGTAACTCTGCCAGCGCCTCTTCCACCGTGTCGTGCAGCGCCAGCGCTGCCAGGCGGGCGCCGAAATGGGCGCGCACTTCGCGTGCCAGTCCCTGTGCGATCAGCGGCTCATCTTCCAGTATCAAGACCTTCATGGCGCCACCGGCAAGGTAAATGTCAGATGCCAGCCCTGTTGCCGCTGCTCGATGGCGTAGTGGGCGCCATCGCCAAACACGGCTTGCAGGCTGGTGCGGATGTACTGTTCGCCCATGCCGCTGCCCAGATGCTGGCGCGGCTCGCCGGCGGGCAGGGATAGCGTAAGTACTTGCGTTTGCGCAAGCCTGGCGATGCGCAGCTTAAATTGCGCGCCGCGGCGATAGCGGTTGTGGCTGTATGCGTTTTCCAGCGCTGTCAGCAATATGGCGGGCGGCACGGTGATGCCGGGCGCCTCGCCATCGAGCAGCAGGCTGCATGGCTGCTGCAGGCGCGTGCTCATGATGCTCAGATAATTGTGGCACAGGGCCAGTTCCTGTGTCAGGGCGATGCTGGGCTGCTGTGCATACTCGTTGAGCATGCGCAACTCGGCGCCCAGCGCCTCGATGAACGCTTCGGCCGCCTGCGGCGATTGCGCATTGAGTTCGCTGATCAGGCTCAGGGAATTCATCAGGAAATGCGGTTGCATGCTTTTTCTCAAGAGCTGGTTTTCCAGCTGCTGGGCGCGCGCAGCCTTGTTGCGTTCTCCAAGCAGCTGCGCCAGCAGCTGGGCGCACAATGGCAGCAGCAGGAAGCACACGACAAGGGCGAAGCCGCCTTCGGCAAAGCGCTCGCCTGTCGAGGCAAACAGGATGCCCGAGGCCAGCGCGATGGCCGCGCCGCTGCGGCTGCCCGGCAGGCGCCGCCACAGGGCGGCCAGGTTGAGCGCCAGGCTGGCCGCGAGGCCGACGCAAAACATCCACCAGCAGCGGCTGTCGAAATGCGCGGGGAGCGCGCCGGCCAGCGCGGTGAGCGCCAGCAGCAGGACGGCTGCCAGCTGCCAGCGCGGCAGGCGGTAGGCCGCATGGAAATACAGTGGTAGCAGGGCGGAAAACAGCCAGGTCAGGGCGTTGACGGCATACAGGCGCGGCAGATGCAAAGGATAGGCATAGCCGGCAAAGCTGCGCCAGATTTCCGCCACCAGCAGCAGCGCTGCCACCAGGCATAGCGCGGCAAACATGGCCCAGTGCCGGTGCCGCTGGTACAGCACCGTCAAGGCAAGGAAGAGCAGGGCGACGGCGCCCAGCGCGCCGGCCAGCAGCAGCGCCGGCAGCCTGTACCAAGCCAGCGCCGCGCGGTAGTCTTGCCGATCTATCAGGTACAGCGCATAAAACGGCGCCGCCAGGCGCGCCGGCACGTGTTGCGTCGACAGCAGCAGGCGCAAATGGTGCTTGCCCATGGCCAGCTGCTGCGGCGCCAGGGGCATGGCGAAATCGATGTCGCCCGCGCGCTCCTCTCCAGCTTGGCGGGCGGGCTGGCCATTGCTGCCGATCAAGATATCATCCAGCCAAAGCTCGCTGGCGGCCAGCGCCGACAGCACCAGCAGCGTCGATGCCTGCGGCGTACTGCTCACGCTGAAATCGCGTTCCAGGCACAGCAGCTGGCCCGGCCGGAGCAGCTGGTGCAGCGAGGCGGCGGGCGCCGCCGTACGCATGCCGCAGGCGCGCCAGCCATCATCGAGCGATGATCTGGCCATGGCATCGGCGAAAGCGGGAAAGGCCAGGCAGCACAGCAGCAGGGCGCGAAGGAAAGAGGGCATGGCGGGCATTGTAGCTGCTTATTTGCAACTAATTTGCCACATGCGGTGCTGTTCATGCTGGCCAGGTGCATTTCGTGCACAGTCCGCCAACCGGGCATGAAACGCGCTTACCATGGGCCAGCGCCGCGCCATAGACGCGGCCTCACCAGGGAATGATTGATTATGCAAAGTAGAAAATATTACTATTTCGGCGCGCTGGCGCTGTTGTGCGGCGTGGCGCAGGCCGCTTCCGCTCCTGCGCCCGCGCTGGCCGCGCGCTTGGCCGCTTTCGACGGCTGGGTGGCCCAGCGCATGGCCATGGAGCGTATACCGGGCTTGACCGTGGGTTTTACGCAGGGCGATTCGCAATGGGTGCAGGGCTATGGCTATGCCGACCTGGAAAACCGGGTGCCGGCCACGGCCCAGTCCAGCTATCGCCTGGCGTCCGTCACCAAGCCCATGACGGCGGCGGCCATCTTGCAGCTGGTCGAGCAGGGCAAGGTGGATCTTGATGCGCCCGTGCAAACCTATGTGCCATATTTCCCCGTGAAAGCGTTTCCCGTGACGGTGCGCCAGTTGCTGGGCCACCTGGGCGGCATCGACGCCTACCGCGACAACAAGGCGGAACAGCATTTCAAGGAGCACAAGACGACGCGCCAGTCCATCGCCGTCTTCGAACAGTTCGATCTGATCGCCGAACCGGGCATGCGCTTTCGCTACACCAGCTATGGCTACAACTTGCTGGGCGCCGTCATCGAGGGCGCCTCGGGTGAAAGCTATGGCAGCTACATGCAGCGCCATGTGTGGAGCCCGCTGGGCATGGCGGCCACCGTCATGGACAACCCCGACGCCGTCATCGCGCACCGCGTGCGCGGCTACCGGCTGGTTGGCACGGAGCTGAAGAATTCGGAATTCGTCGACATCAGCAGCCGCTTCTCGGCCGGCGGCACGCGTGCCAGCGTGCCCGACATGCTGGCCTTCGGCAAAGGCATCCATGACGGCAAGATACTGTCGGCGGCCAGCCTGGCTGCCATGGTGCAGCCGATGGCCACGCGCGCGGGCCGCTTGACGGACTATGGCATGGGCTGGGAAACGACCCCGACGGGCGGGCGCTATGCTATCGCGCACAGCGGCCAGCAGCCGGAAACGGTCACCTATCTGTTCAGCTTTCCTTCGCGCAAGCTGACGATTGCCGTCGCCGCCAATCTCGAGCGCGTCAACCCGGAAGCGTTCGTGCAGCGCCTGTTCGAGGTGGTCACGGGCGAGCCATGGCAGCTGAAAACGTATATTGCCGAGGCAAATGCACAGCGCTATTATCAGGTGGCGCAAGGCTTGTTCGAAGAAGGCCGGGCGTACGCCGAGCGCACGCGCCAGCCTTACGCGGATGCGGCCGCCACGCGCGAGGCCTTTACGCAAATCAACGGCCAGGCGCTGGCGCCGGACGCTGCGGCGGCGCGTGCCTTTATCGATGCGGCCCGCCATCCCGCAGGTGGACGCGTGTTCCTGACGGCCGGCGCCAGCATGGCCGAACGGCTGCGTCAGGCGGGCACCGACCTGAATAAATACTCCAGCGGCGGCGCGCTGGCTTTCGCGCGCGATTATATTGTGCTGGCGCAAGGCGCGCCTGCAAAATCGTTGCCCCGCTTCGAGCCTGGCTTCGAGCAGGCGATCATCGCCCTGGCCAGCAGCTGGGACAGCACGGCGGCCATCGCGTGGCCGGCGGCACCCACTTCCATCTTTGAACTGGATGGCAAGCTGCGGGCGGCCTTCCGCGGCCAGCGGGCCTATCCTGATTTCGTGCCCGAACTAGTTGATCTGGCGCAAACATCGGCCGCGCGCGGCGAGGCGGATCGGGCACTGGCAGCCAGCGGGCTGGCCGTGGCGCTGTATCCGCTCAGCGACCGTGCGCACACACTGCAGGGCTTGACCTTGCTGCATGCCGGCAACACGGAGCTAGCTGACGCCGCGCTGCGCGTGGCCTTGGCCCGCGATCCGCTGGGCGCGGCCGGCCCGGCGGCGTTGAACCTGGAAGCCTACCGCCTGAAGGGCAGCGGTGCCGTTGCGCAAGGCACGGCCGTGCTGCAGGCGGCCGTGCGGCTGCATCCGCGTGATGCGAATCTGCAGGACAGCCTCGCAGAGTTTTACGCGGAGCAAGGCTTGCACAAGCAGGCGGTCGAGGCCTACCAGCAAGCACTGCTGCGTGATCCCCGCTATTCGGGCGCGGCCGCCGCCAGGGCGGCGATTATCCGCCTGGGCAGCGTGGCCGATGCGGCAAAGCCGTGACATACCGGCTTAGATGATTTGCATATAAACAAGGGTAAAAGATTCTTTTTGGAAAAAATGGCGCCGCGATTTAATAACGGCATTGATTGCGCCACCACAGCAATTGCATGCAGACTCGTCTTCACTTCAGCCTGAGGAAATGCGGCCTGTGTGCGCAATCGAACGGTACTTCGCCAGCGGGCGGCGCATGCTGAAAAGGTGGCGCGCGGTGCGCCAGCAGCCGACCAGGAGGGCCGAATCATGTCACGCATCATTGCAGGTCATTTTCAGTTGCAGGAACAGATTGACGCCGCGCGCGCCGCCCTGAACCAGGCGGGTTTTCCCGACAGCCGCATCAGCGCCTTTTTTGTCAACCAGCCGGGGCAGCACGATCTGCACGCACTGGGCGGTGACCGCGACATCTCGCCGGGCGCCATGGAAACGCCCGAGGGCGTGGTGGAAGGCGTGGCCGTGGGCGCTGCGGTGGGCGCCGGCATCGGCGCGGCCGCCACCCTCGCGACGGGGCCGCTGGGCCCGGTAGTCGGTGCGCTGGTGGGCGCCCATGTGGGTTCGCTGTACAGTTTTAACAAGATGAAAGATGCGGGCGAAGTGGAGAAAAACGGTGAAAACCGCCGCCCGCCACGCCATCCCGGCATGCTGATCGCCGTGGCGCTGGGCGGCCTCGACGAGCGCGAGCGGGCGCTCGGGGCATTGCAGCGGCTCGGCGCCGAGCACATCGAGGAAGCCGAAGGCACGATCGCCAATGGCGACTGGCACGATTTCGACCCGCTCAGCATCCCCGTGCTGGTGGCTTGATTTGTTCGATGGTTTGGTCGATGCGCCGCGTAGTACGGCATAAGTGCCGCGCCGCACGAAAGTTAGGTATTATCCTTATTGGTATTGTTAATCAATGCCGTCAGGGATAGTTCCCGTGCGCCCCATGCAAGACAGGACCCAGGTGACTGCCCGTAATACTTGCCTCGCATGCTAATGAGTGTGGATAGGAGGGCGCGTCATGACACAGGCATGGTTCATTCTTACGCAGGCCGATGGGCGCGACATCTGTGCGCCGTCGCCGGCACAGCTGGCCGATGCGCTGGCCGAGGTGTACCGTGCGCCAGAGACGGCGCCCGATGGCAGCCCGTCCGCCGTCCTGTTGCGCTTTGGTTACGACGATGGCTTGATGTATCAGGTCGAGGTCGCCAGCGGAGGCGAAGTCACTTTCGAGGAATGGTCGGACCGCGATTGCGAAATCGCCTTGGCCAGCCCGCGCCGCATGTCGGCCTTGCCGCAGGGCGATGCGCTGCAGCTGTGGCAGTGGCTGGCGCAGCGCCAGGTGGCCAAGATCCGCAGCCAGCCCTGGCAGGACGGCTAGCGGGCGGCTCTGCCAAAGGTGCTAGTGCACCATCAGCACGGGGATCGTCATGCTCTGCAAGACTGTGCGCGTGACGCCACCCAGTATCGTTTCGCGCAGGCGCGAATGGCCATACGCCCCCATCACCAGCAAATCGGCCGCCAGCTCCCCCGCCTGCGACAGCAGCGCTTCGCCGATGTCGCCGCGCCGCACGCCGCCTCCATCGAGCAAATGCACGCGTGCTTCCACGCCGTGGCGCGCCAGGTACTGCAGCAGTTCGGCGCCCGGCTGGTCGCCATGCTCGGCCGCATGCACCTTGGCATCGAAGATGGCCACGTGGACTTGCCCGGCACGCTGCAGCAGGGGCAGGGCGGCGCTGACGGCGCGGCTCGCTTCCTTGCTGGCATTCCATGAAATGAGCACATTGCGCGCGGCCGCCGGCGGCGCTTGCATCGGCAGCGGCGGCGCGTACGGCACGATCAGCACGGGCCGGCCCGAATGCAGCAGCACGTAGGCGGGAAAATCGCGCATCACGGACGGCGATTTATCCTTGGCATTGTATTGACTGATCACCACCAGGTCCGCGTAGCGGGCCAGCAGGCTGATGCCGCCCGCCGCCTCATCGTCGAGTACGCGCTGCTCGAACGAGGCGACGCCGGCCGTGCGTACATGCTGCTCGAAACCATCGAGGGCGCGCGTGGCTCTTTCTCTCAAGAAATTGAGGTGCAGCGCCAGGTTTGGGTCGGCATCGAGGTCGGGCTGGTTCTGGTACAGCAGGCGCGACACGCCCGTCAGGGCCACGCCCGTCAGGTGGCCGCCGCAGGCTTGCGCGATGCTGGCGGCCGCGTCGATGCGGGCGCTGCGGCTGGCACTGTCGTCAATATGCAGCAACACGGTTTTATACGTCATGGCCTGGCCTCTCGCTGTGCGGTAAGCCCCATTCTGGCACAGTCGGGGCACAGTTCGCGCACGCATGCCACTGTGCCTGGCAGGCCGGGCACTTGATCTGGCGCAAAACTGGCGCTAAAAACTGTGCCTACACTTGATCCCACGCAGATCAAGCATAACAAGCGGGGAGGCACAGCAATGCAGGAACAAAGATAGCGCTGGTCACGGGCGCGCATATCGCCATCCATGGCGCACAGTGGTGAGTTGAGCAGGCTTGCAGCTTGAAGATTGAAGATTGAAGATTGAAGATTGAAGCAGGGCAATGGCAGTGGAGGAGACCCGGCTGCCCAGTCAGCACACAGAGGCTGGCGGGAGCCGGATAGCAGCACAGCAGTAAAGGTGAAAGGCAAACGGCAAAAGGCGAGGGGCAGGGCAGCGATGCCTTGCCCCGTTGCGTTGCTGCAATGACTAACGCTGGGCCTTTTCCAGCCGCGTCTGGCAATCGATGCACAGGCGCGCTTCGGGGCGTGCGTTCAGGCGCGACAGGCCGATGGCTTCGCCGCAGTTGTCGCACAAGCCATAGCTGCCGTCGGCCATCCTGGCCAGCGCCTGCCTGATGAGGGCCAGCTGCGCCACGTTGTGTTCGGCCGCCTCGCTGACGAGGGCGTTCAGGGTGTGCACGCTGGCGTTGTCGGCCGGCGAGGCTTCGATTTCATTGAGCAGCGAGGCACGCGCGTCGGCTTCGGCCGTTTCGCCCTCGATTTGTTCCAGTAGCGCAAGCTTGCGTTGCTCCAGCACGCCTTGCAGGCGCTGTAGCTGGTCTTGCGGCAATCCATTCATGGCTGTCACCCGGTGGGAGTCTCTACCATCATGGTAGTCCAAGATGGCCAGCTCTGCTTGCGCTACCACCCGCGCCACGTTTGATGCGGCGCAGGCGGTTGCCGTTGATTTATGCTGGTTTCTTTTCGCAGTTGATCATCCAGGCCACGCCGAACTGGTCTTTCAGCATGCCGAAGCGCTGCGCCCAGAAGGTTTCCTGCAGCGGCATCTGGATGCTGCCATCGCGCGCCAGCGCGGCGAAGGCTCTTTCGGCTTCTTCCGGCGCATCGACGCTCAGGCAGACCGAGCAGCCGCTCATGCCCTTGGCGCCATCTTCGGTGCCGCCGCCGTCCGACCCCATCAGCATGGTGGGGCCCAGTTGTACGGAACCATGCATGATCTTGTCGTACCAGTCTTCCTTGACTTGTTCCTGGCCCGGCGTGCCGCGAAACGGCATCAGGAAAAGGTTTTCGCCATGCAGGTGCTGGCGGTAGTATTCCAGCGCTTGCGCGCAATTGCCATTGAATTGCAAATACGCTTCGGTACGCATGTTGGTCTCCTCTGGTTGCCCCGAAAGCACGATTGCATGCGGGACGTCCCAGTATAGGCGCTGGGCGGCCAAATTCAATCAGCCTGGCGCCATCTCTTGCAGCCGCTCACGCACCTTGCCCAAGGTGCTAAGGATGCGTTCGGGGTTGCCGGCCAGGACGGCGCTGCCCATGTGCAACAAACTCGTAGCCAGGCTGATCCAGTGCCGCACGTCGTCGTTGCGGGCAATGCTCAGGCGTGCCGTGTCGAGCAGGCCGCTGAGCTGGCGCTGCGCCGTGTCCAGGCCCACGACGGTATGCCCTGCGGCATCGGCATACAGCGCGTTGGCTTGCTGGCGCAGTGCCACTTCCAGCGCGAACACGGCTTGCGCCTGGCTGTGGCTGATGGCGTTTTCTCCCTCGCTGGCGCGCTTGCGGATGGCGCGCATGACGGCGCCATGCAAGGTGACGGCCGCCTGCGACAGGCTGTCGGCCAGTTGCTCCACGCGCATGGCGCTGCTCAGGGCTGCTTCACGGCGTTCGCTGCCTGATGATCCATCCATCGTGCCTCCGTGGTGGTAGTGGGGGTGGCAGCCGTGGCCAAGCGCGCATGTTCGCGCGCCAATGCTGCCAGTTGTTGCCGTGCCAGCGTGTGGCGCAAGCCATATAGCTGGTATTCCTCGATTTTGCTTTGCTGCACAGTTTTGGCCAGCACCGTCAGCAAGCGCAGCTGTGGCGTGTCGGTAAAGGCGAGGTCCATTTCCAGCAGGCCCAGCACGATATCGCGCTCGTTATCGCCTGCCTTGTCGTACAGGCGCAGCAGGCTTGCCAGTGTCGACAGCAGCGTTTGCACGGCGTCGTCGCCTTCGCGCAGCACCTGTGCCAGTTGCGCCTGCTGGTCAGCCTCTCCCTGCAGGCGCGCAAGCAGGCGCAGCACGACGGTGTATGCCATCACGTCGCGGTCGACGATGCCGCTGTCGGGCCAGGCGCGAATGGCGCTGCCGGCCGCGTTGATTTCGCTGTCCAGGGCAAAGCGGTCCTTGCCCGCCAACCGGCCCAGGGCCTGCAAGTACAGCGACATGCCGCGCTGGATCAGCGCCACGTCCGCATGCATGGCACGGCGTTGCTGGTCGAGCACCTTTTCGCTGGCGTCCTGCGGCGGCGACAGGTAGGGCCGCAGGCGCGCATAGCTGTCGCGGTGGCGCAGCGCCAGTTCGCCGAAGGCTGGCAAGGCTTTTTCGCCAGCGGCCAGCGCGCGCACTTGCGCCAGGTCCGTGCGCGCGGTGGTGCAGCCGGACAGCAACAGCAGTTGCAGGCAGGCGATGGCGCAATAGCGGGTGGGCAGGGAAGGCACGGCACCTCTCGACAGGAAATACTGTATGGAAAGGTATTGTGGTGCTGGCTGGCCTTGCGCGCCTTGTGCGGGCGCAAGCGCCGTGCGATCAGCTGCTTGCAACAGCGGCCACGGCTGCCCTTGTTCCCGCCGTTATCGCGCTAATTGCTCGCGCCAGCCCAGTCCGGCAACAGTGTCGCCGCTGGGACGGTATTCGCAGCCGACCCAGCCCGTGTAGCCGACCTGGTCGAGCAGCTTGAACAGGTGGCGGTAGTTGATCTCGCCCGTGCCCGGCTCGTGGCGGCCCGGCGTATCGGCGATCTGGATGTGGCGGATCAGGGGCAGCAGGGCGCGGATGGTATTGCTCAGTTCGCCTTCCATGCGCTGCATGTGATAAATGTCATATTGCAGGAAGATATTGCCGCGCTGGCAGTCGGCGATGATATCGGCCGCCTGCTGGCTATGGTTCAGGAAGTAACCGGGCATGTCGTAATGGTTGATCGGTTCGATCAGCAAGCTGATGCCATGCGGGCGCAAGGCGTCGGCTGCAAATTGCAGGTTGCCGATCAGGCTTTGCCGAGCCCGCTCCAGGCGCATGCCGGCCGGTACGATGCCGGCCATGCAGTGCAGCTGCGTCGCGCCCAGCGCCAGCGCATACTCGAGCGCCCGCTGCACGCCGGCGCGAAACTCCTCGCCGCGCCGCGTATCGCAGGCGATACCGCGTTCGCCCCGCTCCCAATCGCCCGGTGGCAGGTTGAACAGGGCCAGCTGCAATTGATGCTGCTCAAGCTGCGCCTTGATCTGGCGCGCTTCGATGGCATACGGAAACAGGAATTCGACGGCATCGAAGCCCGCCTTGCGCGCGGCGGAAAAACGCTCGAGGAAGGGCAGTTCGGTAAACAGCAGGCTGAGATTGGCAGCGAAGTTCGGCATGGTCTGGGCGCAAAAAGAGAATAGCTATTATCCTAGCCCAATTTGGCAATTGGTGGCGGGCATGAAAAAACCGCTCCAGAAGCAAGTTCTGGAGCGGTTTTTGACAAACACAAACGCAGCCTGAAAGCGTAGCGAGCGGGAGTGATATTGCGTTGAGTCGCGCAGCCGTACTGGAGTACGGCGAGCAACGCAAACGCAATAGCGCCCCGCGCAGTAGCTTTAAGGCAGCGTTTTAGCGGCCGCGGCCACCGGAGCGGTGATTCGCCGCCGAGCGTGGCGCATTGCCCGAACGGTTGCCACCGCCACCGCCACCGCCCGATGGGCCGGCGCTGCGTGGCTTGGCGCCGCTGCCGCCGGTTTTCACGCGCACGACGGCGCCGGCTGGCGCACGGCTGTTGTTGCGGTGACCGCCGGTGCCGCTGCGCAATTGCACAGGCTGGGCGCGGGCGTTCAGGTCCGGTTCAAAACCTTCGATGACTTCGCGCGGCAGGGTTTGCTTGATCAGCTTTTCGATGTCTTTCAACATTTCGTGCTCATCCACGCAGACCAGCGAGACGGCTTCGCCCTTGGCGCCGGCACGGCCGGTACGGCCGATACGGTGCACATAGTCTTCTGGAATGTTCGGCAAGTCGTAGTTGACGACGTGCGGCAACTGGTCGATATCGATACCGCGCGCGGCGATGTCGGTGGCGACCAGCACTTGCAAGGTGCCATCCTTGAACTCGGACAGCGCGCGCGTGCGCGCCGACTGGCTCTTGTTGCCGTGGATGGCCAGGGCGCCAATGCCGTCCGCGCCCAGTTGCTCGACCAGTTTATTGGCGCCGTGCTTGGTGCGCGTAAATACCAGTACTTGCGTCCAGTTGTTCGACTTGATCAGGTAGGACAGCATCGGATGCTTCTTGTCGCGGTCGACCGGATGGATCTTTTGCTGGATCACTTCCACGGTCGAATTGCGGCGCGCTACTTCAATCATGGCTGGTTTGTTCAGCAAGCCATCGGCCAGGGCCTTGATTTCTTCCGAGAACGTTGCCGAGAACAGCAGGTTCTGGCGTTTCGGCGGCAGCACGGCCAGCACTTTCTTGATGTCGCGGATGAAGCCCATGTCGAGCATGCGGTCGGCTTCGTCCAGGATCAGGATTTCCACTTTCGACAAGTCAACCGTGCCCTGGCCCATGTGGTCCAGCAAACGGCCCGGCGTGGCGACGAGGACGTCGACGCCATGCTTCAATTGCTTGATTTGCGGGTTGATGCCGACGCCGCCGAAGATCACGGTGGAGTTCAGCTTGGTGTACTTGCCGTAGGTGCGCACGCTTTCCTCGACCTGCGCGGCGAGTTCGCGCGTCGGTGCCAGGATCAGGGCGCGGATAGGGCGCGTGGAGGTGTTGCTGGTAATAGCCGCGCCGTTTGCGTCGGTCGACAGGCGGTGCAGCAGGGGCAGGGTGAAGCCGGCCGTCTTGCCGGTACCGGTTTGTGCACCGGCCAGCAAGTCGCCGCCAGCGAGCACGGCGGGAATCGCCTGTGTCTGGATCGGGGTCGGTACGGTGTAGCCGTGTTCGGTAACGGCACGAACGATAGCGTCGGACAATCCGAGGGAGGAAAAGGACATGGTAACTTTATTGTGAGATCGGCCTGTCGCCATCGTGGGGCGCCAGTCGCAGGCAATCAGATTAGGGGTCGAAAGACAGCGGCAAGGGGACTGGTCATATGTGCCGCACACGCGAAGTATAACAGCCTTGCATAAAAGCGTTCCAACTGTTTCAAGTTTGCAAGGTGCAGGGCGCCGCTCGTGTGGCCGAACACGCGTGCGACACCTGTCGCAGATTTCGCTTGCATGCGTGTGACGCATGTCGCATAATTGATTCATTCGTCACATAAGGAGTCTCCATGGCCACGCCATCCGTTACCGAACTGTCGTTATTGAAAGCCCTGTGGAAGGAGCAGCCCCTGTCCGCGCGCGAATTACATGCCCGCGTGGAAGAAGAGCTGGGCTGGTCGTTTTCGTCCACGCGCAAGACGCTCGAACGCATGCTGGACAAGGGCATGCTGCTGCAACGCAGCGTGCACGGCGTGCTGGTGTATGAGGCGAACGTGGACAAGGTGGCCACCCTGGCCGCGTTTGCCCACGATTTCGGCCGGCGCGTGATGGAAATCGACAGTCCCTTGCCGGTCAGTATGTTTACGGGCAGCAAACTGGTGGACCAGCAGGAGTTGGCGGCGCTGGAACAATTGCTGCAGGACTGGCCCGCTGACGCAAAGGAGTAAGCGATGCTGCTCTTCTCACTTACCCTGTTGCAGGCCAGCGCCGCCTGCCTTCTGACCGGTCTGCTGTTGTGGGGCTTGCTGAGCCTGGCGCAACGGCGCTGGCCGGCGCTGGCGGCCCAGCGCAGCGTATGGCTCGGTGCGCAGCTGGTGCTGACCACCGCATTTTTGCTGCCGCTGCTGCCCGACAGCCAGCAGTTGAGCGTGGTGCCCGAGGTGGCCGTGCCTGTGGCGCTGGTCAACCAGGCATTCATCGCGCCTGCAGACATGGCCTTGCCGGCGGTGGCGGCCAGCGTTCCATCCGGCGCTGCCTGGCTGGCCTTGGTGCCCACCGCGTGGGGCCTGATCTATCTGCTGGGCCTGGCTTACTCAGCATGGCGCTATCAGCGCGGTCGCGCCATGATGCACACGCTGCTCACACTGGCGCACCCACGCCGCTTGCATGGCCTGGAGGTGCTGCAAGTGGACGCGCCGATTTCGCCGATGCTGGTGGGCGTGTGGCGCCCGCGCCTGCTGCTTCCGGCGCACCTGGCGCAATTCACGCCCGAACAGCAGCAACTGGTGATCGCCCATGAACTGACCCATGCGCGCCGTCGCGATCCATTGTTCCTGCTGCTGGCCACGATCTTGCAGGCGCTGCTGTGGTTCAATCCGGCTGCGCGCTGGCTGGCCGGCAAGCTGGCTTGGGCGCAGGAATTGGGCTGCGACCGCCACGTGCTGGCTGGCCGTTCGCAGCGCCAGCGCCAGCAATATGCAGCGGCGCTGGTGAAGCAATTGGGCTTGCAGGCACAGTCCTTGAGGGGCTTGGCCTTCGGCGGCAGCAAGGACGGCATGATCGACCGTCTGGTCCGCCTGCGCGATGGCCAGCCGTGCATGGCGCCAGCGCTGCGCGCGCTGACGGCTCTGGTGCTGTGCGCCATCGGCGCCGCCAGCCTGGCGCTGCAGCCGGCCCTGGCCTGGACGGCGGCGACTGTGCCGGCTGAGATCACGGCCCCGCCAGCGACGGCGCCGATGGCCTGGCGCAATCCGCTGGCCAGCATGCGCGTCACCGGTTTCTTTGGCGTAGTGCGGCCTACCAACCCGAACGGCTTGCGTGGGCTGGATCTGGCGGCCAGGCGGGGCACGCCCGTGCAGGCGGTGGCGGACGGCATCGCCACTGTCAGCGAGGATGCGCGCCTGGGCAAGGCTGTGCGCGTTGACCATGGCGGTGGCTGGCAATCGCTGTACGCCCACCTCGATAGCGTGAACGTCAGCAACGGCGACGCCGTAACAAGCGCGCAGCTAATCGGCACCGTGGGTGACACGGGCCGCGCCACCGGGCCGCACCTGCACTTCCAGGCCTGGCACAACGACCAGTTGCAAGACCCGCAAAGCCGGCTGGCCGGGCTGGACGCGAATGCCAGCGTGCGCGCCCTGCGCATGCGCAAGGAACAGTTCGGCCGCTAATTGCGTTGCTAACCCCGGCTTTTCTCCACGCTACTTAGGATTTTCATGCGTCATACCTTACTGCTATGCAGCCTCGCGCTGCCATGGTCGGCCCCCGTGTGCGCCGACGATCTTGTTCCCTCGGTCACCGTCAGCGCCGATAAAACCGCGCAGCGCCGCAACGATACGGTCTCGGCCATCGTCATCGGTCACGATGAATTGATACGGCAAGGCGACCGCGCCCTGTCCGATGTGCTCAAGCGCCTGCCCGGCATCACGATTGGCGCTGCGCCCGGCGCCGGCCAGGGCGGTCAAATCCAGTTGCGCGGCCTGGGGCAGGGCTATACCTTGATCATGCTCGACGGCGTGCCTGTGCCAGCCGGCTTTGCGCTCGACAGCCTCGACCCGGAACTGGTCGAACGCGTGGAAATCCAGCGCGCCGCCACCGCCGAATTTTCCGCGCAGGCAATTGCCGGCTCGATCAATATCGTGTTGAAAAAAACGACGGCAAAACCGCAGCGCGAGTTCAAGCTGGGCGCCTCGAACAGCCATGGACTGAACGCCGGCAGCGCCACCTTGCAATGGTCGGGCAAGCAGAAAAAGCTTTCGTATGCACTAGCCGGTACCGCCAGCCGCACGGCGCGCCGCGTCGATATCGAGGAATGGGGGCGCAACGTCGATATGGATGGCAACACCACCGTGCTGCGCCATACGCCGCAGCGCGAAACGGTCGGCGTCAACGCTCTGGAGCTGGCGCCGCGCCTGACTTGGGCGCTGGCCAACGAAGACAGCCTGGCCTGGCAAAGCCTGCTCAGCGTCAAGCGTGTGGCGAACCGCCACGGGGGCCTGGAAACGGCGTATGTGGGTGGCAACAGCAACTATCCCGATAACCACAGTGACTTCGACCAGGCCAGTGTTACCCTCCGCAGTGACCTGCACTGGCTGCGCAAGCTGGAGCGGGGCGCCAGCCTTGACGTCAAGCTGGGCGTGCAGCTCAATCATCGCGCCAACGACTTCATTTTCGAAGGCTACGGTCCGGGCCGCGTGCTGCGCTCGACCCATCTGGTCGATTCGGGCGTCGATGACGTCGGCGCCACCTTCAGTGGCAGTTACCGGCGCCAGCTGGGCGAACACCATTTGCTGGCCGCCGGCTGGGATGCCGGCCGGCGCCGGCGTGCCGATTTTCGCCGCGAGCGCCAGTTTTCCCCCTCTGAAACGCCGGTGCTGTCTGATGAAGACTATGCAGCCACCGCCACGCGCCTGGCCCTGTATGCGCAGGATGAATGGAGTCTTTCAAAGCGCTGGTCGCTATACCTTGGCCTGCGCTGGGAAGGCTTGCGTACGGCCAGCCGCACGGGCGGCGCCGAAGGAGGAGGTAAACCCGTCGACGTGCGCTCGCAAGTGTGGAGTCCGCTGCTGCAAAGCCTGTGGAAATTGCGCACTGAAGACCAGTTGCGCGCGGCCATCACGCGCACCTACAAGGCGCCCGAGATTTTCGAGCTGATGCCGCGCCGCTATACGGTCGACAATGGCAACAGCGCCACCAATCCCGACAACCAGGGCAATCCTGCCCTGCGCCCGGAGCTGGCCTGGGGGCTCGATGCAGCGTATGAATACTACCCGGCCAAGGGAGCCATGCTGGGCGTGAGCGGCTCGCTGCGGCGCATCAGCGGCGTGATGCGCGACCAGCTGTACCAGAGCGGCGGGCGCTGGGTGGCCACACCCGTCAACCAGGGCGACGCGCAGGTGCGCGGCATCGAGCTGGAAGCCAGGCTGCCCTTGGCAGCGCTCATGCAAGGCGCGCCCGCGCTCGATCTGCGGGCTAACGTGGCGCGCAACTGGTCGCGCGTCGCCGCCATCGCCGGCCCGGACAACCACCTGGATAGCCAACTGCCGTGGAGCGCCAACCTGGGAGGCGATTACCGGCTGGCCGGCTTGCCTTTGAGTCTGGGCGGTAATCTCAATTACCAGGCGGGCGGGCGCTCGCGCAGCTCAAGCGCGCTGCTGGCGTATGTGGGCGTCAAGCGTGAACTCGATCTTTACGCGCTGTGGAAGTTCAGCGACAGGCTGCGTGTGCGCCTGTCCGGCGCCAACCTGTTACAGCAGGATTACGCCACAGGCAGCCGGTATGCCGATGGCGCGGGCAGCATGTTGCGCACGCTCGATACGGGCAGCTACCGCACGCTGCGCCTGATGCTGGAGGGGACACTGTAAGCGCTGTTCATCCCCATGCGTGCCGAGCTTACTTGGAAATGCGCAGGATGGCCGAGGCGAGGCGCGTGAAGCAGGGGCTCAGGTCGCTCTCGGTGGCGGCGTAGCAGTACAGGCCTCTAGGTTCGGCCGACTTTTGGCAACTGGCCTTCGCATCGGTCGAATTGGCCAGGCAGCGCAGCAAGTCTTCGCCTAATTCATTGTCCGGACCCTCCTTGTTTTTCAACGATGCACCCATGCCCAGGGTAAAGATGTAAATGCCGTCCTGGCGCGCCTTGGCCGCCATCGCTTCGACCAGGTTGCGCGAGGCGCGGTGCACATTGGTCCATTGTTCCAGCGGCGTGGACAGCGAATCGGTCACCTTGCGCGGCGTGTTGGTCACGAGGGGGAACTCCTGCGCCGTCGCGTCGTAGGTGTTATACCAATTGGGAAGCTTGGATATTTTATTTGCCTTGCATGTAGAGTCTGTTAACGGTTTCAGGTCAGCATAAGCCACGTCGGTCTTATACAGGCCGAACAATGGCGCACTATTATTTACTGTTACAGTGGCAATCGAGCCGGCCGTTGTGCATGGGCTGCCGGCGACGGTGGGGAAGTATGACGAAAAGGCCGCCGGCGAGCCGTCGGAGAAGAACACGATGACGCGCAGGCTGGAGCGGTTGATCTGGCTGATGTCGTTCAGCTGTTTGCGGGCTTGGAACATGCCGTCGGCCGAATTGGTGCCGCCATCGAAAATAAAACTGTCTATTTTTATCGTGGCCTTGCTACGGTCGAAGCCGCGCTTGGTCTGATCAAGGGGAAAGGGGAGATCGTTTTCCACACCATAGGCGAAATGCATTAGGCCAACGCGGTCCACGCTGGAATTGAACTTGTTCAGGAATGATTTGCCAGCAGCCTTGACTGCATCCTTATTGCCATTTAGCGAACCCGAGGTATCCATCACCAGCACCATATCCAGGTCCTTGCGGATGGTTTGCGCTCTGGCCGCCACCTCCAGGGTCTTGAAGCCGAGTATGCCCATCAGCGAGACGGGCAGCGAGGCGCTGGCCGAGACGTCGATCGTCACCGTGCCCTTGTCGAAGCTTACGCCGACCGGGTTCAGGACGGGTGTCGAGAGCAGGAATTTGTCGGGGTAATTGATGTCAAAAAACTCCTTGGCCGACTGGCGCGCATTGGCCGCCTGCGCCGCCTGGGTGTCGCCCAGCGTGACGCCGCGCGCCGCCGCCAGGCTGGCCGAGTCGACCGCCGCATTCAGCTTGGCCTTGACGAAGTAGCCCAGCGCCGAATCGACCGCCAGGCCGACCGAGGCGATCAGGACGATAGCCGTCAGCGCCACCATGACCAGGACTTGCCCGCCTTGTTTCTTGTGTGGAATGCGCATCAAAATACCGTCATCGAAGTAAGATTGGGACCCAGCACCGGCGTCGTGCTGTCGCCGACTTTCAGGGTGCCGAACAGCATGTCGAAATTATAGAAAGTTTCCACTGCGTAGATCAGTTCGCCATCGGACAACATGCCCTGCATCAGGGACACCACGGGGGCGCTGTCGGTCTTGGCAATATTGGTGCACGTGCCGCCGCTGTCCCAGCTGCCGCATTGCCAGACCTGGCTGGCAGGCTGATAGCCGCTGGCATTTACGCCGGCGCTCCAGCGGTATTGTTCCAACACGATATTGCGCAAGCCGCTCTTGGCCGTGTAGCCCATGATCTTGGTGATGTAGATCATGCCGCGTCCGCTCATGTCCAGCGGCGGGGTGCTGGCCGCAAGGGCATTCATGATAGTCTGGCTTGAGCCGCTCAGGTCGGCTGTGGAGCGCGCGGCCAGGTTGGCGCCTTCCCGGCTAATGTTGAGCAAAATGATCTTGGCCTGGATGGCGCGCGACAGGTCAACGACCATGAATAGCAGCAGCGCCAGCAGCGGCAGCACGATGGCGAATTCCACGGCGGCAATGCCGCGCGCGGCATGGCGTGAAAAAGGAAACGTTCTTGTCCGCATCATAAGCCGCCAAAACTTTCATTGCGCATGGTCGCCGCCACCACGAAGTGCGCCTTGCCGTCCTTGAAGAAGGCGGCAATCATCGGCGTGGCAAACGGCCAGCTGCAATCGACGGAGATGACCACGATATCACCGGCGTTGCCGAACATGCCGGCGTTGGTGCCGGTGCTGCCATTCACTGAAATGACGGGACTGACCTTGTCGTACATGCCCATCGAACTATCTTTCATTTTTTGAATGACCGCCTGGTAGCGCTGCTGGTTGCTGCTGCTCGGATCAAGGTCGCTGCTCCCCGTCACTGCATAGCGCGCGCCTTCGCGAACGGCGTGCTGCATGGTCAGGTTGGCGAAATACGCCATGCTCATCTCAATGATGCCGATCACCAGCAGCAGGAAGGCCGGCGCGATGATGGCGAATTCGACAATGGTGGAGCCACACTGGCGTAGTCTGCCTGGCGGTGGTCGGGTGGGGCTGGCCGGAGCCTTGCTGAAGTTCATATCTGGTGTCCGAGTGAAGGCAAGCGCTGGCGCGCATGCGATGACTGGCCTGTCATCAACTTGCCGAAGTTCATTTTATATTGCTTTCGGTTAGCGAGGTTGGAATTAAAGTGCTTAAAAATCAAGTTAATTGCAATTTATGTAGTAAATAAGTTGCTCGGCATACCTTTGCGTGGCTTCCAGAGAGTAATATGCGGTTGGCATGGAAATTAAAAATAAATAACCGTTGTCCTGGCGCTATCCAGGCAATGGCACCTTTACAAAGTGATGAAATCAGGATGCAGCACAAGCAACAACTGCAAGGAGAGCAGCATGCCGACGCGGGCTTGCCCATGGAGGATCATGTAGACTTGACAATGATTTTCGGCATGCGCCTGCTGCTGGCGGTGACGGCGTTATTGACGCTGATTATCAATCCCGCCAATCTTGGCGGACCGAGCCAGGTTGCCTTGCTGATCTTGAGCGCTTACGTGTTGCACAGTGCACTATTGTTTCTCCTCCTGTATTTCAATCGCTCATTCGTTCATGGCAAGTCGATCTATTGGCTCGATGTCCTGTGGTGTGGGCTGATTGTGTTTTGTACCGGCGGCGGCGAAAGCTATTTCTTCCCCTTCTTCTTCTTTGTCATATTGACGTCGTCGTTCCAGCGCGGCCTGGACGAGGGCGCCCGCATCACGCTGGCGTCCTGTGTCTTGCTGGCGCTGGCGTCGATGGCGTCAAATAAGGTGCTGAGCATCTCGCATCTGTTGTTGCGCACGACCTTTGTCATGGCGCTCGGCTACATGATCGCCTACTGGGGTGGCCTGGGGCTGTTGCAGAAGCGCCGGCTGGCCTTGCTGCGCGAGGTCAGCCAGCAATCCAATCCGCGTTTTGGCGTCGACCATACGGTGGCCTCGATCCTGGAGAAAACCCGGATCTTCTTCGGCGCCAGCAGCTGCATCCTGGTGATGCGCGAAGGCAGCGCTGCGCACTGGCAGTTGCGCACGGCGCTCAATGGCAGTGCCGGACGCGTCAGCCAGATGAGCGAGGCCGCAGTGGCGCCGCTGATGGTGTTCGGCGCCAGCCAGAGCGTGCTGTATGCGCCGTCGCTGCGCACGCGCCTTGGCTGGGGTGGCGCGCTGGCGGGAATCGAGCGCGGCGGCAAGTGGCAGCGCCTCGATGGCACGCATGGCGCGGCGCTGGCCGAATTGCTCGATGCCCAGTCCTTCGTCAGCATCCCCTTGCCTTTGCGCAAGGGGAAGGGGCGCATTTATGTGATTTCGCCGCGGCAGCGCTTTTCCCGCGCCGATGCCAAGTTCCTCGCGCATATCGTGGCGCAAGTGTTTCCCTTGATTGAGAACATTGCCATTCTCGACAAACTGGCCTCCGACGCCGCCTACCGCGAGCGGCAAAAAATTGCGCGCGACTTGCACGACTCGACCATCCAGCCGTATATCGGCCTGCGCCATGGCTTGAGCGCCTTGCGCGCCAGGGCCGCGCCGGATAGTCCCTTGCTGGACGACCTGGACAAGCTGCTCGACATGAGCGGCCAGGTGATCGGCGACCTGCGCCAGATGGCGCAGACGGTCAGGGCCGGCGCGCAGCACGAAGAAGTGGAATTGCTGGTGGCGCTGCGGCGCCAGGCGGAACAGCTGAAGAAATTCTTTGGCATCGATATCGAGATCGTCGCGGCGCGCGGTTTTGATGTGAGCGACAGGCTGGCGGCGGAAGTGCTTCAGATCGTGAATGAAGGCATGAGCAATATTCGCAAGCACACCACCGCCCGCGACGGCCGCGTGGTGCTGGCGTGCGGCGCGCACTATTTGTCGATATCCATAGAGAACGCGTCCGATGCGTCCGGCAGCGGCGAGTTCATCCCGGCCTCGATCACTGAACGCGCATCGGCGCTGGGCGGTAGCGTGCAGGTTGAGCAGGCCGCCGGCGGCGCGACCGCGGTGCGCATTGAAATTCCGGTTTAACAGCCTGCGTCAGATGGGATGCGGGGATGGGCTTCAAGGAAAGAGGTAAAGCATGTCGATTCAAAATGCCATTCGCGTGATGCTGGTCGATGACCACAAGACGATGTTATGGGGCCTGGAAAAGCTGCTGGAGGGCGCCGAGCCGCCGATGAAAGTGGTCGCCAGCGCCAGCACGATCGACAGTGCGCTGGCGCTGGTCAATAGCGTGCAGCCCGATGTCATCGTGCTCGACGTCGACCTGGACGGCCTCTGTTCCGTCGACTTCGTGCCTGCGCTGCTGGCCAATGGCGTCACGCGGGCGGTGATGTTCAGCGGCACGCGCGACCAGGACGTGCTCAGCCGGGCGGTGCGCGGCGGTGCGCGCGGCGTGATCGGCAAGGAGGCGACGGCGGAAGAAGTCATCGACGTCATCGCGCGGGTGCATCGCGGCGAGGTTTGCCTGGACCAGGCATTGCTGGGTAGCATGCTGGGGGCGCTGATGAAGCCGGCGCCGGCGCCCGATCCGGAGGCGGCAAGGATCGCCTCGCTGACGCAGAAGGAGCGCAAGATCGTCGCCATGATGGTGGATGGCAATGGCGCGCTGAACAAGGCGATCGCCCAGCGCGCCTTTATTTCCGACCAAACCTTGCGCAACCATTTAACCTCGATCTACAGCAAACTGGACGTGGCCAACCGGCTGGAGCTGTATGTGTATGCCGTCAAGAACGGGCTCGCAAAGTAGGTGAATAGCGGGTGCCAGTACAAATGTAGTAGTTTCCTTTGGGAAAAAAAGCTCTTTTGTACTGCCTAGAAAATGACTTTTGTCTGATTTATATCAATAGCTACCTTCATATAATACTTCCATCAGCAATCGGTAATTGTCGCTGAGCTAGCCAGACTGATATTGCGAACACTGACAGGAGCGGGGGAATGTACTTGAAAAATGATGGCGCGCGCGGTCTTGCGTACTTCTTGCAAGATCAACGTGGCAGCTCATTTTTCGAACACGCCTTGTTGTTGTCGCTGATAGCCGTGGTGTGCCTGATTGCACTCCTGGCCATATGCAAGGGTCCATAAAGTTGATCCATTTACTGGTTGCATCAGCAGTCCCACATGACGTTGTTAAAACTCACTCTGAATGGATTAATCATGAATTTCATCAAAAACTTTATCGCTGAAGAAGATGGCGTTACCGCCATCGAATACGCCCTGATCGCCGCACTGATTACCGCCGGGCTGGTTACTGCGATAGGATATCTGACCGGTGGCCTGTCTACCGTATTCACTAACATTGCTGCGAGACTCAAATAATTTCAACTCGCGCCGCCAGGCAGTCGGCACTGTTTTTGTGCGATTGCCGGTGTGATGGTCCGGGCCATGTCGCATGGCGCCGGACCATTTTTGTTTGTGGTCTGGCCGTCGTTTTCACCGTGTTGAAGATTCCATGTCCGCTCATTTTTTCCTGATTTGGTCGCCAGCGGTCTTGTTGGCCAGCTTGCTGCTAGTGGCCGTGTGGCATGACGTGCGCAGCCGCCGCATTCCGAATCGCCTGGTGTTTCCAGGCGCGTTGGCCGGATTATTGCTCAATGCATTGTTGCCTGCTGGTGCGGGCCTGTTCATGGCGGCACCCGGCGCGATCGGCCTGTGGCCGGCAGTGGCCGGCCTGGCGCTGGGTATGGCGCTGTTGATGCCGATGTATATGCTCAAGACCATGGGTGCCGGCGATGTCAAATTGATGGCGATGGTGGGTGCATTTGTCGGACCGCAAGCGGTGTTGGGCGCCATGCTGTTCAGCCTGCTCGCCGGTGGCGTGCTGGCGCTGGCCGTGGCAGCCTTTCATGGCACGCTGCGCCAGGTCACCAGCAATAGCTATCACCTGTTGTTGAATAGTCTCATGCGTGGGATCGCAGGCCAGAGGCCGGGCATTGATGCCCCCCCCGCGGCTAGCGGCAAACTGCCGTATGCGATCGCCATTGCCAGCGGCACGCTGATCTACCTGTTGCTGGCCGCCAGCGGCCAGCTGGGGATATTTGCGTAATGCGTATCTTGTCCTGGCAGTTTGCCCATGTCTGCTGACGTGCTCCCGGCGCCAGCGTCGCTGCGCGCCCCGCGCACGGTCGAAGAGACGGGGCTGCCCTTCCTGTTCCTGGTCGAATTGCTGGTCAAGGTGCTGTTCCAGCGCGGCCAGCTGCATTTGCCCGAGCTGGCCGCCTACGTCAAGCTGGGCCTGGGGGTGATCGACCCCGTGATCGCCTTTATTCGGCTGGAAAAAATGTGCGAGGTGATGCGTCGCGGCGCCAGCGGCACCGATGCCGACATCCATTACCAATTGACGGACAGTGGCCGTCAGCGCGCGCTTGAGTGTTTGGCGCGCAATGCCTATGCCGGGCCATGCCCGGTGCCGCTGGCCGCCTATAACGCGCAAGTGTCGGGCCAGAGCGTAGCCAACATGCATGTCACCCGCTCACGGGTACAGGCCAGCTTCGACGGCGTGGTGGTCAACCCGACAGTGCTCGACCAGCTGGGTTCGGCCATGAATTCCGGGCGCGCCATTTTCATTTATGGCGCCGCCGGCAGCGGCAAGACCTACCTGGCCGAGCGCCTGCAAGATCTGCTGCAGGGGGCGATAGCGCTGCCTTACGCGATCATGGTCGATGGCGAAGTCGTGCCTTTCTATGATCCGGTGCTGCATGTGCCGGCCGCGCAATGTCAGGAAGTGCCGGCAGGCATCGAGAAAGTCGTGCAGCTCGATGCGCGCTGGGTGCGCGGCGTGCGCCGCCCGGCGGTGCTCACCGGCGGCGAGCTGACCCTGGAAATGCTCGACTTGCGCTTCGACAGCGTGACGCGTTTGTACCGTGCGCCGCCCCACCTGAAGGCAAACAACGGCATTTTCATCATCGATGACCTGGGGCGGCAGCGCTGTTCGCCACTGGAACTGATGAACCGCTGGATCGTGCCGATGGACCGCGCCATCGATTATCTGTCGCTGCACAACGGCCATACCTTCCAGGTCCCGTTCGACGTGGTGGTGGTGTTTTCATCGAATTTCTTGCCCGAGCGCCTGTCGGACGCGGCCTTCCTGCGGCGCCTGGGCTACAAGATCGAAGTGCCCGCGCTCGGCGCCGCTGATTATGAAACCGTGTTTCGCCAGACCTGCCTGGCCTACGGCGTGGACTTCGACGCGGCTGCCTTTGACTTTTTATTGCAGCGCCATGCGCGCGGCAACACGCCGTTGCTAGCCTGCTATCCGCGCGACCTGATACGCCAGGTACGCGACCTGGCGCGCTATGAAGGCACTGCGGTGCAGCTCAACGAAGCGGTGCTGGACTGGGCCTGGAGCAACTATTTTGCCGGTGCCAATGAGCGCGATGGCGCTGAAGATAAGGCCGCGCAAGAGCGGCGCGAACCGAAATCAAGCTGAAGTCAGAGGAAAATCGATGAGAAATACCCGTGCTTTACTCATGTTGTTGCTGGCGCTGGTGCTGGCCGGCGCGGCCGTGCTGGCGGCGGCGATCTGGATGGGGGGGCAAAATACACCGTCCAGCCAGAAGGTCATGGTGGCCCTGATCGATATCGGCGTGGGCAGCAAGGTGACGCCGCTCATGCTGCGCAGCATGGATTGGCCGACCGGCGCGCAGCCGCCCGGCGCCTTTAGCGACAGCAAGGGGCTTGATGGGCGCATCACGCGCACCTCCATCAGTCTTGGCGAACCTGTATTGGAAAGCAAGCTTGCGCCGCCGGGGACAACGGGTGGCCTATCGTCCATCGTGGCCGACGGCAAGCGCGCCATGACCGTGCGCGTCAACGACGTGGTCGGCGTGGCCGGCTTTGCCTTGCCAGGCAACTTCGTCGATATCCTGGTCAATACCCAGGACGACCGCGCCAAGGCGTCAGGCGGCGCCGAACTGGCCATTTCCAAGATCGTCCTGGAACGCATCCTGGTGCTGGCCGTGGCGCAGGAATCGAACCGTGACGACAACAAGCCGAAAGTGGTCAATGCCGTGACCCTGGAACTGACGCCAGACCAGGTGGAAAAGCTCGACCTGGCGCGCAGCGTGGGCACCTTGTCGCTGGTACTGCGCAACCAGATCGATCCGGCGCCCGTCAATACGGGCGGCGCGACCAAGGAGTCGCTGCTGGGACTGAAGCCGCTGGTGCCGGCTGCCGTGCCGCGGGCGGCTGCTTCCGCTACGCCGCGCGCACCGGCACGGCCGGCCGCCCCCCCAGTCGCGGCCCCTGCCGAAAGCGTCAAAGTGATCACCGGCATGGACACGCGCGTCCAGCAATTTTAAGCAAACCAGAATCAGGGATAGTTGATGACCTCATTTCGTACCCGTATTGTCAAGCCACGCCTGGCCTTGGCCGTGAGTGGCTTGACGGCGAGCATGCTGTGGCACTTTGGCGCCTGCGCTGCGCCTGCACCAAAAAAGCCTGACATCGCCCTCAAGGCCGCCGAGACGGTGGCACCTTTGTCCCTGGGCGCCGACATTGCCAGGTTGGGGCCAGCCATCCGCCTTTCCGTCGGCAAGTCGACCCTGCGCAGCCTGACCCGCCCCGTCTCCCAGATCGCCGTCAATGATCCGAAGGTGGCTGGCGCCAGGATGCTGGGCAGCTCCAGCGAGTTGTATATCTGGGGCCTCGCGCCGGGCAGTACCAATCTGATTCTGTGGGACAAGGATCACCGGCCGGTGATTGTCGATATCGAGGTCGACGTCGATGCCGACGGCTTGCAGGCGCAACTGGCGCAGGTGTTTCCCCGCGAAACCGATGTCAAGGCCAGCGCGGCCGCTGGCGCCATTGTGCTGTCGGGCATGGTGTCCGATTCGGTCAAGGCCAGCCAGATACTGGCCATGGCCAAGGCGTTCGCCCAGCGCGGCACGCCCGAGTCCGCGCCAGCCGGCGCCAGCGCGTCGGCCACGCCTGCGCCTATGACCACGCCTGCGCCTATGGCCACACCTGCCGGCGCTGCCAGTTCGGGCACTAGCGTGATCAATATGCTGACGATCGCGGCGCCGCAGCAGGTCATGCTGGAAGTCAAGATTGCCGAGGTATCGAAAACCCTGGTCGACCAACTGGGCGCCAGCATCGGCGCGCGTGCCACCAGCGGCAACTGGACCTACAGCCTGCTGTCCAATTTGTTGAGCGGCAATCCCAGCCTGGTCGATGGTTTCAATGGAAAAAATGGCAATTTCCTGACCCTCGATGCACAAAAACGCGATGGCCTGGTGAAAGTGCTGGCCGAACCGAACATCATGGCGATCAGCGGCCAGGAAGCCAGCTTCCTGGCCGGCGGCAAGATTTTCATTCCGGTAGCGCAAGACAGCACCACCAACAAGGTGACCCTGGAGGAGAAGGAATTCGGCATCGCCGTGAAGTTCACGCCGACCGTGCTTGAAGGCGGGCGCATCAACCTGAAGGTGGCGCCGGAAGTGTCCGAACTGAACAAGGATGGGATCGGCATCACCATCGGCGGCACCACCGGCAGCGCGATCCTGCCAGCGTTTACCACGCGGCGCGCCACCACCACGGTGCAATTGTTCGATGGCCAGAGTTTCGCCATCGGTGGCTTGATCAAGAACAACGTGACCACGAATATCAAGGCATTGCCGATGCTGGGCGAAATCCCGGTACTGGGCGCCTTGTTCCGCAGCAGCGACTTCCAGACCGACCGCACCGAACTGGTGTTCATCATCACGCCGCACCTGGTCAAGCCGCTGGCTGGCGACTACGTGCTGCCAACGGATGCTTATGTCGCGCCCAGCCGCGCGCAATTCTTCTTGCAAGGGAAGATGGAAGGTTCCGCCAAGCCCCAAGCCGCACAACCAGCGCCGGCCCCACCGGCAACCGGTTTTGACATTCAATAGGAAACAGACCATGCAGCGTCCTCCCTCACTTCCCATGCTGTGCGTGCTGCTGCTGGCGCTGGCCGCCAGCGGCTGCGGCACCACGCCGCGCCTGGACCGCAACTTTGGCCGCAGCGTCGATTTGCTGCGCGCCCAGCAAGTACTTAACCCGCAGGCGGCCCTGAACCGCGATCCGGTGGCAGGCATGGACGGCAAGGCAGGCAATGCCGCGTATGAGGCCTACCAGAAGAGCTTCAGCGCCCCCGTTCCGCAAGCGGCCGGATTTACTATCGGCATCGGTGGACGCCAGTGAGAACGGCGCCGTCACAAAAAAACAAGCAAGGCATATCGTGAAAATCGTCATCATATCCAGGGATGAAAAAGCGCTGGCCGAACTGGGCCGGCTGGTGCGCGGCCGCAATCCGGACGACGACGTCGACGCCGGCGCAGGTCCGCTCGAGCAGCTGTATTCGGCGCAGCAACTGCCCGATGTGCTGGTCTTCGACCGGCCGGGCAACGACGGCGCCGACCTGGCTGCCATCGAACGCCTCAGCAACCAATATCCGCGCCTGGCCGTGATCCTGCTTTGCCCGCAGCATTCGCCGGAATTTCTGCTGCAGGCCATGCGCGCCGGCGTGCGCGAAGTGCTGCCGTTCCCGGCTGCGGCCGCCAGCATGTACCCGGCGCTCGAACGCATCGAGGAAAAACTCGAGCGGCGCGACAATGGCAATGGCAAGGTGCTGGCCTTCATTTCGTGCAAGGGCGGCAGCGGCGCCACCTTCATCGCCACCAACCTGGGCTATGCCCTGGCGGCCAGTGGCCACAAGCGCGTTGCCTTGCTGGACTTGAACCTGCACTTCGGCGATGCCTCGCTGTTTGTTTCGGAAAACAAGCCGCTGGCCACCCTGGCCGACGTGACGCGCGACATCCACCGCCTCGACCCCTCGTTCCTGGCCTCGAGCATGCTTAATGTGCTGCCCAATTTCAGCGTGCTGGCCGCGCCAGAGGATCCGGCCCATGCCAGCGAAGTCCTGCCCGAGCATATCGACGCCATCATCAAGCTGGCGCGGCGCCAGTACGATTTCGTCGTGCTCGACGTGGGCCGCAACCTCGACGCGGTCAGCGTGCGCGCGCTCGATCATGCCGACATGATTTTCCCGATATTGCAAACCACCTTGCCCTACATTCGCGACGGCAAGCGCCTGCTGGGCATGTTCCGTTCGCTCGAATACGACAAGGACAAGATCCGCCTGATCGTGAACCGGCACGACAAGGGTGGCGAAATCCGCCTGCAAGACCTGGAAGCGGCATACGGCACCACGATCGACCGCACGGTGCCGAATCACTATGCCTCGGCGGCCGCCTCGGTCAACCAGGGCGTACCCATCTTGCAGCTGGACAAAACCAGCCCCATCACGCGTTCGCTGCAGGAATTTGCCGCCAGCTTGACCGGCGTCAGCGTTGAACCCGTGCGTCAAGGCTGGCTGAGCCGCGTGCTGCAGCGCGGCTAACCACGATTTAGAACAGGATCATTCCCATGACAAGCTCCCCTACGTCCACGCTGTCGATACGCGAACGGCTCGGCAGCGGCAAGATCGCCCCCCTGACGCCACAGCGCGCGCCGGCCATCGACAACCGCAGCTACCGCGAGCTGAAACAGCGCATCCACTCGCTGCTGCTGGAACGGGTCGACCTGGAAAGCATGCAACGCCTGACGCAGGAACAGATCCGCGATGAATTGCGCAGCCTGGTCGAGCGCTTGCTGGACGAAGAAGCGGTGGTCATCAATGATGTCGAGCGCAAGAACCTGACGCGCGACATCCGCAACGAGATGCTCGGCTTCGGCCCCCTGGAAACGCTGCTGTCCGATCCGAGCGTGTCGGATATCCTGGTCAACGGCCACAAGCAGGTGTATGTGGAGCGGCGCGGCAAGCTGGAACTGACCGATGTCGTCTTCAATGACGACGCCCACCTGATGAAGATCATCGACAAGATCGTCTCGCGCGTGGGCCGCCGCATCGATGAATCGAGCCCCATGGTCGATGCGCGCCTGCCGGACGGCTCGCGCGTGAACGCCATCATCCCGCCGCTGGCCATCGATGGGCCGGTGATGTCGATCCGGCGCTTTTCCGTCGATCCGCTGCGCCTGGCCGATCTGGTCGCCTACAACAGCATGACGGCCGAGATGGCCGAAGTGCTGCAGGGCCTGGGCAAGGCGAAGATGAATATCCTCATTTCCGGGGGCACGGGCAGCGGCAAGACCACCATGCTCAACGTGATCTCCGGCTTCATCGGCAATACCGAACGCATCGTCACAGTCGAAGACGCGGCCGAGCTGCAATTGCAGCAGCCGCACGTGGTGCGCCTGGAAACCCGGCCGCCGAATATCGAAGGCAAGGGCGAAGTGTCGCAGCGGGCGCTGGTGCGCAACGCCTTGCGCATGCGCCCCGACCGCATCATTCTGGGCGAGGTGCGCGGCGCCGAAGCGCTCGACATGCTGGGCGCCATGAACACGGGTCATGAAGGTTCCATGGCGACGATCCATGCGAACACGCCGCGCGACGCCATTACGCGTTTGGAAAACATGATCAGCATGGCGGCCGCCAACCTGCCCAGCAAGGCCATCCGCCAGCAGATCAGTTCGGCCGTCTCGGTAGTGGTGCAGGTGTCGCGCCTGATCGACGGCAAGCGCAAGGTGACCTCAATCCAGGAAATCACGGGCATGGAAGGCGATGTGATCACGATGCAGGAAATCTTCAGCTTCAAGCAGACGGGCGTGGGCGAGGGCGGTACCGTGGTCGGCCATTTTTCGGCCAGCGGCATTCGTCCGCGTTTCCTCGAGCGCTTGAACAGCTTCGGCATCGGCGTCTCCAGTGCGCTGTTCGAACCGACCGGATCGGGGCGCTGACGCGGCATGAATTACCTTTCCTATTTGGTCTATATGCTGATCTTCCTGACGGTGCTGTTGCTGGTTGGCGCCGTCTACCTTGGCTGGCAATCGGCGCGCGGCGCCGGCGCCGGACGGGTTGCGCGGCGCTTGCGCGCCATGCATACGGCCAGTGATGACAGCAGCAAAGCCGTGTCGATCACCAAGGAGCGGCCGCTCAGTCCGAATCCCGGCCTGCAGGGCCTACTGGAAGCGCTGCCCGGCGTCAAGTTGCTGGACCGTTTATTGCTGCAGTCGGGAAAAAGCTGGAATGTCGGCAAATTCCTTGGCTACTCCTTGCTGGCCTGGCTGGTCGGCCTGGTCATGCTGAGTTTATTCAGTTTGCCGCTGTATATCCGCCTGGCGCTGACCTTGGCCAGCGCGGCCTTGCCCTATTTTATGGTGACCCGCGCCAAGGCCAGCCGGCAGTCGCGCATCGAACAGCAATTGCCCGATGCGCTGGACTTGATGGGCCGCGCCATGCGCGCCGGCCACGCATTCCCGACCGCGCTGAAAATGGTCGGCGATGAAATGAACGGGCCGCTGGCCGACGAGTTCCGCGCCGTTTTCGACGAGGTCAATTTTGGCGTGTCGATGTCGGACGCCTTGACGAACCTGGCGACGCGGGTACCGAGTGCCGATCTGCGTTACTTTGTGATCGCCGTCCTGATCCAGCGTGAAACGGGCGGCAATTTGACAGAGTTGCTGACCAGTATCAGCGCCATCATCCGCGATCGTTTGAAATTGCTTGGCCAGGTGCGTGTGCTCTCGGCCGAAGGGCGCATGTCCGCCTGGATCCTGGGCTTGTTGCCATTCGGCGCAGCCTTGATGATGCACCTGATGAATCCGCAATTCCTGGCTTTGCTGTACACCGACCGGGGTGGTCGGAAAATGGTGGTGGTGGCCTTGAGCTTGCTCGTTTTAGGCGTGTTGGTGATCCGCAAGATCGTCCGCATTCGCGTGTGAGGGCATGAGATGATGCAGTTGAAAAAAATAGGAGCGGCACGATGAACGGCATACAGATAGCCTTGCTGATGGCGTTGTTCCTGATCGTGTTCGGCATTGTCTTGCTACTCATGCGCTTGTTTGCGGGCAGCGCGGTGCAAGTGCGCCTGGAGGCGCTTGATGGCAAGAAAATCGAGACCACCAAGGGCCGCCGCGCCAATCAGCGCTGGGTGGAACGCATCGTCAGCCTGACCCGCCCGCTGGCCAAGTTGTCCGTGCCGGAAGAAGGTTGGGATGAGTCGCCCATCCGCATCCGCTTCATCAATGCGGGTTGGCGCAAGAGCTACGCGCCGGGGCTGTTTTACGCCGCCAAGACGGGGCTGACGCTGCTGCTTCCCTTGCTGGCCTATCTGCTGCTGCGGCATGGAGACCACAATTTTTTCCTGTGGCTGATATCGGCCGCGGCCGCCGGTTATTACTTGCCCAATATATGGCTCAAGCATTGCCTGAAAGAGCGGCAACGCGAAATCTTTGAAACCTTTCCCGATGCGCTGGACCTCATGACCGTGTGCGTCGAAGCTGGCCTGGCGATGGATGCCGCGCTGGCGCGGGTGGCGCAGGAAATTGGCATGAAAAGTGAAATCCTGGCCGAGGAATTGCAATTGGTGACGTTGGAATTACGCGCCGGCAGCGCCAAGGACAAGGCCTTGCGCAACTTGGCGCTGCGCACGGGCGTGGAGGATGTCGATTCCCTGGTGACCTTGCTGATACAGGCGGAGCGCTTCGGCACCAGCATCGCCGCTTCGTTGCGGGTGCAGTCTGATCAACTGCGCACCAAGCGGCGCCAGCGGGCCGAGGAGACGGCGGCGAAAATCGCCCTCAAGCTGTTGTTTCCCTTGATATTTTTTATCTTTCCATCGTTGATGGTGGTACTCATGGGACCGGCCATTTTGCAGATTTACCGTGTCTTGCTGCCGGCGATGCGCGGCGTATGAAGTTACTCTCGGCTATCACCAGATTACCTGGCCTGTGGATGCTGGCGTGCTTGCTGCAGGGTTGCGCGGCGCCGCTGGCCCCCGCCGCGTGGAATATTCAGGCGGTGCAGCGCATCAACAATTCCGCCGGCCAGAATGCCGCCACGTACTTTGAGCTTGGAAAGTTTTATCAGGAGCGGGGGCAGCTGCAACTGGCGGCCGAGGCCTATGCCGTCTCGATTGCGCTCGACCCGCGGCAACTGGGGGCGCGCAATGCGCAGGCCGTGCTCGATGCCCGCCTTGGCCGGCTCGAACAGGCGGCCTCCGCGCTGCGCGAGCTGGTCAGCGAATATCCGCAGGCCGCCCAGCCGATGAATAATCTCGGTTATGTGTACTACTTGCAGGGGGAGCTGGCGCAGGCGTCCAGCATGCTTGAGCAGGCAGTGGCGCGCGATGGCGGCAGGCAACTGGCGCGCAATAATTTGCAACTGGTGCAGGCGGCGCAGGTGGATGCGGCAGCACCGGCAGCCGTGTCCGTCGCCGTAGCGTTACAGGCGCCGGGTAATATCGAAATTATTAACGGCAATGGCATCCGTGGCATGGCGGCCCAGGTACGCTTGCGCGTGCAGGTGCAAGGCATCGTGGTAAGCCGGCTTGGCAACCTGCCTGGTTTTCGCCATGCACGCAGCCAGATTCTGTATGCGCCAGGCAACGAGCGCCAGGCCAGTGCCTTGCGTCTTGCCGTGGCACAGCCGGGGCAGGCCATGAAACTGGTGCCAGTGGACAGTCTGGGGCGCGGCGCCGGCGTCCGCTTGATTCTGGGACGCGACCAAGCATAGCCAACGTGGCAGTAGAAAATTATTAGCATCAAAAATAACAGGGAGAAGTACATGTCTGGATTGACGAGTAGCGGTTTGCCGGCACGTTGGGCACATTATCTGGCGGCCGGCACGGCCGCCACGCTGTTGGCCGGTTGTGGCGGCGGTGGTTCTGGTAGTGCCGATTGCACTACGCTCGATCCGAGCCGCAATACGAGCTTGCCAGGTTGCGTGGTTGCGCCCGTCACGCCTGTCGTTCCCGCTGCGCCAGCGACCTTGGCGCTGAGCCTGAAGGATGGCGGCGGCAATGCGACCACGACGGTGGGGCCCGGCAATAGCGCCACCGTGCAAGCCGTGGTCAAGGACGGTAGCGGCGCGGTGTTGCCGGGTGTCTTGCTGACCTTGAATAGCAGCGACAAGAGCGCCTCCTTCACCCCCGGTTCCGCCAGTGCCCTGACGGATGCAAATGGCGTGGCCAGCATTGTCATTGCGGCCGGCAGCCAGAGCGGCGCCTTCGCGCTGACGGCCAGCGCCACGGTGAATGGCAGCGTGCTGACGTCGAGTATCAATTACAGCGTGGTCTTCCCGAGCCTGACCCTGAGTACTGTCGGCGTCGCGCCGGCGCTGCTGTCGGCGGGCGGCACGGCCGGCCTGAGCGTGACGGTCATGAATGGCGCCGCCGTCTACGCGCCGGTGCAGTCGGTCGTCTTCAGTTCGCCCTGCGCCAGCGCCGGCAAGGCGACCATCAGCACCCCCGTTAATACTGTCAACGGCGTGGCCACTACCTCATATATCGACAAGGGCTGCGGCGCGGCCGACGTGATCACGGCCAGCACGGTATTCAATGCCACCACGCTCAGCCAGACCGGCACCCTGACGGTGCAGACCGCCAGCGCCGGCCAGATTGGTTTCGTTTCCGCGCTGCCGCAAAATATCGCCCTGAAAGGGACGGGCGGTGCCGGCCGGCAAGAGTCGTCCATCGTCACCTTCAAGGTGCGCGACAGGAATGGCAATCCGGTCAGCGGGAAGGTGGTCGACTTCTCGCTCAACACCACGGCCGGCGGCTTGAGCCTGAATCCGGCGCAGTCGACCAGCGGCGCCGACGGCAGCGTCAGCACCACGGTGGCGTCCGGCACGGTGAATACGCCGATCAGAGTCACAGCAAGCCTGCAAGGCACGAGCCTGTCGACTGTATCGGATCAATTGGTGGTGTCGACCGGCATACCCGAGCAAAACAGTTTTACGCTCAGTACGTCGATGGTTAACACCGAAGGCTGGAATTTTGCCGGCTGCGCCACGCCGACCGGCGCCGCCATCACGGCCCGCCTGGGCGACCATTTCCATAATCCGGTGCCGGATGGCACGGCCGTCAGCTTCACGGCCGAAGGCGGCACGGTCGATGCTTCGTGCCTCACGGGCCTGGTGGAGACGACCTTGACCGACGGCACGATCATCACTCAGAAAGGCATACCGGGTTCGTGCTCGGTACGTTTTTGCGCCGGCAATCCGCGTCCGGCCGACGGCCGCGTAACAGTATTGGCGTATGCACTGGGAGAGGAAAGTTTTGTCGACGCCAACGGCAACAATCTGTTCGAGGCCAATGAAAGTTATGCCGACCTGGGAGAGCCGTTCCGCAATGACCGCGCGGTCAGCACCGCGAACGCCAATTTCATAGACGACGGCTGGACCAGCGGAAACGCCAGCCGCGCCGCTGGCGAACAATATATCGATTCAAACGGCAGTGGCGCCTGGGACGTAAAGGGAGATCTTCAGTATAACGGCGTGTTGCGGGCAGCCTCCAGTGTCAACACGACGGCTGCCAACACCGTGCATGTGCGCAGTGCGTTAGTGCAAGTGCTGTCGACCAGTGCTGCGAATGTCACGCCGCTCAATGGCACGGTTATCGCACTCGACCATTGCGTCAGCGGCGTTCCATTCATTAATTCGACGAAACTGATACGCGTCGCAATCCGTGACAGCAATGGCACTGTGTTTGCACTGAATAAGGCAGCTACGTCGACGCAGGCGCTGCCGTTTGATTTGCCGGGTAATATATTGCCAGCCGGTTCAACCATCACAGTCACCAGTGGCAATGGCAGGATCACCACTGGCAGCTTTTTCACGGTGCCTAACACGAGCAGCCCCGATGCCGCCAACTGGATTTATAACATAGGCCTGGCAAGCGACGCCAGCCAGACCGATGCATCCAGCGGTTATGCCTGTACCAATTCCGTCAGCAGCGGCTTGATGAGCATTACGGTGATGACGCCTTCAGGCGTAGCGACGACGTTTTCGGGATATACGATTACGGATTGAAACGGGGGCGAGACAAGCAGCGCCGCCATGGCAGCGGCGCTGTGTAGAGATTTAAGCGAACGGCGTTAGCAAGGTAATCATCTGGCCAAAGATCTTCGGGCTGGCGGCGATGACGTCGCCCTTGTACAGGTAGTCCGATTCGCCGCTGAATTCACCGACGATGCCGCCCGATTCGGTGATCATCAGCGCGCCTGCGGCGATGTCCCACGGCTTCAGGCCTTTTTGATAGAAACCGTCCAGGCGGCCGCAGGCAACATAAGCCAGGTCCAGCGCGGCCGAGCCGGCGCTGCGTATGCCCTGGCTGCGTTCACCCATGATCTGGTACATTTTCAGGTATTCGTCGAGCGCGCGCGGGCCGGCGCCGTGGCCGGTGCCCAGCAAGGCGTTCGAGATGCGATCGAGCTTGGTGACGCGGATGCGTTTTTCGTTCAGGTAGGCGCCTGCGCCCTTGGTGGCAGTGAACAGGTCATTGCGCACCGGATCGTAGATGACGGCTTGCGTGACGACGCCGCGATGCGCCAGCGCGATCGAGATGCAATACTGCGGAAAACCGTGGATAAAGTTGGTGGTGCCATCGATCGGGTCGATGATCCACTGATATTCATTCTCGTCGTGACTGTTCGCGGAAGCTCCCGATTCCTCTGCCAGGAACGCGTGGTCCGGGTAGGCCTTGGACAGCACCTCGATGATGGCTTGTTCGGCCGCCTGGTCGACGTCGGTGACGAAATCGTTATGTTGTTTTTCCGTGACGACGACGCGGTCGAGGTCAAAAGAGGCGCGATTGATGACGGCGGCGCCGCGGCGGGCGGCTTTGATCGCCGTGTTGAGCATTGGGTGCATGTGAGCTTCCGTTAAAAGCACGCGACCGCCCAAGGCCGCCTTTCGGCGCCGGTACGATAGAGTGCAAGAATGAATTAAAGAGCGGAGCGGTGCCGAAGTGGTTAAAATCCCGGCCTGGAGTCAGCGTTTTGTGACTCCGTTTCCCGAAATTTCCTGTATCGATACCGCGCAATAGCGCTATTTTAAATGAATCTGCCCGAAATCAACACGTCTCTTTTCAAACGCCTGCGATTTATTCTTGTCGAAACTAGTCGTCCTGGCAACATTGGCGGCGTTGCACGCGCCATGAAAACGATGGGTTTTTCCGATCTGGTGCTGGTCAACCCGCGCTTTCCCGATGCCTTGACGGACCCGGAAGCGGTGGCTTTTGCCAGCGGCGCGCAGGATATCCTGGCCGGCGCGCGCATCGTCGGCTCGATCGCCGAGGCGCTCGAAGGCTGCAATTACGCGGCGGCCGTCTCGGCCCGGCTGCGCGAATTCTCGCCGCCCGTAACCGCGCCGCGCGCCATCGCCGGCCAGCTGGCCGCCGCGCAAGAGCTGCACGCCGCCGTCATCTTCGGCAACGAGCGTTTCGGCTTGCCCAACGAGATCGTCGAGCAGTGCAATGTGCTGATCAACATCCCCGCCAACCCTGAATATTCGTCGCTGAACCTGTCGCAGGCGGCGCAGGTGGTGGCCTATGAGTGCCGCGTGGCGGCCTTGGGCGACGCTCAGGCGGCCAGCGTGGTCGGTTTCCATGGCGACGCGGCCAGCCTGGCGCAGGTGGACGGCATGTATGAGCATCTGCAGCAGGCGCTGGTGGCCATCGACTTCCTCGACGCCGACAATCCGAAAAAGCTCATGCCGCGCCTGAAACGCCTGTTTTCGCGCACGGGGCTGGAAACGGAAGAAGTCAATATCCTGCGCGGCATCGCGCGCCATATCCTGGCGATGGCAAAAAAATAAAACCACGCGCGCAGCGTGCCTGCGCTCCCTCCCGCTCCTGTCCCGCTCTTGTCCAAAAGCTAGATGCCACGCTCTAGTTTTTGCGTATGGATGCCGATTCCCTTTGGCGTACACTGGCCTGCAAAAGGCGGTATATAACAAAGGGAGACATGACGATGCAACGCAGATCGTTTCTGAAACTGGGCCTCATTGGCGCCGGTACGCTGGCAGCCGGCGGCGCTGCGTACCGCCTGCTGCGCGGACCTGCGCCGCCGGGGCGCTTTGTGCTCGATGGCGAGGCGCGCGCGGCATTGGCGGCCATCGTGCCGGCCATGCTGGGCGAGGCCTTGCCGCCACCGCACGCTGCTACGCGGGCCGCAGCGCTGGACGGCGCCATCGCCGGCGTGCGCACGGCCATTCTTGGCTTGCCATTGGCGCAACAGCAGGAAGTGCAGGATTTGTTCGGCTTGCTGGCACTGGCGCCCGCACGGCGCTTTGTCGCCGGAGTGAAAGGCGGCTGGCTGGATGCCGACCCGGCCCAGGTGGCCGCTTTTTTGCAATCCTGGCGCACGCACCGCCTGGCCACCCTGCAGACGGCCTACCTGGCCCTGCACGACCTGATTCTCGGCGCCTGGTACGCCGATGCCGCCCACTGGGCCGCCATCGGCTATCCGGGGCCGCTGCCCGAGCTGAGTTGAGAAAGCCACCATGAGTACATCTCCCATTCCCGACCCCATCGCCGCCGGCATTGCCGCCGGCTGGAACGTCACCGACGCCAGCAGTGTGAGCGCAGAGCGCACCCTGGAGGCTGACGTGGTCGTCATCGGCAGCGGTGCCGGCGGCGGCGTGACGGCGGAAATCCTCGCGCTGGCCGGCTTGAAAGTGCTGATCGTCGAAGAGGGCGGCTTGAAGTCCTCGAAAGACTTCAAGATGCGCGAAGCGGATGCTTATCCCACCCTGTACCAGGAATCGGCCGCGCGCAAGACGCGCGACAAGGCGATCAATATCCTGCAGGGACGTACGGTGGGCGGCTCGACGACCGTCAACTGGACCTCCAGCTTTCGCACGCCACCGGGCACGCTGGCCTACTGGCAGCAGCATTTTGGCCTGGCCGGCTACACGGTGGAAGCCATGGCGCCGTGGTTCGCCATGATGGAGACTCGCCTGCATGTGAGCGACTGGGCCGCGCCGCCCAACGAAAACAACGATCTGTTGCGCCGTGGCGCCACGGCGCTGGGCATCCCCACTGCAGCCATCCGGCGCAATGTGAACGGCTGCTGGAACCTGGGCTACTGCGGCATGGGCTGTCCGACCAACGCCAAGCAGTCGATGCTGGTGACGACGATTCCTTCGGCCTTGTCGCTGGGGGCGAGCCTGCTTACGCATGCGCGCGCGGAGCGTTTTGTCTTCCAGGGCGAGCGCATCGACAGCCTGCAGGTCGTGGCGCTCGATGCTGCCGGGCAGGCGCCCACGGGCGTGCGCATCACCGTGCGGGCCAAACATTTTGTGCTGGCCGGTGGCGCCATCAATTCACCGGCGCTGCTGCTGCGCTCGAAGGCGCCGGACCCGCATGGCTTGCTGGGCAAGCGCACCTTTTTGCATCCGACGGTGATTTCGGCCGGCCTGTTCGAACAACGGGTCGACGCCTATGCGGGCGCGCCACAGACGATTTATTCCGACCATTTCCTGCACACGGCGCCCATCGATGGGGCTATCGGCTACAAGCTCGAAGCGCCGCCCCTGCACCCGCTGCTGATGGCCACCACCATGGGCGGCTTCGGCGACGAGCACGCGCGCACCATGCGCCAATTCCCGCACGTGCACGGCTTGCTGGCGCTGCTGCGCGATGGCTTTCATTCCGAGGCGTCCGGCGGCAGTGTTGCCATCGACAGTGTCGGCGCGCCCGTGCTCGACTATCCGCTCACGCCCTTCATCTGGGATGGCGTGCGGCGCGCGCTGCTGTCGATGGCGGAAATCCAGTTCGCCGCCGGCGCGAAGAGCGTGTATCCCGTGCATGAAATGGCCAGCCACTACACCAGCTGGACGCAGGCGCAGCAAGCCATCAACGCCTTGCCGTACCAGGCCCTGCTGGCCAGGGTAGTGTCGGCCCACGTGATGGGCGGCTGCGCCATGTCGGACGATGCGCGCCTGGGCGTGGCGGCAGCGAATGGCCGCTACCACGGCGTGCGCAACCTGTCCGTGCATGACGGTTCGCTGTTTCCCACTTCGATCGGCGCCAATCCGCAGTTGACGATTTATGCGCTGGCGGCACGCCTGGCGAGCGGCCTGGCGCGGGAGCTGACGGGCACGCCGGCTCCCGTGCCCGTTCCAGCGGCGGCATGATCGCACGCATCCTCAAGTGGCTGATGCTGCTGCAGGTGCTGGCCGTGCTGGGACTTGCGTACCTGGCCATGCAGGCGTGGGGCGTTGCGCCGCCCGCCGTGGCCTTGCTGCTGGCGCTGGCCCTGCTGCTGGCCGTGCGCGCGCTGATCGTGGCGCGCAATTTCTGGCAAAGCCGGCGCCTTGGCAGTGCCGTGCCCCTGAATACCGGCTCGGCGCCCTGGGCGCCGCGCGCCTGTTCCTGGGCGAGTTGCGCGCCACCTTGTGGACTTCGTCGTGGGGCATGCTGCGTCCGCGCCTGCATGTGCTGGACGCTGACACGCCGCCCCAGGGTCTGCCGGTGCTGCTGATCCACGGCTATGTGTGCAACCGCGGCTACTGGACGCAGCTGAGCGGCCAGCTGGCGCAGGCCGGCATCGCGCATGACGCCGTCGACCTGGAGCCGATCGGCGCCGGCATCGACGCCTACGTGCCGCAAGTGGCGCAGGCGATCGAGGGCCTGTGTGCGCGCACGGGCAGCGAACGCGTGATCATCGTGGCGCACAGCATGGGCGGCCTGGTGGCGCGCGCCTGGCTGCGCCGGCATGGCGCGGCCTGCGTGGCGCGCATCATCACCGTCGGTACGCCGCACCAGGGCACGGCGCTGGCCAACCTGGCGGCGGGTACCAATGCGCGCCAGATGCGCCGCATCAACGACGCGCCCAGCGGCTGGCTGGCGCAACTGGCCGCCAGCGAGACGCCGGAAACGCGCGCCTTGTTCACCTCGATCTACTCGCATCACGACAATATTGTCGCACCGCAATCTTCTGCGCTGCTGCCCGGCGCGCGCCATATTGCCTTCGGCGGCATCGGCCATGTGGCACTGGCCAGCGATGCGCGCGTGCTGCATCAGCTGCTGGCGGAAATTACTATCAAGTACGAAGTCGGCCAACCCCCATCTTCCTCCCATGTTGCCTGAGTCCCGTGGCATCCTGTCTGCATGGCAGACGGTCTGTTTTGACTCTGCTGTTGCCCGTAATGAATAGGGCAAGGGCCAGAAAAACCTGTTTTCCACTCGCGTACTGGTTTAAGCTAACGTCAGGATGGTGCTACCGAGAAATTTATTCCTGAGGCCGCATCCGGCGCTCCATTAACATCCTGCAACGTAATGTGCCGGGATCCATGGCAAGATGTTGTAGAATTGTTATGCTGCACGCACCAGCGGAAAAATGCGCGCAGGCAGAATTGGGTCAATGCAGTTTTTATTGGGAGTGCAAATTGTCCGCGCGTATCCTGATCATCGAAGATAACGCCACCAATATGGAATTGATGGTGTACCTGCTGCGGGCCTTCGGGTATACGCCGCTGGCCGCCTATGACGGCGAGGAGGGCGTGCGCATGGCGCGCAGCGAATTGCCGGACTTGATCATCTGCGATGTGCATTTGCCCAAGCTCGATGGCTATGGCGTGGTGGCCGAGCTGAAAAAAGACCCGCTGCTGCGCAAGATTCCTGCCCTGGCCGTGACGGCGCTGGCCATGGTGGGCGACCGGGAACGCTTGCTCGAGGCGGGATTCAATGGCTATATCGGCAAGCCGATCGAGCCTGACCTGTTCGTCGCGGAGCTGGAATCTTTTTTACCCGGGGCGCCGTCGACGCCAGTTAAAAACGACATAGCCACCATACTGATCGTCGACGATCATGTACTGAACCGCGAATTCCTCACTGCGCTGCTGGGCTACAGCGGCCATCGCCTGCTGGAAGCGGCCAATGGCGCCGATGCGCTGGACGTCATGCGTACCGAGCGGCCGGACCTGATCATCTCCGATATCCTCATGCCGAACATGGATGGCTACGAATTCGTCATGCGCGTGCATGAAGATGCCGCGCTGGCTGACGTGCCCATCATTTTTTATACGGCCACTTACCGCGAGCAGGAAGCGATCCAGCTGGCGCAAGCATGCGGCGTGCGCTGGGTGCTGCCGAAACCGTCCGACCCCGAGCTCATCGTGCGCACGGTCAACGAGGCGCTGGGACTGGCCGCGCCGCCTGCCGCTGCGCTGCCCGCCGCCGTAGCCGTGCGCGCCTCGCCTGGCGCAGGCGAGCTGGCCGGCATCGACAAGCAGGTCAGCGGCTATCTGGACGAACTGGAGTCCAGCAGCTTGCACATTTCGCAGCTGGCCAGCCAGGGCGAGGGCCAGGCGGCCATGCCGGAAGACCTGGCCATCATGACGGAGCGCCTGTCGCGCTCGCTAGCTAGCCTGCAGGCGGTGAGCCTGCGCCTGACAGCGCTGATCGAGCTCGGTATCGAGCTGGGCGCCGAACGCGATCCGCGCGCGCTGATCGAGACCGGCTGCAAGGTGGCGCAAAATATCTGCGTCTCCAGATATGCCTGCATCGGCGTGCTGGAGCAGGGCGCTGAAAAACTCAGTTATTTTTCCTCGTGCGGCGCCGAAAAAAACATCGGGCACATCGCCAGCGCGCCGCGCACGGGCATCCTGAACCGGCTGCTGGAACAGCGCCAGCCCTACCGCGTGAATGGCCTGAAGGGCGATCCCGCTGCGCTGGGCTTGCCCGAGTCGCATCCTCCCGTGCACTCCTTCCTGGGCGTGGCCATCGCCTCGCGCGAGCGCAGCCATGGCTGGCTGTATCTGGTTGACAAGCTTGGGGCGAATGAATTTTCCGAAGTCGACGAGCGCGTCGCCGCCACCGTGGCCGCGCAGATCGCCGTCGCCTATGACAACCTGCTGCTGTACGATGAAATCAAGCGCCATCACGAGCAGCTGACGCTGGACATGGCGGCGCGCATCCGCCTCGACGAAGACTTGCGCCGCTTCCGCCTGGCGATGGACGCCACGGCCGACGCGATTTTCCTCATCGACCGCGCCGGCCTGTGCTTCGTCGACGTCAACCAGACGGCTTGCCGCATGCTGGGCTTCGAGCGCGAGGATTTTCTCAGGGTGGGGCCGGGCCGGGCGCATGAGGGCGAGGCCCAGCTCGAAGAGCTGTATAGCAAGCTGCTGGCGGGCGACCAGGGCAGTACGATGACGGAATTGCAGCTGCAGCGCAAGGATGGCTCGCCGCTGTCGGTGGAAGTGCAGCGGCGCACCTTGCGTTCGGGCCAGAGCTGGATCCTGGTGGCGGTGGCGCGCGATATCACCGAGCGCAAGGATGCCGAACAACGCCTGATGAAACTGGCGCATTTCGATACCCTGACCGGCTTGCCCAACCGCAGCCAGTTCTACTCCTCGCTGACCCATTCGCTGGTCCAGGCTGCCGAACACCAGTGGGCCGTGGCCGTGCTGTTCATGGATGTCGACCGCTTCAAGAATGTGAACGATACCCTGGGCCACACCCTCGGCGACGACTTGCTGCGCCAGTTTTCCAAGCGCCTGGTCGATAGCCTGCGCGTGCGCGACACCATCGGCCGCTTCGGCGGCGATGAATTTGCCGCCATCCTGCTGCTGCCCGAAGGCGCGCAGCATGCCGTGGGCGTGGTCGACAAGATCCGCGAAGCGATGCGCAAGCCTTTCGACTTGCAGGGGCATGAAGTGACGGTGACGGTCAGCGTCGGTATTTCCGTGTATCCCGACGATGGTGCCGACGCCGACACCCTGATTCAATATGCCGACACGGCCATGTACCGCGCCAAGGAGGCGGGCCGCGATACCTTCCGCTTCTTCACGGCGGAAATGAATGTGCAATCGATGGCGCGCCTGGAGATGGAAAACGCCCTGCGGCGTGCCATCGAGAACGAGGAATTCGTGCTGTACTTCCAACCCAAGGTGCATATCATCTCGGGGCGCATCAGCGGTGCCGAGGCGCTGATACGCTGGCGCCGCCCCGGTCATGGCATGGTCTCGCCGGCCCTGTTCATCCCCGTGCTCGAAGAGACGGGGCTGATCGTGCGGGTCGGCAACTGGGTGCTCGACGAGGCGTGCAAGAAAATCAGCGAGTGGTGCGCCAGCAGCATCGGTCCAGTGCACCTGTCGGTGAACGTCTCGGGCATCCAGTTTTTTGTCGGCGGCCTGGAAGAAGAAGTGCTCAAGGCGATCCGCAAGCACGACATCGCGCCCGACTTGCTGGAACTCGAATTGACGGAAAGTTCGCTGATGTCGAACGCCGAAGAAACCATCGCCGTATTGCGCAATCTCAAGGCGCTGGGCATCCAGATTTCCATCGACGATTTCGGCACCGGCTATTCCAGCCTGGCCTACCTGAAGCGCTTCCCCATCGACAAGCTGAAGATCGACATCGCCTTCGTGCGCGAAGTCACCAGCAACCCGGACGACGCGGCCATCGTCCTGGCCATCATCAGCATGGCGCACAGCATGAAGCTGCAGGTGATCGCCGAAGGCGTGGAAAACGATGCGCAGCTGGCCTATCTGCGGCGCCACGGCTGCGACGAGATGCAGGGCTACTATTTCAGCCGCCCCGTGCCGCAGGAAGAATTCGAGCAGATGCTGATGGGCGGCAAACTGCTGCAGGCGCCACAGGATGCGGGCAGCGAAGAACAGCAAACGCTGTTGATTGTCGACGACGATGTCTTCATGCTCGACGTGCTCAGCGACTTCCTGGCGCAGGATGGCTACCGCATCCTGACGGCGCAAACGGCGGCCGAGGGTTTTGATATCCTGGCGCGCCACAGGGTGCAGGTTATTTTGTGCGACCAGTGCATGCCGCTCATGAGCGGCACCGAATTCATGGAGCGCGTCAAGCACCTGTGCCCCGACACCTTCCGCATCATGCTGTCCGCCTTTGCCGATTTGACGCCGATCATGGCGGCGATTAACCGTGGCGCCGTCGACCGCTTCTACACCAAGCCGTGGAAGGGCGCCGTGCTGCGCGAAAATATCCGCGAGGGCTTCCGCCTGCACGGCCTGCTGCACGGCCCCGTCAAGGCCGCTGCCTAGGCTGCGTGTGCGCTGGCGCACGTTTAGACGCTGTTTTCTATTGGATTAGACTCCCGTCTCTAGTTTTGCTCACTAGAATAAAAAGCATCCATGATGGGCATGGCCTTGCAGATGACGGGAGCTGACGATGGTGAAGAAATTGAAGGAGCTGGCGGAAGACAAGGAACTGGCGAACGCCGTGCGTTCATCCGCGCAGCAGATCTGGCAAGCCGGCCTGGGTGCTTTTGCCAAGGCGCAGGAAGAGGGCGGCCGCGTATTTTCCAGGCTGGTCAAGGAAGGCACGCAATTTCAGCAGCGCGCCGAAGACAAGGTGGCCGGCGTCAGCGACAGCGTCGGCAAATTGGCCGATGGCGTCGGCAAGCAGGCCAGCGGCTCGTGGGACAAGCTGGAGCAAGTGTTTGAAGAGCGCGTGGCGCGCGCCCTGGCCACCATCGGCGTGCCGACGCAACATGACCTCGCCGCGCTGCACGCGCAGATTGCGGCCCTGAGCGAGCAGGTGGCGGCGCTGTCGGGCAAGGCGCAAGCCAAGCCTGGCGCCAAGGTTGTAGCAAAGGCAGCGCCCAGAAGTGTGGCGAAGCCGGCCGTGAACGCTGTCGTCAAGCCTGCCGTGAAGGCGGCGCCGAAAGCCTCACCAAAGGCAGCACCCAAGGCGGTTGCCGCCAAGGCGATCGCCAGGCCGCTGGCCAAGCCCGCAGCGTCCGCCGTTGCCAGGCCGGCGGCGAAGAAAAAAGCACCAGTGCCCTGAGCTGGCGCCGCCTCCACTCCAGCCTGCTCGCGCAGGCTTTTTTTAGCCTGCCATTTCGCCGGCACGGGCGGGCGCAGTGTTTCATTACGGCTATTTTAGGTGGTATGCTTGAGGCAGAACACAGAGAGATTGCCCGCCATGCTACAAAAAGCACCACGCCGTACCCGCGAACGCATCCTGGAGTTGTCGCTGCGCCTGTTCAACGAGTTCGGTGAGCCGAATATCACGACCACCGTGATTGCGGAAGAGATGAATATTTCACCGGGGAACCTGTACTACCACTTTCGCAACAAGGACGATATCGTCAACTCGATCTTCGTCCAGTTCGAGGCGGAAATCGAACGCATCCTGACCGTGCCGAACGGGCGCCGCTCGAATATCGAGGACGTCTGGCTGTACCTGCACCTGATGTTCGAGCTGATCTGGCGTTACCGCTTCTTTTACCGCGACCTCAACGATTTGCTGTCGCGTAACCGCAAGCTCGAATTGCACTTCAAGCTGATCCTGGCGCACAAGATCAAGGTGGCCACGCAGCTGTGCGAAGACTTGCGCAGCGAGCAATCCCTGGAAGCGTCGGACATGGAAGTAGCTGCCATGGCGACGAATATGGTGGTCGTCGCCACTTACTGGCTATCGTATGAGTACGTGCGCAATCCGCGCAAGTACAGCGAACAGCAATCGATGTCCGATGCGCTGGCGCGTGGCTGCTACCAGGTGCTGTCCCTGATCGGGCCGTATCTGCGCAATGAAACGCATCTGTTGTTTCGCAAGTTATCGGAAGAGTATGTGACTAAACTCAAGAGCGACTGACGGCCTTGCGCGGCGCGCCAGCGCTGCCGCGCAAGGTGGGCAGGCGCTTACTCACTGGAGACACGGTATGGCCTGGAAACAATTTCCCTATCCTGACGCAGCCTATGTATACACCGCGCAAAGCCTGGAAGCGGCCTGGCCGCGCCTGCATGCGGGTGACGTCGAGCCGTTTCCCACGCACCCGGCGCTGCTGCAGGCGTGGCTGGCCTTCCATGCGGGCGATTTCGAACGCGCCGTGAAGCTGGGACTGGCCGTTGGCGTGCCCGGCTACGCGGTGGCGCACAAGGCCACCTGCATCTACGCGACGCACCTGGAGCTCAATGAGCGCCAGAAACTCGACATGTACGAGGAAGTGGCGGAGCGCTGCGAGCGCCAGCAGATCGAGCAGCCGGACAATCCGGCCGGCTACTACTGGCATGCCTACAGCCTGGGCCGTTATGCCCTGGGCACGTCTGTCGTCAAGGCCCTGGCGCAGGGCATGGGCGCGCGCGTGCGCAACAGCCTGGACCGCACGATGACGGTGGCGCCCATGCATGCAGACGCGCATATCGCGTTTGGCATTTATCATACGGAAATTATCGACAAGGTGGGCGCCATGATTGGCGGCCTGACATACGGCGCCAACAAGGACGATGGCTACCAGCATTTCAAGACGGCACTGGCCCTGACGCCCCATTCGGCACTGGCCCACAGCGAATATGCGCGCGCCTTGAACATGCTCGACGGAAAGAAAAAAATGGCCGAAGCGCTGGCCCTGTATGTACTGGCGGCCGACTGTGTGGCGGTCGATGCCAAGGAGCGCCTCGAAGTCGAGGCTGCGATGGATGAACTGAAAGAATAAAGGAATGCTGTGATCAAGGCTTTATGTGTGTACTGTGGCGCCAACGCAGGCGTGTCGCCGGACTATGCGGTAGCGGCGCGCGAACTGGCGCGTGTGCTGGTGTCGGAAAATATCTCATTGGTATATGGCGGCGGCAAGGTTGGCCTGATGGGCGTGATCGCCGATGAAGTGCTGCGCCTGGGTGGCGAAGTGACGGGTGTGATCCCGACCCAGCTGGTCGAACGCGAAGTGGGCCACACGGGCTTGACGCGCCAGTTCATCGTCAAGGACATGCACGAGCGCAAGGCGATGATGGCCAGCCTGTCCGATGCCTTCATCGCCATGCCCGGCGGCTACGGCACCCTGGAGGAGCTGTTCGAGATGCTGACCTGGGCCCAGCTGGGCCTGCACGCCAAGCCGATCGGCCTGCTCAACGTCGACCAGTTCTATGACGGCTTGATTGCCTTCGTGCAAAATGGTACGCAGCAGGGGTTTATCCGCCCGCAACATGCCGCCTTCCTGAATGCCGATGCCGATCCGGCGGCGCTGGTGCAGCGCTTGAAGGACTGTACGGCGTAAGTTTTCTACACGGAAATTTTATAGCGAGCCATGCACTGCGAAGTGCATGGCTTTTTTATTTCCGCATGGAAAAATTGATCGAAATCAATAAATTAATTAATAAAAATATACCTAAAATATTTCTAAAATGGCATGTTTTTTTGAAAATGAAGATGCTTTTTGAATATTAGTGTGGTCTACTAGAATTGTTTTAAAAACACACATGCCGGCCACCCGCGAGGTGCTTTGCACTTTCCCTAAAAAAGTGCCGCCATGTTTTAAGTTGCCATGACCACGCCACTTCATCATCTCGAAAGGATGCTATTTTGAAACCTATGACCCTCTTGCGCGCGACTGCTGTCGCCGCCATACTCGCCGCCGCCGGCAGCGCCCAAGCACAAACGACCACGATCAGTTTCGATGCACTGGAACATCCTGGCTTCCTTGGTTCCGTGTTCCATTCCTACTCCGAAGGGGGTTACGATTTCAACAGCAGCTTCCTGGGCCTGTTGGGCTCGGCACATCAGAGCAACTTCGCCTATGCCGGTTCGGCCGGCCTTGGCGCGTCGCTCCTGTCGACGACGACACTGAGCCGTACCGATGGCGCCGCATTCTCGCTGAGCTCGATCAGCCTGGCTGACTACGTGAGCTTGCCTGGTGCCTTCAACGTGACCTTCGTCGGCCATCAAGTGGGCGGCAGCACGGTGACGCAAACGTTCAGCCTGAATGGCAGCCATACTTTCAGCGATTACACTTTTACGGGCTTTAGCAACTTGCTGTCGGCAACGTGGAAGGAAGGCGCCCTCCATACCTTCCAGGTCGACAATATCACCGCCAGCGTGAGCGCCGTGCCGGAACCGGCCACCTATGGCATGTTGTTGGGCGGACTGGGTCTGCTGGGCTTCCTGCTCCGCCGCAAGAACGCCGCCTGACGCCAGCGCTTGGCTGCCGCGCCGCGCGCGGCAGAGGCGAAAAAAATGCCGCTTGGTATCTTTACCAGGCGGCATTTTTCATGAAGATGGGCCTGGTCACGACCACAGGCGCTGGCCGGACAGGTCGAGCTGGGTCAGGTACAGGCGCACATCGAATTCGTACTGGTGGTATTGCGGCTCCATATACGTGCACAGCTTGTAGAAGGCCTTGTCATGTTGCTTTTCTTTCACGTGCGCCAGTTCATGCACGGCGATCATGCGCAAGAATTCCAGCGGCACTTCCTTGAACATGGTGGCGACACGGATTTCATGCTTGGCCTTGAGCTTGCCGCCCTGCACGCGTGAAATCGACGTGTGCAAGCCCAGCGCATGCTGGATCACATGGATCTTGCTGTCGAACGCTACTTTGTTGATAGGCTCGGCATTGCGCAGGAATTCAGTCTTCAAGTCTTGTACATACTGGTACAGCGCCTTGTCGTTGCGGACTTCATGCGCCTTCGGATAGCGTTTCAATAACACTTCGCCCAGCTTGTCTTGTGCGATCAGTTGCTGCACTTGCGATTGTGTTTGCTCGGAATAAGCGCTCAGGTATTTCAGGGATGGCTGCATGCGGGGAAAGGGCGGGGCGCGGGTGTGTCGGTAAGGCGAGAATGTACCATACCGTAGCACCCTGCGCTGGAAGCGGCGATTGCCAGGGGCATGGCCACGGCCAGCGAGGGGCATGCCATGCACGGCGCGACCGCGTACCGCCACCCGCCTCCCGGTGCACACCCATGCCAGCGCGTGCCGCCTGGCGAGTCCCATGGCGCCATCCCGGCGCGGGCCTGATCGGCCCACCCTTGCTCAGCCCTTGTCGCCGCCGCCCTTGGCGCCTTGCCTGCCGGCCTTGGCTTGCTGCCCGGTACTGGCGCTGGCGCGCTGGGCCGATTGGCGGCTTTCGCCGCCTTTCCTGCCGATTTCCGCCATGTGTTCGCGGTTGCGGCTGACGGCTTCACCGCCTTTTTGGCCGGCCCGCCGTGCTTCTTCCGAGTCGAACTCGTGCGCCGTGCCCTTTTGATGCGCGGCCTGGCCGCCCTTGCTGGCAATTTCGCGCTGCTGCTCCTCGTTCATGGCGGCAAAACCGCGCTTGCTCATGCCTTTCGGGCTGCTGGCATCGCTTGCTTTCTGGCTGCTGCCAGCGGCTTTGCCTTGTTCGTTACCTTGATTGCTAGCCATGCTGTTCTCCTTGCGGTCGAGTGGAAATCCGGTGCTCAGTGCGCCTGATCGGCTTGCCTGCTGGTATCGCGGTTGTGGCCTGCGCTGTCGTGGTGGCCACCGGCGTGCATTTTTTCGATCAGTTCGCGTTGGCGCTGCGTGGCTTTTTCCATTTCCTCGGCCGTCTTGCGCATCACTTCGTCGGCAAAGGCCACGGCCGTGCGGCTCGCTGTGGGGATATGTGCCTCTGCAGTGCGGTTCAGCTCGACATTGGCATTGGCGACAAGATTGCCGAGTTGCTGCCGGTACTGGAGCAGCCTGTCGCTGCCCGGCTGCAAGCGGGCCGCCGCCCGCGACAGCAATTCGCCGGTGTCGCGCGCGTACAGCAATTGCACGCTGACGCTGCTCCATTCTTGCAGCAGCTCTTGCGCCAGGCGCAGATGGAGCGCGCTCATTTGTTGCGCCGTGTCGCACATCTTGCACGATAGTTCGGTGGTGAAATTGAGCTGGGCTTCCAGCTGGGACTTCAGGGCGGGGCTGAGACTGGGATTGATGCTGTTTGTGAACATGTTCTACCTCAATGAAAATCTGGTGCGGGAAACACCCGGCGCAGCGGATGCGGCATGTGCTGAAACAAGCAAAGGGATAGACGCCGGATGGCACGCAAGGTTCCGCGCCAGATGCAGGTTTCGGGGCCGAACGGCCCCTTGCCGCCTGAAAGATGGGGGAACTTTGCGCCAGATCAAAAGAACGTTGCATCACGCCGCTGCCGCCAGCGGCCATGCTGGCTGCATGGAAAATGCGGGTTTACCGGCCCAGCCGTGCGACAATAGCCGGCTCGCGGCAGCGCAGCCGATAGCCGGCGCGCGTGGCTGAGCCGAGCATCGCCCTATTTTTTGCCTAATTTCGCGACCATGACGCATCCCGAATACATCCTGACCCTGTCCTGCCTGGACCAGCGCGGCATCGTGCACCGCGTCTCCGGCTTCCTGGCCGAACGCGGCGGCAATATCCTCGATTCGGCCCAGTTTGGCGACCAGCAATCCCAGCTGTTTTTCATGCGCGTGCATTTCGCGCTGGAAGATGGCGCCGTCAGCGACACCCAGTTGCGCAGCGACTTCGCCGTCCTGTCGCAAGCCATGCAGCTAAACGGTCCGTTCCACGGCCAGTTGCACGATGCGCGCGTCAAGCCGCGCGTGATGCTGATGGTGTCGAAGATTGGCCATTGCCTGAACGATTTGCTGTTTCGCTACAAGAGCGGCTTGTTGAACGTGGAAATCCCCGCCATCGTCTCGAACCACATGGAGTTCTACCAGCTGGCGGCCAGCTACAATATTCCGTTCCACCACCTGCCGCTAGCGGCGGGCGCGCCGGAAGCGGCCAAGCTGGCGCAGGAAGCGAAGATCATCGAACTGATGGACACGCACCAGATCGACCTGGTGGTGCTGGCGCGCTACATGCAAATCCTCTCGCCCGGCCTGTGCCAGGCGCTCGATGGCCGCGCCATCAATATTCACCACTCTTTCTTGCCCAGCTTCAAGGGTGCCAAGCCATATGCGCAGGCGCATCACCGCGGCGTCAAGCTGATCGGCGCGACCGCGCATTTCGTCACCGGCGACCTGGACGAAGGCCCGATCATCGAGCAGGACGTCGAGCGCGTCGACCATGCGATGGATGCCGAGACCCTGACGGCCATCGGCCGCGACGTCGAGTGCGTGGTGCTGGCGCGCGCCGTGAAATGGTTCGTCGAGCACCGCATCTTGAAAAATGGCGACAAGACCGTGGTTTTTCGCTGACACCCGCCAGTACAATATTGATATCTACTTTACCGAGACAGAAACACGATGGCCCTCAAAGCAACAATTTTCAAAGCCGATCTGCAGATCGCCGACATGGACCGCAATTACTACCAGGATCACGCGCTGACCCTGGCGCGCCACCCGTCCGAAACGGATGAGCGCATGATGGTGCGCCTGCTGGCGTTCGCCATCCACGCCGACGAGGCGCTGACCTTCACCAAGGGCCTGTTCGACACGGAAGAGCCTGACCTGTGGCAGAAAGACCTGACGGGCGCCATTCAGCTGTGGATCGAAGTGGGCCAGCCCGACGAGAAACGCATCCTGAAGGCTTGCGGGCGTTCGGAACAAGTGATTGTCTATAGTTATGGTGCAACCAGCCACATCTGGTGGAAGCAGATCGCCAACAAGCTGGAACGGGCGAAGAACTTGACCGTGATCAATCTTCCATCGGAGGCGGCGCAAGAGATGAGCAGGCTGGCGCAGCGCAACATGCAGCTGCAATGCACGATCCAGGATGGCCAGATCTGGCTGACCGACAGCGTCAACACGGTCTTGATCGACCGCGAACCGGTGAAGCCGGCCCGCTGATTTTCAGCTGTCCCAAACGATAAAAGCCCGGAGCGATCCGGGCTTTTATCGTTATTGGCGCTCGAATATGGGCGCTCAAGCAGGGGTGCTTAGTGAGGTGCGCTGCCCAGCCGGCGGATGCTGCTGGAACGCTGCATGCTGCGGCTGATGCGCGGGTCGCCGTAGTAGCTTACTTCACCCGAACCGCCGATGCTGATGCTCAAGTCATCCTTGGCCCACACTTCGGCCGCCCCCGAGCCGCCGATGCTCACCTGCACATCGCGGGCGGCCAGGCGGCCCGCCTGGATATTGCCCGAACCGCCGATCGATGCCGCCAGCTGCCCGGTCTTGCCGCTGGCGGTAAAGTTGCCGCTGCCGCCGATGGCCACCGAGACCATGCGGCTGTCGAGTTCGCGCGTGCTGATGGAGCCGGAGCCGCCCACATCGAAGCGCAGTTTGTCGGCGCGCAGGCCGGCAGCAACAACATTGCCCGAGCCACCGACGCTGATGCGCTCCACGTGGCGCGCCTGGATGACGATGGTCAAGCTGCTCTGGCGAAAGTTGCTGTTGCGCCTGGCGGGCCGGATGCGCAGGGTGCCGTTTTCCACTACCGTGTCGATCAGGGGCAGGATGTTGTCGTCCGCCTCGATGGTAATGCTGTCGGTGTTGCCGATACGCAATTCCACGTTGCCTGGCACATTCAGCGCCACGCCATTGAAGCTGCCCACCTCGCGCGTCTGTTTTTGCAGCTTGCCGCTGCCTTGCACGCTGTTGCCCGACATCCAGTCCAGCGGCGAGGCCAGCGCCGGCGCGGCGGGCAGCGCCAGGGCGCAGGCCGCCAGCAGCAGGGTGCGCGCGGCGCGGGCATGGCGGAGGTGGAAAATTGCGTGTGTCATTCTTGCTCCCTGTTTAGAATTGTCTGTATGCATGGTATGCCAGCCGGCCACGCTTGCGTACTGCGCTGCGACAGACTGCGGCACTGGCGGCGCAGAATGCAAGAGGATGCGACAGGATGGCATGAGGTATCATGCCGGTATTGGACATACGACGACCGGCACGTGCCGGTCCCACTACTGGAATTACATGCTGATCATCACCATCAAACAGGGCAAGGAAAAGAGCTTGCTGGGCCAATCGTGGATTTACGCCTCCGCGATTGAAAAAGTCGAAGGCAAGCCGCAGGAAAAAATGAAGCCTGGCTCGACGGCCATCGTGCAAAGCTCGTCGAAGCAGTTCATCGCCCGCGCCGCCTACAATTCGAAGTCGCAGATCCGCGCGCGCATCTGGAGCTTCAAGGAAGACGAGCCCGTCGACCACGCGCTGATCAAGCGCCGCGTCAAGGCCGCCATCGAAAAAAAGTTAGCGGCCATCAAGAAGGCGGGTGAAAACCAGCTGTTGACCCTGATCAAGGGCGAAGACGAGGGCTTGCCGGGCCTGGTGGTGCAACTGTTCGGCGGCGTGCAAGGCTACCTGATCTGCGAATTTAACGCCGGCGGCGTCGATGCGTGGAAAGTGGCCATCGTGCAATCGCTGATGGCCTCCACCGGTTGCGCCAATGTGTACGAGCGCTGCGACGACCTGATGCGCAAAGGCGAAGGCTTGCCCCGGATCGACGGCGCGCTGGCAGGCGAAGAGCCGCCCGATGAAGTCATGCTGACGGACAACGGCGTGCGCTATGCGCTGGACCTGAAGACTGGCCATAAAAGCAAGTTCCGCTGAAAATCGCGGTGGCAGAGTGAAAAAGCCGGCATCGATTGCCGGCTTTTTCATGTCCGTCACTCCAAAGGCACGCTGCGGTACTTATTCACTTCCAGCGCCGATACGGCCGGCGCGTCGTTGTCCCACGCCGCGCGCAGATAGGTGACGACGGCGGCCACTTCGCCATCGTCCATCACGGGACCGAACGGTGGCATGCCGTAGGGGCGGGGGTTGCCTGTCGTGCCGGGCGCGAAGCCGCCGTTGAGCACGAGGCGGATGGCATTCACGGCCGACGCCGTCGTCAGCGCGCGGTTGCCGGTCAGTGGTGGGTAGCCGGGCGGCACGCCCTTGCCATCATCCTTGTGGCAACTCGCGCATTGCGCCGCATACAGTTTTTCGCCCAGCGCCAGTTGCTGCCTGGCTTGCTCCGATGCATCGCGCGGCACGCGTGGTGCCGCTTGTGCCGGGCCGGGCAGGCTCTTCAGGTACACGGCCATGGCTTGCACGTCACTCGTTCCCAGGTGCTGCAGGCTTTGCCGCACCACCTCGGCCATCGGGCCGAAGACAGTGGCGCGCGGCGAGACGCCCGTTTGCAGCAATTGCACGATATGCGCCGTGTCCCAGTCGCCCAGGCCCGCTTCCGCGTCCGACGTCAGCGAAGGGGCGTACCAGCCCAGCACGGGGATCAGGCCACCTGAGAGGCTGTCGTCGCTGCCGCCCAGGGTGGTGCGGCTGCTATGGCAGGCGCTGCAGTGGCCCAGGCCCTGCACCAGGTAGGCGCCGCGGTTCCATTCCACGCTTTGCGCGCTGGCGGGCTGGTACACGCCCGGCGTGAAGTACAGCGCGCGCCAGGCGGCCAGGGCGAGCTGCTGGTTGTAGGGGAAGCGCAGTTCGTGCGGCGCATTCGCCTGCCTGTGGGCGGGCACGCTCTGGAAGTAGGCGTACAGGGCGTCGCTGTCCTCGCGCCGCACCCTGGTGTAATTGGTGTACGGAAAGGCTGGATACAGCAGGCGGCCGTCTTTCGACTTGCCGTTGTGGATGGCGCGCCAGAAATCGTCGGCCGTCCAGCTGCCGATGCCCGTCTCCCTGTCGGCCGTGATGTTGGGCGACAACACCTTGCCGAACGGCGTTTGCAGCGCGCGGCCGCCCGCGTAGGCCACGCCGCCGCGCGTCGTGTGGCAAGCCATGCAGTCGCCCGCCTTGGCCAGGTAGGCGCCGCGCGCAATCAGTTGCTCGCCGCTCAAGGTGCTGGCCGGGGCGGGCGGGCCGAGGTCGTCCGCCGGCCACAGGATGAATGTGGCACCAGTGGCAACGATGGCTAGGCTGGCGATGCTGATGAGCCACTTTTTCATGGCGCCACCTGCGCCGTGGAGCCGGGCACGCCGCCACAGTGCAGCGGCAATGGCAGGGCGATGTTGTCGGCGGGGCGGGCGTCGGCGCTGGCCACTTGCGTGCCCAGCCAGGCCGAGACGGCGCCCACGTCGGCGTCCGACAGGCGCTGGGCGATGTGCGCCATGCAGTCGGGCGCCTGGGCGCGGCGGATGCCGTTCTTCCAGGCGCCAAACTGGGCGTTGATATAGTCGCGCGGCAAGCCCAGCAAGCCGGGGATGGCGGGCGCCGCGCCGGCCAGCTTCTCGCCATGGCAGGCGATGCAGGCAGGAATTTTTTTCGCACGATCGCCTTGCAGCACCAGTTGCTTGCCGCGCGCCAGGGCCGCCGTACCGGCGTTGCTGGACTGGGCCGGTGGCGGGGCAGGGTGCTGCGCGGCGAAATAGGCGGCGATTTCGCGCAAGTAGTCGTCCGGCAAGTGTTCCACCATGTAGTTCATCATCGGATAGTGGCGCCGTCCTTCGCGAAAATTCAGCAACTGGTTATACAGGTAGCCGGCCGGCTTGCCGGCGATGCGGGGAAAGAAGGCATCATGGCGCTCCTGCTGCGCATGGCAAGCCGTACACGCCTTGATGCGCTGCTCCAGGCTGTCGTGGCTGGCCGAGACAGTTGCGGGTGCGGCCAGCGCCATGCCGGGCAGCCACGCCGTCACGGCGCAGAGGATGAGTGAGAGCCTGAAAATGTTGAATCGCATGAGGTGTCACCTGTCTGTGCTGGCCGGGGCTGCTGGCGTCATTGCCAAGGATATACTGTGTGCGGATATTGGAACAGGATCAGTTGTGCAATAAAACTACGGATCAGTTTTACGGGATGCAGGGGAGCGGGTGTGAAGCGATATGAAGCGTTGGCGGAAGAGATCGCCGTCATGATAGCCACGCAGTTGCTGCTGCCTGGTGAAAAGTTGCCGTCCGTGCGCCAGCAGCATGCGCGGCGCGGCGTCAGTCCGTCGACGGTGTTCCAGGCGTATTATTTGCTCGAAGCGCGCGGCATGATCGTCTCGCGTCCCCGTTCCGGTTATTACGTGGCGCCGCAGCGCGCCGCGCTGGCGCCCGAGCCGGACAGCTCCCGCCCTGTCGACGCCAGCACCACCGTCGATGTCAGCGACCTGGTGTTCGAGGTGCTGGGCGCCGTCGGTGCGCGCGACATCGTGCCGTTCGGCTCGGCCTTTCCCAGCCCGCATCTGTTTCCGATGGACAAGCTGGCGCGCGCCGTCTCGGCCAGCATGCGCCGCCTCGACCCGTGGAGCACCGTCACCGACCTGTCGCAGGGCAATGCCGAGCTGCGCCGCCAGATCGCCCTGCGCTACCAGCTCGACGGCGTGCTGGTGTCCAGCGACGACATCGTCATCACGAATGGCGCTCTGGAAGCGCTGAACCTGTGCCTGCAAGCCGTCACGCGGCCCGGCGACACGGTGCTGATCGAGTCGCCCAGCTTCTACGCCTGTTTGCAGGCGCTGGAGCGGCTCGAACTCAAGGCCGTCGAGATTGCTACCAGTCCGCGCGATGGCGTCGACCTGGCGGCGCTGGAAGAGTTGCTGCTACGCCATCGGCCCAAGGCGTGCTGGCTGATGCCGAATTTCCAGAATCCTCTGGGCAGCCTGATGCCGCCGGAAAAGAAGCGCGCGCTGGTCGAGCTGCTGGCGCGCCATGCGGTGCCGCTGATCGAGGATGATGTGTATGGAGAGTTGTATTTCGGCAAGCAGCGTCCGGGCCTGACGAAAAGCCATGACAGCGCGGGACTGGTGATGCACTGCAGTTCGTTTTCCAAGACCCTGGCGCCCGGTTTTCGCCTGGGCTGGGCCGTGGCGGGGCGCTTTGCGCGCCAGGTCGAGCGGCTGAAACTGACCACCAGCCTGTCGGCGCCGATTCCGCTGCAGATGGCGCTGGCCGATTATCTGGCGCAGGGCGGCTACGAGCGCCATTTGCGCCAGTTGCGCCTGACCCTGGCGGCGCAGCAAAATACCATGCTGCAAGCCATCGCCCTGCATTTTCCGCCCGGCACGCGCGTCACGCGGCCGCAGGGCGGCTATTTCGTCTGGGTGGAGATGCCTGTGGGCATCGATGCGCTGGCCTTGCACCGCAGCGCGCTGGCAGCCGGTATCAGCATCGCGCCTGGCCCCATCTTTTCGGCCACGCGCGCGTTTCGCCACTGCATCCGCCTCAATTACGGCCACCCGTGGAGTGAGCAGCTGGAAGCGGCCATCGCCACCCTGGGGCAGCTGGCGCTGGCGGCGCAATCGCCGAGGCCAAAATAATCATTGCGGCACGCAAGTGTTTCATTCCAAAAAGAAATATTGCTGTTATATTGATGTATCTATAACTAATGATGGGAATGACAATGGATAATTCGCAGCCGGAAGTGGTCCGTACGCAAGATACGACGATCGCCATCCTGTCCCATATAGGCGGCCTGTTCACCAGCTGGGTGGCGCCGCTGATCATTTATCTGATCAAGAAGGACGATGCGGATAAATTCTCGGCCGAGAATGCCCGTGAAGCATTGAATTTCCAGATTACCCTGATCCTCTGGTATATCGTCTGCTTCGTCCTGTCGTTCGTGCTGATTGGCCTGTTCCTGTTCTGGGTGGTGGCGCTGGCTAACCTGGTGTGCTCCATTGTCGCGGCCGTCAAGGCCAGCAATGGCATCAGCTACCGTTATCCGCTGACCTGGCGCCTGATCAAGTAAGCGCATGCTGCCTGCCGCCTCGCGGTGGCGGGCAGATCAGGTCCAGATCAGATCAGATCAGGCTGGCGTGGTGGAGGTGTTGGCCGGCTGCGCACTGGTGCGCGCGGCTTTTTGCGGCGCTACCTTGCCGCCATCGGCGATCCAGCGGCGGTACACGCGCAGCGCCACTTGCGCATCGTCGGCCGCGTACAGGATTTGCTTTTCCGTCAGGCGCGAGGTGGCCCAGTTGGTGGTGGAGATTTTTTTCGATTTCTGCAGGTGCTGGCCAAAGAACTTGGCCACGGCGGTTTTCGCGCCCAGGTCGTTGCGCTGGCCGCCGCGCAGGGCGACGGACAGGTCGAGCACCTGTGCCGGGGCGATGCCCAGCTTGTTGCGCAGGCGCTTGACGTCGTCGGACAGGCCAAAACCCACTTTCAGGGTAGTGGTCGATTCGAGGATGGCTTTCAGTTCGGCCAGGGCTGGCGCCGGCGTGCTGCCCACCTGGAACAGGTAGGCGATGTCGTCGGTGGCCAGCTGGATCAGATGCGGTCCCGTGGAGGACTCGCCCTTCACGAAGGTCGGCTTCGATTCTGTATCGAAGCCGATGGCGTCCGCTGCCAGCAGGGCGGCCATGGCCGCCTTGGCATCGTCACTGGTGCGTACCAGCCTGACATGGTCGAGTTCGATGCCCTGATAGGGCGGCAGTGGCGGCGCGGCAGCTGTCTCCATGAAACCGGATTAGCCCTTGCGCGAGAATTTCGCGGTCAGCTGATTCAGTTTTTCCAGGTGCAAGCGATTCGCTTCTTCGGCGGCGGCGGCGTCGCGCTCGGCTTTCTTGCGCTCGGCTTCCTTCTTGAAGCGCTGCTGCAGCACTTGCGTGGCGTGGTCGCGGTGCGTTTGCGTCACTTCCGCGCCGGCTGTGCCGTCGAGGTCGTAGCGTATCTTGGCTTTTTCCATCATGCGCAGATAGCGCAGCGAACCGGTGTGGATGCCCAGCGCCGTGCGCATCAGCTTGCGGTCCAGGTCCGGCAAGCGGGCCAGGACTTGCTTGTCAATACCGATCGACAAGGGCAGGCAATCGCGGAAAGGCGGGAATTGCTCCTGGAACTGCTTCAGCAGGGCGCGCGCGGTCAAGCCGGCGGGCGCCGGTGTGGCCGCTACGGCCGGTGCCGCCGCTGGGGCTGCATCTGCTGGCGTGACAGGAGTGGTGGCTTGCTGGTCTGGCGTGGAGCTGGTCATCGACATCATTGGTTGGGCTATAAAAGGGGAGCATAGCACGCGCCACAGGCAAGCGCATTGTCTTTTTTGGCAACTTGACCTGGGGCCAGCGTGCGCACGCCTGCTTGCCTGCAGCGCAAAATGCGTGAAATGTGTATAATGTCGGCTTGCGCTGATGACATGGCCCCGTATTTGACGGTCTGTCTCAGGTGTGCAGGGGATAGGAGCAGTGCGGTGCAGGGCCATCATTATTGATATTTTTGATATCGGATATTTCGCTTATCAATTATCCATATAACTGGCCGTCGTGCATAATCTTGCTCTCCGCTGTGTCTTCACTGAACAACAATAGATTCAAGCCCGTTCTGGTACGGGCTTTTTTTCATTCCGCAATGTACATCGCTTATTTATCTGACCCGGCTTCGGCCCCGCCGCTCCTCATGCCGGATGCGCGGGCTTTGAACGTTCTGATAGACAGGCGCCGCTGCCGTTGAGGGCAGCCGCAACAACACGCTCCATCGAGTCCGGTTTCGCAGGCTTAGGTGGAATCATTCACTTCGCGCCGACACCATCTGGTCTCGCATTAAGAGATATCTCATGAAGAATACGCCAAAAACTTTAACGTTGTCCGCCAAGGCGCCACGCCCAGCCGCGGCGCCACTTGCCGTACCACAAACGACTTTATCTTACTTCATCGATAATGCGCAAGCGAATCCGGAAGCCACCGTCACCACGGCGCCGACCGTAGTCACGGTGGTCAAGAAAAGCCGCTCGCGCCTGGCAGCCGTGCCGTCGGCCGACATGACTGCGGAAGCGCCAGTTGCCGCAGCGGTCGCCGAGGCCGTTGCCGAGGCCGCCGAAGCGGTGCCCGCCAAGGCGCCGAGCGTGAAAATCGCCCCCAGCGCCAAGCTCGCCGTTGCGCCGCGCAAGGTCAGCGAAAGCGCCGCCACCAACAAGGTCGTCACCGCCGCCCGCTCGAAAGTCGTGCGCGCCAAGGTCGAAGCGGCGCCCGTGACCATCATTACCGGTGCACAAGTGGTCAGCAAGACCACCGACGCCGATGCCTTAGCTGCCATCGATACCTCGAATTATTTCTTGCCTACCGTCAAGGTGCCAGGCCGCCGTGGCCGTAAGCCAAGCGAATTTACGCCTGAAAACGATGAAGTGGCAGCACTCAACGCCGTCGAGCGCGCCGAACTGAAGGCCGTCTCGAAAGCGCGCGACCGCAAGGCCAAGGGCGGCCTGGCCGATGCCTTGGGCGATCCGGAAGCTTCGGCAGCGGATCTGGAGCGCCGCCGCAAGCAAATCACGGGCTTGATCAACATGGGCAAGGAACGCGGTTTCCTCACCTATGCCGAGATCAATGACCAATTGCCAGAAAACATCATTGATCCGGAAGCCATTGAAGGCATCATCGCCACCTTCAACGACATGGGTATCGCCGTCTACGAGCGCGCCCCAGACGCAGAAAGTTTGTTGCTGACGGACAACGTCGCTACCGTCACCAGCGATGATGAAGTGGAAGCGGCTGCCGCCACGGCGTTGTCGACGGTCGACTCCGACTTCGGCCGCACCACCGACCCCGTGCGCATGTATATGCGTGAAATGGGCGCCGTGGCGCTGCTGACGCGCGAAGGCGAGATCGAGATCGCCAAGCGTATCGAAGGCGGCCTGAAAGACATGATCCAGGCGATTTCCGCCTGCCCGACCACGATAGCCGAAATCGTTGCGCTGTCGCAAAAAATCGCGCGCGACGAAATCAAGGTCGATGAAGTGGTCGACGGCTTTGTCGACCTGAACGAAAGCAATGCTCCGGCGCCCGCCGCTGCCGCAGCACCAGCGGCCGCCAGCGGTGACGACGAGGAAGAGGAAGAAGAAGCCGAGGAAGAAGATGGCGACGCCAATGGCGGCGCGGCTGGTTTCTCCAGCGAACAGCTGGCGCAACTGAAAAAGAATGCGTTGGAGAAATTCAACGTCATTTCGATGCAGTATGACAAGATGCGCAAGGCGCCCGAGGGTTACAACTCGAAAGCCTACATCAAGGCGCAGGAAGCCATTTCGCAAGAATTGCTGGGCATCCGCTTCACTGCCAAGGTCGTCGAAAAGCTGTGCGACACCCTGCGCGGCCAGATGGAAGAAGTGCGCCACATCGAGCGCGCCGTGCTGGAACTGTGCGTCAACAAATGCGGCATGCCGCGCGCCCATTTCATCAAGGTGTTCCCTGGCAATGAATGCGACCTGGAATGGGTCGACCGCGAAGTCGATTGCAAGTATCCGTACAGCGCCATCCTGAGCCGCAACGTGCCAGCCGTGAAAGAACTGCAAAAGAAGATGATCGACCTGCAAGCGCGCGTGGCCCTGCCACTGGCCGACTTGCGCAAGATCAACAAGCAGATGGCTGCCGGCGAAAAGCGCGCGCGTCACGCGAAACGCGAAATGACGGTCGCCAACTTGCGCCTGGTCATTTCGATCGCCAAGAAATACATCAACCGTGGCTTGCAATTCCTCGACTTGATCCAGGAAGGCAACATCGGCTTGCTGAAGGCGGTCGATAAATTCGAATATCGCCGTGGCTACAAGTTCTCGACCTACGCCACCTGGTGGATCCGCCAGGCCATCACGCGTTCGATCGCCGACATGGCCCGCACCATCCGCGTGCCGGTGCACATGATCGAAACGATCAACAAGATGAACCGCATCTCGCGCCAGATCATGCAGGAAACGGGCAGCGAACCGGACCTGGCGACCTTGGCTATCAAGATGGAAATGCCGGAAAACAAGGTGCGCGAGATCATGAAGATCGCCAAGGAACCGATTTCCATGGAAACGCCGATGGGCGAAGATGGCGATTCGCAACTGGGCGACTTCATCGAAGACAACACCACTCTGGCACCGCTGGACGCCGCATTGCACGCCTCGATGCGCAATGTGATCAAGGAAGTGCTCGATTCCCTGACCCCGCGCGAAGCGAAAGTGCTGCGCATGCGTTATGGCGTGGAAATGTCGAACGACCACACCCTGGAAGAAGTGGGCAAGCAGTTCGACGTGACGCGCGAGCGTATCCGCCAGATCGAAGCGAAAGCCATGAGCAAGCTGCGCCAGCCTTCGCGTTCGGACAAGCTGAAGACATTCCTGACGCAAAACTAAATGCAGAACTAAGCATTCGGCAAGCAAAAAAAAGAGGCGCAAGCCTCTTTTTTTACGCCCGTAGCGTGCGTAGCCTGCAGAAAAGCATGCGCGCCAGGCAGGCCCATGCGGTTTTACGTTGCAGCTTGTGCAGTGCCACGCCGCTGGTGGCGGCGAGAGTCGCGGTCCTGCGATGATCACGACGCGGCAGGGCGGGCCTGCGGCAAATGGATGGCCAGCGCCGTGCCCCGGCCCGCCTGGCTATCGATGCGCAGCTCGCCGCCCAGCGCGTGGACACGTTCGCGTATGCTTTTCAGGCCGAAGGCGGCCCGCTTGCCATCATCGCCCGGCTGCATGCCGATGCCATTGTCGCTGATGCGCACGACGATCGCGTCGTCGTCCTGCGCCAGTGCCACTTCCACTTCGCTGGCCTGGGCGTGGCGCACGATGTTCGATAGCGATTCCTGCAGTACGCGGAAGATAGCCGACGTTTGGCGCTGATCCAGTCCCAGGTTGGGGGCGTCGCTGGTAATGTGCAAGCGGTAGCGGATGCTGCCGCGGCCTTCCATCTGGCGTATCAGCCATTCGGCTGCCGGCCCCAGGCCCAGCTCCAGGGTGCTGGGATGCAAGTCGTTGATGATGGTGCGCACCGAGCCGATGGTGGCGTCGATGGTGTCGAGCACGCGCTGCGCATGGCTGTGCAGGCGCGGATGGGCGCTGGCCGTGCGCGCATGCAGCAGCGAGACATCGATGCGCAGCACCATCAGGTTCTGCCCCAGGTCGTCGTGGATATCGAGTGCAATGCGGCGCCGTTCCTCTTCCTTAATCGTTTGCTGATGATCGGACAATTCGCGCAACTGGGCCAGCGAACGCTGCAGGTTTTCCTCGCTGCGCTTGCTGTCGGTGATGTCGATGCCCATGGCGATGATCATCTGCGGCCGGCCTTCGGCGTCGAAGACGGGTTTTTTATGCGTTTGCACCAGGCGATTTTCCTGTAACAGCGCGTTCCATACCAGTTCTTCGCGGATCACCACCTTATTGCTGGCAAACGCCTCCCGGTCCGCCGTGTGGAAGCCGGCGTTTTGGTGGGCGGGAAAGTGCTGCAAGTCACGCCCTTCGGCGATGTCCTGGAATTGCACGCCCCATTGCTGCTCGCACGCCTGGTTCATCAGCACGATGTGTGAATCGGCATCTTTCAGGAACAGCGACAGGGGCATCATGGCGATGATCTCTTGCAGCCGCTCTTCGCTGCGCGCCAGCGCCGCCTCCGTCTGCGCGCGCATGGCGACTTCGGCGGACAGGCGGGCATTCACATCCTGCAACTGCGCCGTGCGCAGGGCAATACGGTTTTCCAGCTCCGCATGGGCCACGCTCAGCGCCTGTTCTGCCCGCTTGTGCTTGGTCATGTCGCTGGCCAGCACCAGCGCGCCCGTCAAGGCGCCGTGGCCGTCGTACAGGCGCCGTCCGCTGATCATGGCCCAGCGCTGCGTGCCGTCAGGGTGCTGGTATTGCAGTTCGCCTATGCAACTTTGTTCTGCAGGACGCTTCAGCGGGCACAGGCGCTGCAGGGTGGCCTCGTCGTGGAATTCGCTCATGCTGCGGCCCAGCAACTGTTGCGCCGGGATACCCATCATGTCGCCCAGGCGCGCGTTGGCATGCACGATCTTGCCCCGGGCATCGGTTTGCCACATGCCGTCCTGGGCCGTCTCGGCCAGCTCGCGGTAGCGCATGGCGCTGGCGTCGAGCTGCTGGGGCGTGCTGGCCGGATGGGCGCGCAGCTTGCCTATCAGCCAGATGGACGTGCCGGCGGCGATGAGCAGCAGCAGACCCAGCCAGATACGCTCCCAGGCATCCAGCGCTTGCCAGGCCGCGCCTGCCAGCCCACCCAGCACGATCAGGAGGAGGGCGGCACATGCCGCGCTTGGCGTTTCAATCGTCCATTTGCTCATCCACACCCCTGGCGTCTTGGTTGGCCGCTGCGGAGCGTCAGGCGCCGGAGTGGGTGAAGTATCCGACACTAGTGTAATCCTTCTGTTGCTTTATTGAAACTAATTTTCCTACGGGAAATCAAAAGAGGCTGGCGCTGGCGGCGCCGGCCTCGATCTGCTGCCCGCTGTCCTGCCTTAGCCCGTATTGCGCAGGCCGGCTGCCACGCCGTTGATCGACAGCTGGATGCCGCGGTGGACCCTTTCGTCGATCTTGCTTTCACTCGACAGGGCGCGGTTGCGCTTGATCAACTCTACCTGCAAGTGGTTCAGCGGATCCAGATAGGCAAAGCGGTTCTGGATCGAGCGGGCCAGCAGCGGGTTGCCTGCCAGGCGCTCGGTATTGCCAGTGATCAGCTCCAGGCATTGCAAGGTGTTGCCATGCTCGTCCGTGATGCGCTTGTAGATGCGCTCGCGCAACTCCTGGTTGGCCACCAGTTCCGCATAGCGCGAGGCAATCGCCAGGTCCGTCTTGGCCAGCACCATGTCCATATTCGACAGCAAGGTGGCAAAGAATGGCCATTCGGCGTGCATGCTGCGCAGCGTGGCGATCTTTTCATCCTTCGCCGCACCTTGCGCCTGGTTGATCCAGGCATGGATGGCGCTGCCGAAGCCGAACCAGCCCGGCAGCAGCAAACGGCACTGGCCCCAGGAAAAGCCCCAGGGAATGGCGCGCAAGTCTTCGATGCGCTGGTTGGCCTTGCGCGAGGCGGGGCGCGAACCGAGGTTCAGTTCGGCAATCTCGGCAATCGGCGTGGCAGCGAAGAAATACTCGGTAAAGCCCGGCGTTTCATACACGAGGTCGCGGTAAGCCTTGTAGGCCAGGTTCGACAGTTCTGCCATCACGTCTTCAAACTGTGCCAGTTGGCTGTTGCGGGCCGGATTCGCTTCATGCGGCGCCAGGCTCGCTTCCAGGGTGGCTGCGACCAGCAACTCCAGGTTGCGCCGGCCAATTTCCGCGTTGGAAAACTTCGAGGCGATGATCTCGCCTTGCTCCGTCAGGCGGATCTGCCCGTTGACGGTGCCTGGCGGCTGGGCCAGGATGGCTTCGTAGCTGGGTCCGCCGCCACGGCCCACCGTGCCGCCGCGTCCGTGGAACAGGCGCAGCTTGACGCCGGCCTTCTGGAAGTCGGCCACCAGCGCCAGTTCCGCCTTGTACAGTTCCCAGTTCGAGGTGAGGAAGCCGCCATCCTTGTTCGAATCGGAATAGCCGAGCATGACTTCCTGCAACTGTCCCTGTTTGGCGATCAATTGCTTGACCAAGGGCAAGGCCATCACCCGGCTCATGATGCCGGCCGCGCGCTGCAGGTCGGGAATGGTTTCGAACAGGGGGATGACCATCAGCTCGCACGTGCTGTCGCCACCTTCAGCATTGTTGCGCCAATCCGTGCGCAGCAAGCCCGTTTCCTTTTGCAGTAGCAACACTTCCAGCAAGTCCGAGACGGTTTCCGTGTGCGAAATGATGTAGTTGCGTATCGCCCGCGCGCCGTAGCGCTGGCGGATGTCGCGCGCCGCGCGCAAGATCGCCAGTTCCGAATCTGTCTCGGCGGCATAGCTGATGTAGGGCGAATACAGCAGGCGCGGCTGCGCCAGTTCGTTCAGCAGCAGCGCTTCCTTGTCGGCCTCGGCCATGCCCGCGTAATCGGCGGCCACGCCGCTTTTGGCAAACAGGTCGGCCAGCACGCGCTCGTGCACGTCGGACGTCTGGCGCATGTCCAGCGATGCCAGGTGGAAGCCGAAAATGTCGGCCGCGCGCGCCAGGGTGGACAGGCGCGGACGCACCAGGGCCGTGCCGTGGTGCGCTTCCAGCGAGGCGACGATGGTGCGCAAATCGGCCACGAAGGCGGCCGCATCCGGATAGGTGGCCGCCGGCCCCACTTCCTTGCGCAGGATATTCGTCGCACCCAGGGCGCGCGCGGTGGCGGCCAGGCGCGCATAGATGCCGATCAGGGCGCGCCGGTACGGCTCGTCGCTGCGGTGCGGCGAGGCGTCCGGCGACTGCTCGGCCAGCGCCTGCAGTTCGCTGCTGACGCCCACCATCAAGGTCGAGACGGACAGTTCCGCGCCCAGGGTGTGCACTTCATCGAGGTAAAAGTCGAGGATGGTGGTGGCGTGGCGCGCCAGCGCATGCTGCATGGTGCCTGCGTTGACGTTCGGGTTGCCGTCGCGGTCGCCGCCGATCCAGCTGCCCATCTGCACGTAGGCAGCATGGATGGGTTTGATGGTGCCGTCGCCGTTCGGATACTCGGCAGCGATGTCGTCCTCGATATCGTCGTACAGGCCCGGCAGTTCGCGCAGGAAGGTGATGCGGTAGTAGGACAGGGCGTTCTCGATCTCGTCGGCCACCGTCAGCTTCGAATAGCGCAGCATGCGCGTCTGCCACAGGGTGGCAACGCGCGAGCGCAGCAGCTGCATGTTCGCTTGCCGTTCCTTCGGCGTCAGCGGCAGGTCGCGCTCGGCCAGCAGGCGGGCGATGTCATGCTCGGCGTCGAGGATGCTCTTGCGCTGCACTTCCGTCGGGTGGGCCGTCAGCACGGGCGCGATCAGCGCGTCCTGGAAGAAAGTGTCGACGGTTTGACGCGGCACGCCGGCGGCGCGCAGCTTTTTCAGCGCGAAGCTGATGCTGCCCTTTTGCGCGGGCGAACCGGCCAGCAGGTGGGCGCGGCGGCGGCGGATGTGGTGTTGATCTTCCGCAATGTTGGCCAGGTGCGAAAAGTAGGAAAAGGCGCGCACCACGGAAATGGTCTGGTCGCGGCTCAGTTCCTTGAGCATCGCGTCCAGTTCCAGCGCGGCACCGGCGTCCGCTTCGCGGCGAAAGCGCACCGACGTCTGGCGGATGGTTTCGACCACATTGAAGACGGCGTCGCCTTCCTGTTCGCGCAGCACGTCGCCCAGCAGGCGGCCCAGCAGGCGGATATCTTCTTTCAGCGGCGCGTCCTTGTCGGAGCCGGCCGGTGGGACTAATTCTGGTGCTACTGCGTCATTGAGCATAATAAAGAACCAAAGTAAGTGTAAAGGCAAGGGAATGAAGATCGCACCGGGCGTTTAGCCGCAGGGGGAGGGGGCGCATGATAAAATTTGTGGTCTTGAACATGGACGCTAGCCTGACTTGGCCGTATCGGCAAAGGGATAACGATTATAGCGACGGTAGGCGCCATTTCGATACATATCAGTATCGCGTCCCGCGAAATGGCAACGAACATGGCAACGAACGTTCACGATAACGACAACGACTGCGAAAGAACCTTGTTTTGAAAGCATCCGAATTGACCCCGAATATTCCTTCCCGGCTGGTGATCGCGTCGCGCGAGAGCCGTCTTGCCATGTGGCAAGCCGAGCATGTGCGTGCGCGCCTGGCGGCATTATATCCACAGTGTAGCGTTGAAATTCTCGGCATGACCACACGTGGCGACCAGATTCTCGACCGCGCCCTGTCCAAGGTAGGCGGCAAGGGCTTGTTCGTCAAGGAACTGGAAGTGGCGATGGAGGAAGGCCGCGCCGACCTGGCCGTGCATTCGCTGAAAGACGTGCCGATGGAGTTGCCAGCAGGCTATAGCCTGGCCGCCATCCTCGAGCGCGAAGACCCGCGCGACGCCTTTGTGTCGAACGATTACGCCAGCCTGGACGCCTTGCCGCACGGCGCCGTGGTGGGCACGAGCAGCCTGCGCCGCCAGTCGCTGATCGCCGCGCGCTACCCGCACCTGACCATCTTGCCCCTGCGCGGCAACCTCGACACGCGTTTGGGCAAGCTCGACCGAGGCGACTATGCGGCCATCATCCTGGCCGCCGCCGGCTTGAAGCGCCTGGGCCTGGCGTCGCGCATTCGCGCCGTGCTGGCGCCTGAAGATAGCTTGCCGGCCGCCGGCCAGGGCGCCATGGCGATCGAAATCCGCAATGAGCGGGCCGACGGCGTCGACCTGGCGGCCCTGCTGGCGCCGCTGAACCACGCGGCGACGGCGCAAGCCGTCACGGCAGAGCGCAAGGTATCGAAGATTTTTGGCGGCAGCTGCCAGATTCCACTGGCTGCGTTTGCTACCGTCGATGGCGAGCAGATGCGCCTGCGCGCGATGGTCGCCACGCCGGACGGCGCGCGCATGGCCAGCGCCGAAGCGAGCGGCCCGGCCGAGCGCCCCGAGGAACTGGGCGAACAGGTGGCAGCCTTGCTGCGCGAACAGGATGCCGCCGGCATCCTCGCTTCCTGTGCCGTCACGCCCGACAACCACGAAGGCCTGGCGCCGCATGCCTGATACCGTGGTGATCACGCGGCCTGCGGCGCAAGCGGGGCCGCTGGCCGCCAAAGTCGCGGCGCTGGGCTTGCCCGTGCAACTGCTGCCGCTGCTGGAAATCCACGCCCTGGACGGCGCGCAGGAATGCGCGCACTTGATGAAAGTGCTGCAGCGCCTGGGCGGCTATGCGCTGGTGGTGTTTGTCTCGCCAAACGCCATCGACTGCGTCTTTGCGCACCTGTCCGGCTGGCCGGCCGGCGTGCCGCTGGCCGTGGTGGGCGAGGGCAGCCGCCTGGCGCTGGCCGCGCACGGCGTGACAGAGGCCAATGCGACGATCACCAGCCCGCTGGACTCGGCGCGCAGCGATTCCGAGCATTTATTGCTGGCGCTGGACTTGCCGGCCCTGCGCGGCAAGCGCGTACTGATTGTGCGCGGCGATGGCGGGCGCGATTACCTGGCCGACGCCTTGCGTGGCGCGGGCGCCGAAGTCGAGTTCGTCACCGCCTACCGCCGCCGGGTGCCGGCGCTGACGCCGGCCTTGCGGGCGACCCTGGAGCATTTGTTGCAGCATAATAACAACTGGATCATCACCAGCTCGGAAGCGCTGCGCGGTTTGCTGGCATTGCTCGCTGCGCTCGATACAAGCGACGGTAAAAAGTGGGCTGTTGCAAAAATGCAACAGCAGCATCTGATCGTGCCGCACGCCCGTATTGCACAAACGGCGACCGCCCTGGGCTTTGCCCGGGTCACCTTGACAGGATCAGGCGACGCAGGAGTGCTCGCCGCGTTACAATCACGACCATGAACGAAATGCCTACAATCTCCGAATCGAATGCATCGCCTGGCAGCGCCGTGAAGACGGCGCCGCAGGCGGCCGACCAACCCACAGGCCGCGCGCCGAGCTTGCTCGAACAGCTGCAAAAGCCCATGAGTATCGCCGTCATCGTACTGGCGGTGCTGCTGGCTGCGCAAAGCTGGTCGTCCAGCAAGCAAATCCGCAATTTGCGCGAAGAAGTGGCCAAGCGCCTGCAAAAGGGCGATGTCAGCAATGCCGAAACGGGCGTGCTGGCGCGCAACGTGCAAGAAGGCAACAAAGAGCTGCAAGTCAAGGTGGGCGCGCTGGAAAACCGCCAGAGCGAAACCCAGAGCCAGCAGCTTGCGCTGGAACAACTGTATAACGACTTGTCGAAGAACCGCGACGAGTGGGCGCTGACGGAAATCGAGCAAGTGCTGTCGACGGCCAGCCAGCAGCTGCAACTGGCCGGCAACGTGCCGGGCGCGCTGATTGCCCTGCAAAATGCCGACCGCAGCCTGTCGCGCTCGGACAAGCCGCAATTCATCACCATCCGCCGCGCCATCGCCCGCGACATGGAAAAACTCAAGGCCTTGCCCAGCGTCGATTCGACTGGCGTGGCCCTGCGCCTCGACGCCGTGATCGCCCAGATCGACGCCTTGCCGATGCTGTCCGACGAAAAACCGGCCCTGCCGGCCGCGCCGGAAAAGCCGGGTAGGGCCGGTACCTTGCCCTCGCGCGGTGCCGCCGCGCATGGTGTAACTAAGCTGGTCGGTCCACCGGCGCCCGAGCCGCTGCTGCAAAAAGTGCGCGAAGGCTGGAACACCTGGAGTAGCGACATGTGGGATGACGTGCGTCAATTGATCCGCATCCGCCGCGTCGATACGCCGGAAGCGCTGATGCTGTCGCCCACGCAAGCGTATTTCTTGCGCGAAAACGTCAAGCTGCGCCTGCTGAACGCGCGCATGGCCTTGTTGTCGCGCAATGAAACGGCGTTCAGGAACGACTTGATCGCGGCCCAGGATGCGCTGGCCAAGTATTTCGATACGCGCGTCAAAAGCACGCAGACGGCGCAAGCCTTGCTGCGCCAGGTGCAGGCGAGCAACCTGGCCATCGAAATGCCGACCTTGTCCGACAGCCTGACGGCTGTGCGCAACTACAAAGCAAAGTCCTGAGCCCATGCGTCTATTTCTCTGGTTACTCGCCCTGATGGCCGCGGCGATCGGTATCGCCGTGACGGCCCGTTTCAACCCTGGCAACGTGGTGCTGTTCTATCCGCCGTACCGCATCGATTTGTCGCTGAACTTCTTCTTGCTGCTGCAGGTGCTGTTGTTCGTGCTGGTGTATTTCGTGCTGCGCACCGTGCGTGCCACCGTGCGCATGCCGGCGCAAGTGGCTGCCTACCGCCAGCGCAAGCGTGAGCGCGATGGCAACAAGGGCTTGCGCGAAGCCTTGAAAGCCCTGTTCGAAGGCCGTTTCGGCCATGCCGAGAAGGCTGCCCTGCGCGCCGCCGAACTGGAAGAAAACGCAGGCCTGGCCGCGCTGATCGGCGCGCGTGCCGCGCACCGCATGCGCCAGTCCGAACGCCGCGACAGCTGGTTGGCCCGCGTCGAAGGCGATGCCAGCCTGAAGACGGCGCGTTTGATGACGGTGACGGAATTGCTGGTCGACGACCATCAGCCCGAAGCGGCGCTGGCTGCCGTGCGCGAACTGAACGCCAGCGGCACGCGCCACATCCACGCGCTGCAATGGTCGCTGAAAGCCGAGCAGCAGGCGAAGAACTGGCCAGAAGTGCTGCGCCTGGTGCGTTCGCTCGACAAGTACCGCGCCCTGCATCCGGCCCTGTCATCGCGCCTGCGCGAGCTGGCCTACGACCATTTGCTGTCCGATCCGTCGCATGACGCCGAGTCCCTGATGCGCGTCTGGTCCACCGTGCCAAGCGTGGACCGGGTCAAGCCCTACGTCGCCTGCCGCGCCGCCACGGCCCTGAACGCGCGCGGCCTGCACGACGAGGCGCGCCTGGTGTGCGAAGAGTCGCTGGCCGCCGGTTGGGACGACCGCGTGGTGCGCGCCTACCGCGAAGCGGCGGCGCCAGCGGGCACACCGGCCTTGCTGCTGCAGGTCGAGCATTGTGAACAATGGCTGAAACAGCGTCCGCTGGATGCGGAACTGGCCCTGACCCTGGGTTCCCTATGCCTCAAGCAAAAACTCTGGGGCAAGGCCCAGCGCCACCTGGAGCAGGCGCTGTCGGATGCGAACGAGCCGCAAATGGTGCGCGACGCCCATTTGAAGCTGGCGCAGATGCACGACGCCTTGCAGCAGACGGAACAAGCCGCAGCCCATTACCGGCAATGCGCGCTGGCCACACTCCTGTAATGTAAGTTGTTACGCGTAAAAAATGCCGTTCAGTGCAGACTGAACGGCATTTTTTTTGGGCGATGGCAGCGCCAGGCGGGGGCAGTCTGCAGCATGGCGCCTTGCCTTGCCTTGCCTCCTTGCCTTGCTACCTCGCGTGCGGGCGCTGGCTTTGGCTGCGTGCAGCCATGCATGCCGCTGTCTCCTTTGCTTGCCGATGCGCGTGCCAACGTAAAACGGCCCGGTCGATGATTCGACCGGGCCGTCTGGCATGCACTTTATACTGCTGTTACCTTACTTCTTTTGCTGGGCCTTCTTCTCGGCTGCGTCCTCTGGCAAGGCATATGCCACCAGGGTGTCGCCCATTTTCGAGCCCAGCGAACCATGGCCGCCGGCCATGACGACGACGAATTGACGGCCCGACTTGTTGGATACATAGCTCATCGGGGTAGCCTGGCCGCCGGCTGGCAGGCGGGCTTTCCAGATCACTTTGCCGTTGCTGACATCGTAGCCGCGGATGTAGTAATCGAGCGTGCTGCTGAGGAAGGTCACGCCACCGCCGGTGGTGACCATGCCACCCAGGCTAGGCACGCCCAGTGGCAGTGGAATCGGCACGGGACCGCTGTCCATGGTGGTGCCGTTCTTGTGCATCCATACTTTTTTCATGGTGCGCAGGTCGACGGCGGCCACATAGCCCCAAGGTGGTGCCTGGCAAGGGAAACCCAATGGCGACAGGAAAGCCTTGATTTCCACTGCGAATGGCACACCGGTCTGTGGCTGCAAGCCCATTTCGCCACCGGTACCGCCTTTGGCCGTGGTTTCGGCGCGCGGCACGAGTTTTTCCAGGAAGCCCATGTAGTCGGGATTGACGATCAACAACTGGCGTACCGGGTCGATGGCCGCGCCACCCCATTCGAAGATGCCCAATGGGCCTGGGGAAATGACGGCACCCTTGCCCGCTGTTTGCGGCGTGAACGGGCCTTCATAGCGGCGTTCCTTGAAGATGATGCGGCAAGCGAGCTGGTCGAACGGCGTGGTGCCCCACATGTCTGCTTCGCTGATATTTCGCTCAGGCAAGAACGTCAGGGCCGAGAAAGGCTGCGTAGGCGAGAGTTTGTCGCCGGCGGCAGGATTGCTCGTTGGCACTGGTTTTTCAGGTGCTGGTACGACCAGGCTGCCATCGCGGCGGTCGATTACATAGATGTCACCGCGTTTCGTGGTGGCAACAACGGAAGGAACCTTGCCTTTTGGCGTGTCGATGTCGACCAGGCTAGGCTGGCCGCCGATGTCCATGTCCCAGATGTCGTGGTGCACGGTCTGGTAAGCCCAGCGTACTTTACCCGTTGCCAGGTCGAGCGCGACGATGGCGCTGTTGTATTTCTCGCCATTCTTGTTGCGGTTGCCGCCCCAGGTATCGGGGGTTTCATTGCCCATCGGGATATACACCATGCCCAGCTTCTCATCGATGCTGGCCACGCCCCATGAATTGGGCGAGTTATTGGTGTAGTTCTTGCCTTCAGGGAATGGTGCGGTATCTTCCGGCGTGGCGGGGTCCCAGTTCCACATCAGCTTGCCCGTTACTGGGTCGTAGCCGCGAATCACGCCCGATGGCTCTTCCGTCGAATGGTTGTCGGTCACGCTGGCGGCGATCACGGCCATGTGTTGCGATACGGCGGGCGGCGAAGTGGGCATCAGGAAGCCGCGCTTGGCCATGGCCATGTTTTTATACAGGTTGACGACGCCATTGGTGCCAAAGCTTTTGCACGACTCGCCCGTATCGGCGTTGACGGCGATCATGGTGCCGTCCATGGTAGGCGCCAGGATGCGGCGCGGGCACTCCATGCTCGCCGCTTGCGGCGCCGGGTCGTTCTTGGCGCGGCCCGCGTTCACATCCCAGTACGCCACGCCACGGCAGATCATGTGCTGGTAGCTGGCCGCATCGCGGTTGATCTTCGGATCGTGGCGCCAGATTTCCTTGCCCGTGTCCGGGTTCAGGGCGATGACGATATTGTGCGGCGTGCACAGGTACAGCATGTCATTGACCTTCAGTGGCGTGACTTCATTGGCGATCTCGCCCGGGTCGTTCGGTCCCTTGAAGTCGCCCGTATGATAGGTCCACGCTTCTTTCAGCCCGGAAATGTTGGCTGGCGTGATCTGCGCGGCCGGGGCATAGCGGTCGCCATAGCCGGAACGGCCATACGCGGACCAGTCATTGTGCTCCACGCCAGGCGCCAGATCGCCTGCGGCGGTGGCAGCCATGTTTTCGGCCGGCACCTCGCCATGCAGGTCATGATAGTCCTGGAACAGGGCGATGACGCCGGCGATGACGGTCAGGGCAACGGCAGCGCTCAAGGCGATTTTGCCGGCTTGCTGCGGTTTCTCTGCACCGTCGGTTGGCGGGCTCAGGCGGCGGCTGACGAAAGGCAGCAGCAGCCAGACGGCAGCGGCAAACCAGATGTCCAGGCGCGGCAGCAATTGCCACCAGTCAAATTTCACTTCAATCACGGACCAGATCAGGGTGGCGAACAGCAACAAGGCCAGGAAAGGCTGCGCGCTGCGGCGCCCCTTGAAGACGAGCGCGCCGGCGATGAGCATGCCGATGCCGGCCAGCAAGTAGTACCAGGAGCCGCCGAGGCTGGCCAGCCAGATGCCGCCGCCCAACAGGGCGAGGCCAAACAGAATGAAAATAACGCCGGTGACCTTTAATAAAGGCCCGGACCGGTAGGAGGGAATCATCATATTCCTTTTTGCAAGGATTTATCGGTGGCGCGCCAGTGGCGCCATATTGGATTCAGGGAAGGCGTCGATTGCGGAATGCGCAAAGTTTGGAATCACGAGAATGTTATATTTTATCAGAGTTGATTATTCTTTTCCTGTGAGCTTGCTTTTATTGATTATTTCAATTTTAAGGAAATAAATCCTTCAAATAAAAACAAATATTATGCTGATATTGCAGCGGTGCCACTACGAAAGCGAGGTGCGCACGGGCGTCGCGCACGTTCCATGGCGCCTGCGTGCTGAGCTCACGTGCGGATTCCAAGGGTGAATACAATGCCAATATTAATGAAAATACCTACATGATTGCTGGTGACATGGATGAATGGCAGGGGCGTTCGATAATGCTGGGGCGTAGATTGATCGGCGTATCGGCAGTATTACTTACGTGCTTATACGTATTAATGTTTGAGGTGTTGGCCACATTATCTTCGGCCGCTACGCGATATATTTTTTATCGCCATGGCATTGCCAGGCTGTGGCAACGCGGCGGGGCAGGGCGGTGGCATGGTCTGGCGCCGCGCCATCGCACAACTGTTGTCGTGGCGGTGCGCGAAACGGCCACAGGCCGCTGTTGCGATGCACAAGCGGTCTGTACTTCGCTATAATTACGCGGTTAAAACACAATCCGCTATAAGGAAAATCCATGAGTTTGAATAACGTCTCTTCCGGCCGCGACCTGCCGAACGATTTCAACGTCATCATCGAAATCCCGATGAACGCCGATCCGATCAAGTACGAAGTCGACAAGGAAAGCGGCGCGATCTTCGTTGATCGCTTCATGGGTACCGCCATGCACTACCCGTGCAACTACGGCTACGTGCCAAATACCCTGTCGCCGGATGGCGACCCGGTTGACGTGCTGGTCATCACGCCATTCCCGCTGTTCCCTGGCGTGGTCGTGCGCTGCCGTCCTATCGGCGTGCTGAAAATGACCGACGAATCGGGCGAAGACGCGAAAGTGCTGGCCGTGCCAGTCGATAAAGTCCTGTCGATCTACAGCCACTGGCAAAAGCCGGAAGACTTGAACGAACTGCGTTTGCGCCAGATCCAGCATTTCTTCGAGCACTACAAAGACCTGGAAAAAGGCAAATGGGTCAAGATCGACGGCTGGTATGGTCCGGAAGTGGCCAAGGAAGAAATCCTGGCCGGCGTCGCCGCGTTCAAGGCAGATGCCGAAAAAGCAGCTTCCTAAGTTGTTGACGCTGCGCAAGAAAACGCTCTCCGGTCACGGATAAAGGCTGTTTTCGTTCGTGTGCGAGTAAAAAAACGCTCCCCGCCAATATGGCCGGGAGCGTTTTTTTTACGACCGAAACGGACTGTGCTCGTTCAATTCATCGAGATAGGCATCGATGCCGCCCCGCTCGCGTTCGAGGAAGCGCTGCACGGCGTCGGCGAAGGCGGGATGCGCGAGCCAGTGGGCGGACCAGGTCTTTTGCGGCAGGAAGCCGCGCGCCATCTTGTGCTCGCCCTGGGCGCCGCCTTCGAAGGTAGCGATGCCGTTGGCGATGCAAAACTCCAGCGGCTGGTAGTACGCCGTCTCGAAATGCAGGCAGGGCACATGCTCCAGCGCGCCCCAGTAGCGGCCATACAGGGTAGTGTTGGTGTGGATCAGCAGCGAGGCGGCAAGCGCCCGGCCGTCGCGTTCGGCGATCACTAATAAAATGTTCTCCGGCATGCCGGCGCCGATGCGCTGGAAAAATTCCAGGCTCAAGTACGGCGACGACCGGTGCTCCGCATAGGTATTGCTGTAGCAGCGGTGGAACAGTTGCCAGTCGGCGTCAAGGGCGTCAACGCCGCGCACCTGGCGCAGGGTTACGCCCGCCTCTTGCACCTTGCGCCGTTCGGCGCGGATATTCTTGCGTTTCTTCGGTTCCAGGGTAGCCAGGAACTGTTCGAAATTCGCATAGCCGGGATTGAGCCAGTGAAACTGCACGCCGCTACGCAGCAGATAGCCGGCTGCCTCCAGCTGTTGCGCCTCGTTTTCCGGCGGAAACAGGATGTGGCACGACGAGACCTCGGCCGCTTGCTGCTGCGCCTGCAAAAAGACTAGCAGGGCGGCGCGCGCTTCACCATCGCGGGCCAGCAGGCGCGCGCCGCTGACGGGCGTAAACGGAATCGCCGACAGCAGTTTCGGGTAGTATTGGAGACCATGTTGCTGATATGCCTCTGCCCAGGCCCAGTCGAACACGTATTCGCCGTAGGAATGCGTTTTCAGGTACAGGGGCAGGGCGGCGGCCAGGGTCCCGCCTTGCCACAGCACCAGGAAATTGGGCTGCCAGCCGCTGCTGACGCTGGCGCAGCCCGATTCGTGCAGCGCGTGCAAGAAGGCATAGGAGAGGAAGGGATTGGCGTCCGCCTGGTGCGCCAGCAGGTCTGACCAGGCCGCTTCGCCAATTTCAGCCAGAGAAGAGACGATACCCGTGCGATAATTCATTGTTGTAGTGTGCATTCATCAATCTCGGGTCGCCGCCGTTGGCCTGCGCGTCCCTGTCTTGTTCTTGTTTAATAAAATTAATAAAACGAAATATCCATCATCATGACAGTCAAAGTCGCAATTGCTCAAATGAACAGTACGGTCGGCGATCTGGCGGGCAACCGCGCCAGGATCTTCGACCTTTCCCGCCGTGCGTTTGAAGCGGGGGCCGATATCGTGCTCACCCCGGAACTGTCGCTGGTCGGCTATCCGCCCGAGGACTTGTTGCTGCGCAATGCATTCTACGCAAAAACGCAAGAGACGTTTGCCGCACTGGCTGCCGACCTGGCCCAGTTCAAGGATTTGCACGTGGTGGTGGGCCTGCCATTGCAGGACGACAAGGGCGTGCGCCACAACGCCGCCTCCGTGCTGGTGAATGGCGAAGTGCTGGGCACCTACCGCAAGCACGACTTGCCGAACACCACCGTCTTCGATGAAAAGCGCTATTTCACATCGTCCGACCAGGCCTTCGTGTTTGGCGTCAAGGGCGTGCGTTTCGGCATCAATATCTGTGAAGACACCTGGTTCGAGCATGCGCCCATGCGCGCCCGCGCGGCTGGCGCGCAAGTGCTGCTGGTGCCGAACGGCTCGCCATACCACATGAACAAGCAGCATTTGCGCTATGAAACCATGCGCAAGAACGTCAGCGCGCAAGGCATGGCCCTGGTCTACGCCAACCTGGTCGGCGGCCAGGATGAACTGATTTTCGATGGCGACTCGTTCGTGATGGATGCGGCAGGCACGATTTGCGCCCAGCTGCGCCATTTCGAGGAAGACTTGCAGCTTGTCGAATTCGACGGCGCCACGCCCGTGCCGCAAGCCTTGGCCACGCCATTGACGACGGAAGCGCAGGTGTACCAGGCGCTGGTGCTGGGCGTGCGCGACTATATCGGCAAGAATGGCTTCCCGGGCGTGCTGATCGGCATGTCGGGCGGCGTCGATTCCGCGCTGACCCTGGCCATCGCCGTCGATGCTCTGGGCGCCGACAAGGTGCGCGCCGTCATGATGCCATCGCAATTTACAGCCGATATCTCGTGGATCGATTCGCGCGACATGGTAAAACGCCTCAATGTGCGCTACGATGAAATTTCGATCAAGCAAACCTTTGACGCTTTCCGCGCTACCCTGGCTGAAGAGTTCGCCGGACTGGCCGAAGACGCGACGGAAGAAAATATCCAGGCGCGCATCCGCGGCACCTTGCTGATGGCCCTGTCGAACAAGCATGGCAGCATCGTGCTGACGACCGGCAACAAGAGCGAGATGGCAGTCGGCTATTGCACCCTGTACGGCGACATGGCGGGCGGCTTTGCCGTTATCAAGGATATTGCCAAGACCCTGGTGTACCGCCTGTGCGCCTGGCGCAACAGTGTGTCGGACGTGATCCCCGAGCGCATCCTGACGCGCGGACCGTCAGCCGAGCTGCGCGCCGACCAGCTGGACCAGGATTCCTTGCCGCCGTATGAAACACTCGATGGCATCATGCAGCTGTACATGGAAGAAAACCGGCCGATCGCCGAGATTATCGCGGCCGGCTACCCGCCAGCCGATGTGGCCAGGGTCACGCGTTTGATCAAGATCAATGAATACAAGCGGCGCCAGTCGCCGGTGGGTATCCGCGTCACGCACCGCGGCTTTGGCCGCGACTGGCGCTACCCGATCACTTCCAAGTTTTTTGAATAACAAGCCATTCATTTTAAGGAGTAGCCATGAAACAGATTACCGCCATCATCAAACCATTCAAGCTCGACGAAGTACGCGAGGCCCTGGCCGATGTGAACGTGACGGGCTTGACCGTGACGGAAGTGAAGGGCTTTGGCCGCCAGAAGGGCCATACCGAGCTGTACCGTGGCGCCGAGTATGTGGTCGACTTCCTGCCGAAGGTCAAGGTGGAAGTGGTGGTCGATGACAGCGTGTCGGAACTGGTTGTTGACGCCATCATCAAGGCAGCCCGCACGGGCAAGATTGGCGATGGCAAGATCTTCGTGCGCGACGTGGAGCAAGTCATCCGCATCCGCACGGGCGAAACAGGCCCCGACGCGGTCTAAGTTTTTCAGCTGGCGCTGCTGTGCATCAGCGGCCCAGCCGCATGTCAAATTTCCAGCAGATCAGGCGCAAGATGGTAATGCCGCTGGCGCTGGTCCACAGCGCAAAGTCGTGTTCGGCGCCGAAGTGCATCTGCAGCAGATAGGCCCAGCAGCCGAAGAACGCGCAGATCGCGTATGGTTTGCCGTCGCGAAACACCATCGGCACTTCGTTGCAGACGATGTCGCGCATCACGCCGCCAAAGATCCCCGTAATGACTCCCATCATCGAGGCAATAAAGAGCGGCATGCCGGCGCGCGTCGCTTCAGCCACGCCAGCGATGGCGAACATGCCCAGGCCAATGGCGTCGGCAATGACGATCAGGCGTTCCGAGACGATTTGCCGCAAGTGCTGAATTAATGGTGCCGCCGTCAGGGCCAGCACGAAGATCAGGATCGCGTATTCCTGGTGCGAGACCCAGAACAAAGGCCGCTTGTCGAGCAGGATGTCGCGCAAGGTGCCGCCGCCAAAGGCCGTGATGAAGGCCACGACAAACACGCCGACCAAGTCCATGCGCTTGCGGCGCGCTTCGATGAAGCCGGAAAACGCGCCTACCAGGATGGCGATGACCTCAATGATCTTGATCAATGAGCCAGGCGGCAATTGGGGTGGCATCATGGGCGGAGCGCGTGGGCAGGAAATAATTGTCACAGGTTAACATGACACGGCCCCGAATGGTGACAAACGGGGCCGTGTGCAGTGTGTAACTTGTTACTCAATTGGCTTTTCTTGCTGGCAAGCCTAACGGATGGGCTGCAGGGCTGCGGAAAGTAAAACCACCAGCGCGCCATCGCCCCCTTCGGAGCGGCGCGCCTGGCAAAAGGCGATGACTTCATCCTTTTGCACCAGCCAGCTGTGCACCATCGATTTGAGCACCGGTTCCTGGCCTTTCGAGCCGAAACCCTTGCCGTGGATCACGCGCACGCAGCGCAGCTTGCGCCGCGTCGCCTGGTTCAAAAAGGCGCCGATGCCGTCGCGCGCCTCGTCGCGGCGCAAGCCGTGCAAGTCCAGCTCATCCTGGATCGGCCAGTGGCCCTTGCGCATCTTTTTCACCACGTCCGGCCCCACCCCGGGGCGGGCGTAGTTCAGGGCCGGATCGTTTTCCAGGTAATGGTCGACTTCGAACAAGTCCGACAGCGATTCGCGCAGCACGGCCGCATCATCGTCTGCCGGCGACAGCTTGCGCGCCGCTTGCTGGGCCGTCGTGCTGCCCGCCTTGGGCCGGCTGGGTACGTAGCGGTCGGACTCGGGCAGGCGTTTGATGCCGCCGATGCTGGCCTTGAACAGATTGCTCTCCACGGCCTGCACCTGCACCTGCTTGGCGCGCGCAGCTTGCTCGGCTGCGCGCACGTCGGCCTGTTCCTTGAGCTGCTTGCTGACCGCTTTCAGGTCGGCAAAGTCTTTCATCGACGCCATGCGACGCTTACTCCTGGCCTTCCAGGTAGCGCTGGGCATCCAGTGCTGCCATGCAACCCGTGCCGGCGCTGGTGATGGCCTGGCGGTAGATGTGGTCTTGCACGTCGCCGGCGGCAAACACGCCTGGCGCACTGGTGGCGGTGGCCATGCCTTCCAGACCCGTCTTGGTCTTGATGTAGCCGTTGTGCATTTCCAGCTGGCCGTCGAAGATGCCCGTGTTCGGCTTGTGGCCGATGGCGATGAAGACGCCGTGCACGGACAAGGCTTCGACCTTGCCGTCGATGGTGGACTTGATGTTCAGGCCCGTCACGCCGCTGTCGTTGCCCGTCACTTCTTCCAGGGTGTGGTTGTATTTCAACACGATCTTGCCTTCGGCAACCTTGGCGTTCAGGCGATCGATCAAAATCGCTTCGGCGCGGAACTTGTCGCGGCGGTGGATCAGGGTGACTTTATCGGCGATGTTCGACAGGTACAGCGCTTCTTCGACGGCCGTATTGCCGCCGCCGACGACGGCCACTTCCTGATTGCGGTAGAAGAAACCATCGCAGGTGGCGCAGGCGGACACGCCCTTGCCCATGAACGCGGCTTCCGATGGCAGGCCCAGGTATTGCGCGGACGCGCCCGTGGCGATGATCAGGGTGTCGCACGTGTATTCGTGGCTGTCGCCCTTCAGGCGGATCGGCTTTTCGTTGAGGAAGGTGGTGTGGATATGGTCAAACACGATTTCCGTATTGAAACGCTCGGCGTGCTGCAGCAAACGCTGCATCAGGTCCGGGCCTTGCACGCCCATCGGGTCGCCGGGCCAGTTTTCCACGTCGGTGGTGGTCATCAGCTGGCCGCCTTGTTCCACGCCGGTCACCAGCATCGGGTTCAGGTTGGCGCGGGCCGCGTAGACGGCAGCGCTGTAGCCGGCGGGGCCGGAACCGAGAATCAAGACGCGGGCGTGTTTGGTAGTAGTCATGGGAGCTTCTCTATGAGTAGGGTCTATCCGAATTGGGGGCGTACGCGCGAAGAACAAGGGCGTATTGCGCTTGCGCAAGCAATCCCGGATTATAGACCAAGGCGCCTGTGGCGACGAATCGTGGGGCCCTGGTTGGCATATATGGCTTAGAATACATCCTTATATGGGAAATTCCCTTTCAGAAACATTTATCACCGTGCAGCGCTTCCCAGAATGACTAAACCAGCCCAGGCCAATCAAAATAGCTACACCCGTAAACCGGTCGAACGCCGGCCGCTGCCGAACCGGCTGGTGCGGCTGCTGTCCGAGGCGCGCTGGTTCGCGCTGGCCGCGTTTGCCCTGTACTTCGTGCTGATACTGGCCAGCTTCAACAAGCTCGACCCGGGCTGGTCGCACGCCACCTCCGTCGACAAGGTAGCCAACCTGGGCGGCAAGCTGGGCGCGACCCTGTCGGATTTATTGCTGTATATCTTCGGTTTTTCCGCCTGGTGGTGGTGCGTCTGGCTGCTGCGCACGGTATGGAATGGCTATCGCCGCCTGAGTAAGCGCTTCCTGCTGGAACAGGAAGACGTGGAGCGCGAGCATCATGTCGAGATGCTGATACGTATCGTCGGCTTCTCCATCATGCTGATCGGCAGCATGGGCCTGGAATACCTGCGCATGGCGAAAAGCCTGCACGTGCAGCTGCCGCGCGAGCCGGGCGGCGTGCTGGGCCAACTGGTGGGGCACTCGGCCCACGTGGCCTTTGGCTTTACGGGCGCCACGCTGTTGCTGTTGCTGCTGTTCGCGCTGGGCTTTTCCCTGTTCTTCCACGTTTCATGGCTGCAAGTGGCCGAACGCATCGGCGGCACCATCGAGGACGCATTCAACTGGTTCGTGCTGCGCTACCAGGACCGCGAAGACCGCCGCCAGGGTGAAGTGGCAGCCGTGCGCCGCGACGAAGTGGTGGTCACCGAGCGCGCCAAGCATGTGGAAAAGCATGTGGCTGCGCCGCCGATGAAGATCGAGCCGCAAGTGGTGACTGTGGTCAAATCGGAGCGTGTGGAAAAGGAGCGCCAGGCGTATCTGTTCGAAGGACTGGGCGATGGCAAGCTGCCGCCTTTGTCACTGCTCGATGAAGCGCCGCCCGTGGTGGAAACGGTGTCCGTGGAAACGCTGGAATTCACCAGCCGCCTGATTGAAAAGAAATTGTCGGACTTTGGCGTCGATGCCAAGGTAGTGGCCGCTTACCCCGGCCCCGTGGTGACGCGCTATGAAATCGAGCCGGCCACGGGCGTCAAGGGCAGCCAGATCGTGGGCCTGGCGCGCGACTTGGCCCGTTCGCTGTCGCTGACATCGATCCGTGTCGTGGAAACCATTCCTGGCAAGAATTACATGGCGCTGGAATTGCCTAACAGCAAGCGCCAGATCGTGCGCCTGACGGAAATCCTCGGCTCGAAAGTCTACAACGATGGCGTCTCCAGCCTGACGATTGCGCTGGGCAAGGATATCGCCGGCAAGCCTGTCGTGGCCGACCTGGCCAAGATGCCCCACTTGCTGGTGGCCGGCACCACCGGCTCGGGTAAATCCGTGGGCATCAATGCCACCATCTTGTCGCTGCTGTACAAATCCGATCCGCTCGACGTGCGCCTGATCCTGATCGATCCGAAGATGCTGGAAATGTCCGTCTACGAAGGCATCCCGCACTTGCTGGCGCCCGTGGTGACGGACATGCGCCAGGCGGGCCACGCGCTGAACTGGGCCGTCAACGAGATGGAGCGCCGCTACAAGCTGATGAGCAAAATGGGCGTGCGTAACCTGGCTGGCTATAACGCGAAGATTGCCGACGCGAAAAAGCGCGAAGAACACATCCCGAACCCGTTCAGCCTGACGCCCGATTCGCCGGAGCCTTTGGAAAAATTGCCGACCATCGTCATCATCATCGACGAATTGGCCGATTTGATGATGGTCGTGGGCAAGAAAGTCGAAGAATTGATCGCGCGTATTGCGCAAAAGGCCCGCGCCGCCGGTTTGCACTTGATTCTGGCCACACAGCGCCCATCTGTAGACGTGATCACGGGGTTGATCAAGGCGAATATCCCGACGCGTATCGCCTTCCAGGTATCGTCGAAGATCGATTCGCGCACCATTCTCGACCAGATGGGCGCGGAAGCCTTGCTGGGCATGGGCGACATGCTGTATATGCCGCCCGGCACCGGCTTGCCGATGCGCGTGCACGGTGCGTTTGTTTCCGATGAGGAAGTCCATCGCGTCGTCAACCACTTGAAGCTGCAGGGCGAACCGAATTACGTCGAGGGCATCCTCGAAGGCGGCACGCTGGAAGGCGACGGCGCCGAAGGCGGCGCGCCGGGCGAGGGCGGCGGCGAGGCCGATGCCCTGTACGACCAGGCGGTGGGGGTGGTGCTGAAAAACCGCCGCGCTTCTATTTCGCTGGTGCAGCGTCATTTGCGCATCGGCTACAACCGCGCCGCCCGTCTGCTCGAGCAGATGGAGCAGAGCGGTGTCGTATCAACCATGCAATCGAACGGCAACCGGGAAATCCTGGTGCCGGCGGCAAGTGCTGAACAAGGGTAAAAGATGAAGAATCATGCAATGAAAAAAATCGTGGTAGTTGTTGCCGGCATGGCTTGCAGCCTGCTGTTTGCAGCCAGTGCCTCGGCCAGCGCGCTGGAGCAGTTCAAGAGCTTTGCTGCCGGCACCAAGTCGGCCAAGGGCGAGTTCGTGCAGCGCCAAATGAAAAAGGCAGATGCCAGCGGCAAGGCAAAAGTGTCGACCCCGGCCAGCGGCACGTTCGAGTTCGCCCGTCCGGGCAAGTTCATCTGGACCTATCTGAAACCGTACGAGCAACTGCTGCAAGCCGATGGTGAGCAACTGTATATCTATGACAAGGACTTGAGCCAGGTGACGGTCAAGAAGCTGGGCGACGCGCTCGGTTCCTCGCCGGCGGCCATCTTGTTTGGCAGCAACGACCTGGAAAAGAACTTCACCCTGGCCGAAGCGGGCACGCGCGATGGCCTGGAATGGCTGAAAGCCACGCCGAAAGCCAAGGACACGACGTTCGATGAAATCAGCATCGGCCTGCGCAATGGCGTACCCGAAGCGATGGAATTGCGCGATTCCTTCGGCCAGACGTCGATCCTGTCGTTCAAGAATTTCCAGAAAAATCCGGCCTTGTCAAACAATCATTTTAAATTTGTCATGCCCAAAGGCGCCGACGTGATTAATAACTGATTGATGACGTCTTGTTTTTGACTGGCCTCGCACCGTGCGAGGCCTTTGCATTCTTACCCGGTAAATATCATGGCGGATCTCTTTTCCACCGCACCGCGCCAGCCGCTGGCCGAAGCCTTGCGCCCGACAACCTTGAATGAAGTGATTGGCCAGACGCATTTGCTGGGCGTCGGCAAGCCGCTGCGCCTGGCCTTCGAGGCGGGCAAGGCCCATTCGATGATACTGTGGGGCCCGCCCGGCGTGGGTAAAACCACCTTGGCGCGTTTGATGGCGAACGCCTTTGACAGCGAATTCATCGCCCTGTCGGCCGTGTTTGCGGGCGTAAAAGATATCCGCGCGGCCATGGACCAGGCCCGTCACAGCCTGGACCAGTTCGGCAAGCACACTTTATTGTTTGTCGACGAAATCCACAGGTTCAACAAGTCGCAACAGGACGCCTTGCTGCCGTTTGTCGAATCTGGCCTGGTGACGTTCATCGGTGCCACCACGGAAAACCCCAGTTTTGAAGTCAATTCGGCCTTGTTGTCGCGCGCGCAAGTGTATGTGTTGAAATCGCTCGACGAAGACGAGATGAAGCTGTTGCTGGCCAAGGCGCAGTCCACGGCGCTGACGCACCTGACGTTTGACGAGGCTGCCGCCGACACCCTGATCGGCTATGCGGATGGCGACGCGCGGCGTTTCCTCAATTTGCTGGAGCAGGCCGAGACGGCCGCCAGCTCGACCGGCACGACGACCATCGACGCGGCCTTTGTCGACAATGCGCTGACCTTGAATTCGCGCCGCTTCGACAAGGGCGGCGATAATTTCTACGACCAGATCTCGGCCTTGCACAAGTCCGTGCGCGGCTCGAACCCGGACGCGGCCCTGTACTGGTTTTGCCGCATGATCGACGGCGGCGCCGACCCCCGTTATTTGTCGCGGCGCATCGTGCGCATGGCTTGGGAAGACATCGGCCTGGCCGACCCGCGCGCCTTGACCATGGTCAATGATGCGGCGCAAACGTATGAACGCCTGGGGTCGCCCGAAGGCGAGCTGGCGCTGGGCCAGGCCGTGATCTACCTGGCGATTGCCGCGAAAAGCAATGCCGGCTACAACGCCTTCAACACGGCCATGGCGTTTGTGAAGAAGGATAAATCCAAGGAAGTGCCCGTGCACTTGCGCAATGCGCCGACGAAATTGATGAAGGAACTCGGTTACGGCCACGCCTACCGCTACGCGCACGACGAACCGGACGCCTACGCGGCTGGCGAGACGTATTTCCCGGACGGCATGGCCGAACCGGGCTGGTACCAGCCCGTGCCGCGCGGCCTGGAAAGCAAGATCGCCGATAAATTGGCCTGGCTGCGCGAGCTGGACCGCAAAGCGGGCAAGGGCTGAGGCCGCAATAGCGTCACTTCACGCTTCAGTGCTCCTTTTTCACCGTTCGCTCCCTGTTTTTCGCCGCTGGTCGCAAGCCGGTGGCGTTGTTTGTGTCCGTTGGCTAAAGTACCACCATACCAGCAGCACTCAACGAAACAAACCAACCAGGAGCCACATCATGAACGCACTGAAAAACATGGAAATCGCCTTTGTCGCCGCCGCCGTCATCGCCATCGGCACCAGCTTCGCCACTGCCGGCGCCAACACGGTGGAAGTGAGCGCCACCTCCACCGTGATCGCCCAGGCCGCCGACGTGAAAATGCCTGTCGTCACCGTCAGCGCCCGCCGCCTCACCGCCGCCGAAAAAGCCGCTTTTATCTAAGCAGCCGGCCAAGCAGCAGATGTAAAGCGGGCGCGAGTGCCCAGCCTCTGGCGCCATGACGATGGCTTGCCGTGTGCAAAACTCAGAATGAAGTGAACGGGTCTTGGTACAATGTGTGCTTCCTTACATCAGCACCGCCACGCACCCCATGATAGATATCCAATTACTCCGTAAAGACATCGCTACTGTTGCCGCCCGCCTGGCGACGCGCAAATTCCAGCTCGACGTGGCAGGTTTTACCGCCCTCGAAGCCGAACGCAAGGCGATCCAGACGCGCACCGAGGAACTGCAGGGCAAGCGCAACGCGCTGTCCAAGCAAATCGGCATGCTCAAAGGCAAGGGGGAAGATACCTCGGCCGTGATGGCGCAAGTGGCCGGCCTGGGCGATGAATTGAAAGCCGATGAAGCGGCCCTGACCGTGGTGCAAGCCAAGTTGAGCGACTTCATCATGGCTGTGCCGAATCTGCCGCACGAATCGGCGCCCGTAGGCACGGACGAGTCGGGCAACGTGGAAGTGCGCAAGGTCGGCACGCCACGCACGTTTGATTTCGAGGTCAAGGATCACGTCGACGTGGGCGCCCCGCTGGGCCTCGATTTCGAAGTGGCCACCAAGCTGACCGGCTCGCGCTTCTCCGTCATGAAGGGCGGCATCGCCCGCTTGCACCGCGCACTGGCGCAGTTCATGCTCAACACGCACGTTGACGAGCACGGCTACATGGAATGCTATACCCCCTACATGGTCAACGCCGACTCGCTGCGCGGCACGGGCCAGTTGCCGAAATTCGAAGCCGACCTGTTCTCGGTGAAAAAAGGCGGCGTGGAAGGCGAGGGCGAGACCTTCTACCTGATTCCCACGTCGGAAGTGTCGCTGACCAATATCGCCCGCGATGAAATCCTTGCGCTCGATCAATTGCCGTTGAAAATGACGGCCCACACGCCATGCTTCCGTTCGGAAGCGGGCAGCTACGGGCGCGACACGCGCGGCATGATCCGCCAGCATCAGTTCGACAAGGTGGAAATGGTGCAAGTGGTGCACCCGGACACCTCGTATGAAGTGCTGGAAGAGATGGTCGGCCACGCCGAAGCCATTCTGCAACGCCTGGGCCTGCCATACCGCGTGATGTCGCTGTGCACGGGCGACATGGGCTTTACGGCCAGCAAGACCTTTGACCTGGAAGTGTGGCTGCCGGCGCAAAACACCTACCGCGAAATTTCCTCGCTGTCGAACACGGAAGCCTTCCAGGCCCGCCGCATGCAGGCGCGCTTCCGCAACGCCGCCGGCAAGCCGGAACTGGCGCACACCCTGAACGGCTCCGGCCTGGCAGTGGGCCGCACCCTGGTCGCCGTGCTGGAAAATTACCAGCAAGCCGACGGCAGCGTCGAGATCCCTGCCGTCCTGCGTCCGTACATGGGCGGCCTGACGCATTTGAAGGCATAAAATAGTCCTTTTCTTTTTGTTGCGGGCTGCTATAATCTTGCCTTCTCGCAGCAATGCAAGAAAAGACCGCAGTAAATGGAGAGGTGGCAGAGTGGTCGAATGTACTTGACTCGAAATCAAGCGTACGTTAAATCGTACCGTGGGTTCGAATCCCACCCTCTCCGCCAGAACAAATAGAAAAAGCTCCCGCAAGGGAGCTTTTTCTATTTGTGGCGGCGGTGAGGAGTACGCCCCCTGCGGGGCGTACGGTGGGATTCGAAGACGAGCGCGTACTCGCGCGAGGCTCCCCGAATCGTCCATTCGGTTTTTGCTTTTCAAGAGCAGGATTAGCAACAAACCCCTACCCAATTGAACAATCCCCATGCTAAAATAGCGCCTCGTTCAAACCGGCACGCCAGTTTGAATGAATAGACCGCAGTAACGTAACACCTGGAGAGGTGGCAGAGTGGTCGAATGTACTTGACTCGAAATCAAGCGTACGTTAAATCGTACCGTGGGTTCGAATCCCACCCTCTCCGCCAGAACAAATAGAAAAAGCTCCCGCAAGGGAGCTTTTTTTATATCTGAAACGCGCGCGTATTACCAGCGCATCAGGCCAGGTAGAAAACCCGCCCAAAGCGCGCAGCGCAAGGCGTTTTTTCCTCCATTCAGGCAGTAACTGCCAGCATCCCCGCCAGCGCAAGTGAGCACACCACTCTCCCCACCTTGCTCTCGCTCAGCCTATGGTAATCTACCCCACCCATCTTCCTGAGCAAACATACAAGCAATGAGCCGATTCTGGAGCAACATCGTCAGTGAGCTGACCCCCTACGTCCCTGGCGAGCAGCCCAAGCTGCCCGACCTGGTCAAACTCAATACCAACGAAAACCCCTACGGCCCGTCGCCCCAAGTGCTGGCCGCACTGCGCGAAGCAAGTAACGACAGCCTGCGCCTGTATCCTGACCCGTCCGCCAGTGAACTGAAGCAAACCTTGGCCGAGTATCACGGGCTGACTAGCGATCAAGTGTTTGTCGGCAACGGTTCCGACGAAGTGCTGGCGCTGGCTTTCATGGCCTTGCTCAAGCACGACGCGCCGCTGCTGTTCCCCGACATCAGCTACAGTTTCTACCCCGTGTATTGCAAGCTGTACGGCATCGATTACCGCACCGTGCCGCTCGACGAATCCATGCGCATCCGTCCGGAAGATTACCAGGGGCCTTGCGGCGCCATCATCTTCCCCAATCCGAACGCGCCCACGGGCGTGGACTTGCCCTTGGCTGGCGTGGAAGCCATGCTGCGCGACCATCCCGACGCCGTGGTGGTGGTCGATGAAGCGTATGTGGATTTTGGCGGTGACAGCGCCGTGGCCCTGGTCAATCGCTATCCGAACTTGCTGGTGGTGCATACGTTCTCGAAATCGCGTTCGCTGGCCGGCTTGCGCGTGGGTTGCGCGCTGGGGCATCCCCAGCTGATCGAGGCACTGGAACGCGTCAAGAACAGTTTCAATTCATATCCGCTGGACCGGCTGGCGCTGGCCGGTGCCGTGGCCTCGCTGCGTGACGAAGCGTATTTCCAGCACACGCGCCAAGCCGTCATCGCCAGCCGCGAACAACTGACGGCGGACTTGACGGCGCTGGGCTTCGAGGTGCTGCCCTCGGTGGCCAATTTCGTCTTTGCCCGCCACCCGCAGCATGACGCGGCGCAACTGGCGGCCGGCTTGCGCGCCCGTTCCGTGATCGTGCGCCACTTCAACGCGCCCCGCATCAGCCAGTATCTGCGCATCAGCATCGGCAACGTGGGCGAATGCGCAGCCTTGCTGGCGGCCTTGCGCGAGATATTGTCGTAATGGCAGGTCTGGTACGGCTGCCTGGAACCGTACCAGACGCCAGTTCGCTTAGCGCTGGCTGGCCCGGCGGCGGCGCGCCATGAAGCCCAGCAAGCCCAAGCCCCCCAGCAGCATGCCGTAAGTGGCCGGTTCCGGTACGGCCGACACGGACAGGTTATTGATGGTCGGCCAGATGCCGATCTGTCCTGCCGTGCTGACGGACAAGTCGGAGAAGGCGCCCGTCGACAGGAAGCCGACAAACGATGCCTGCGTCGGCAAGGTCAGCTCGTAGGTGAGCAGTTCGCCCAGCGCATTGCGCGCTGTCAGCGTGACGTTCTGGCTGGTGGCATATCCACCGGCAAAGTCCGAGCCGAAGAAGAATCCCCCGACACCGCGTACGGCGCTGGAAAAGTTGGAGAACAACACGCTGTCGTTACGGTTGTTCGTGCTCAGCCAGTTGTCGCTGCCCGTGCCGGCACCATACAGGATGGGCGAGGTACCAACGGAGCTTACCGTGTAGGCGTAGCTGCCGGCGCTACGGTTCAGCGGGCCGTCGAGCGCATCGATTGGCAAATCGTCAAAGGTATCGACGCCGGTATTGCCGGCGGCTGCCAGATAGGCGGCCTGGTTGGTAAAGAGCGTGATGTCTGCCTGTGCGGCGCTGGCGGCGAGGAGCAGGGCGGCGGCACTGATGATTTTCAGGCGGAAGAGTGCGGTTTGCAAGATTGACTCCTTAACAGGGATGGGGGAAGGACCTGGCACTGCGCATGGAGATTCCCAATGCCAATTCAATATAGTATTTGATAGTAAAAAATGCAACATAAAGTTTCTTTATGATAATTGGCATCTTGCATAGCTGAAATGTTGACTGCCCCAGTCGCTACTGCCAGCATGTCCGTGCGGCCATATGGCAGCGCGATGCTGCCAGAGCGAGCCATTTGTGCAACAATCATCGTATTCATTCATCGACAGGACGGACAATATGGCAAAAGTGGCATTCATCGGTTTGGGCGTCATGGGTTTCCCCATGGCAGGCCATCTGGCGGCGGGCGGGCACGACGTTACCGTGTACAACCGCAACCCGGCCCGCGCGCAAGCTTGGCTGGAGCAGTACAAGGGCAGCAGCGCCGCCACGCCAGCCGCCGCAGCGGCAGGCGCCGAGTTCGTGTTTACCTGTATCGGCAACGATAATGACCTGTATCAAGTCATCCTGGAAGAGGGCGGCTTGCTGTCCGCCATGGCGCCGGGCAGCATCCTGATCGACCATACGACGGCCTCGGCCGAAGCGGCGCGCACCATCCATGCTGCGGCGAAAGAGCAGGGCGTGTTCTTCCTCGACGCGCCCGTGTCCGGCGGCCAGGCCGGCGCGGAAAACGGCAAGCTGACGGTGATGGTGGGCGGCGACGCCGAAGCGTATGCCCGCGCCGAGCCTGTCATTGCTTTATTTGCGCGCGCCGTCACTTACATGGGCGCGTCCGGCTCGGGCCAGCTGACGAAGATGGTCAACCAGATCTGCATCGCCGGCCTGGTGCAAGCCTTGAGCGAAGGCATCGCCTTTGCGCAAAACGCGGGCCTCGACGCGGCCTTGGTGGTCGACGTCATTTCCAAGGGCGCGGCGCAGTCGTGGCAGCTGGAAAACCGCGGCAAGACCATGATCGAGGGCAAGTTCGACTTTGGCTTCGCCGTCGACCTGATGCGCAAGGACCTGGGTATCTGCCTCGCCGAAGCCAAACGCAACGGCAGCGACTTGCCCGTGACGGAACTGACGGACCAGTTCTATGGCGAAGTGCAGCAGGCGGGTGGCAACCGTTATGACACGTCCAGCCTGATTACCCGTTTGACGAAAAAGTAATCCGGCTCACCTCAGCCATAGCGGCGCGTCCCTGCAAAGGGCCGCGCCGCTTGTCGTTGTGCGCCAGTATTAATCTTGAAGCGAACATTAAAAAGTCAGTTTTCGGAACATCTGGTTTCGATTTTAATCGAAAAGCGTGGACTTGGCTGCCTCATCGTGTATTATTAAAAAACGAGATGAAATGTCCCAATTTTTAAAACATTATGAGCGGACCCGCATGAAAACCAACTCATCAGCGATAACACGCGTTGTCGATAGCAACATTCCCTACCTCTCTTCCGCCGTCGCCATCTGGCGCCCCCGTGCGGTGCTGCGCAGCTGGCCCGGCGTGGCCATTGCGCTGGTGATCGCCTTGTCGGCCACCTTTATTTCCAGCAATTATGGCGGGCCGCAACTGCTGTACGCGCTGTTCTTCGGCCTGGCCTTCCACTTCCTGGCGTCCGACCCTACCTGCAAGCCCGGCATCGAGTTTTGCAGCAAGGTGCTGCTGCGCACGGGCGTGGCCCTGCTGGGGGCGCGCATCACCTTCAACCAGATCGCTTCCGTGGGCGTGACGCCGTTATTGATCGTCGTCGGCGGCCTGGTGGCGACGCTGGGTTTCGGCTACATGCTGGCCAAGTGGCTCAAGCGGCCCATCACGGAAGGCATCCTGTCGGGCGGTTCGGTGGCCATCTGCGGCGCCTCGGCTGCGCTGGCCATTTCCGCTGTGCTGCCGCAAACCAAGGAAAACGAGAAGTTCACCTTGCTGACGGTGGTGGGCGTGACGACCTTGTCGACCCTGGCCATGATCGTCTACCCGCTGTTGGTCAAGCTGCTGGGCTTTGATCCGACCGAGGCAGGCGTCTTCATCGGCGGCACGATTCATGATGTAGCGCAAGTGGTGGGCGCCGGTTATCTGGTCAGCAACCATACGGGTGACGTGGCCACGTTTGTGAAGCTGACGCGCGTAGCCTGCCTGGTGCCCGTCGTGCTGGGCCTGTCGATCATGTTCAAGCGCAGCAAGGATGGCAAGAGCGAAGTCGATGCGCCGCCGCTGGTGCCGTTCTTCCTGATCGGCTTTGTCTGGCTCGTCATCACCAACAGCCTGGGCCTGATCCCGCAGGAAGTGAATGGCTGGATCAACAATGCCTCGCGCGCCTGCCTCGTCATCGCCATTGCCGCACTGGGCGTGAAGACCTCGTTCCAGTCGCTGGCCTCGCTGGGCTGGCGCCCCGTGATCATGCTGGTGATGGAAACGGTGTGGATCGCCGTCTTCGTCGCCATCGCCATCCTGCTGACGCGTTAAGCGCAGCCGGCCATGAAAGTGATCGTCCTCGGCGCCGGCGTGGTCGGCACGGCCACGGCCTGGTATTTGCGCCAGGCGGGCCACGACGTGCGCGTGCTGGAGCGCCAGGCGGGCGCGGCGCAGGAAACCAGCTTTGGTAACGGTGGGCAGATTTCCGTCTCGCACGCCGAACCGTGGGCCAACCCGGCCACCCTGCGCAAAGTCTTGAGCTGGCTGGGCAAGGACGATGCACCGCTGCTGTTCCGCCCCCGTCTTGACCTGCTGCAATGGCAGTGGGCGCTGCATTACCTGCGCGAATGTTTCCCAGCGCGCGTGACGCGCAATATGCGCCAGATCGTCGCCATGGCCGAATACGGCCGGCAGAGCCTGCAGGCGCTGCGCCGCGAGACGGGCATTGCCTATGACCACCTCGAACGGGGCATCCTGCATTTCTATACGGAGCAGAAGGAATTTGATAAATCGCAAGCGGGCGCCGCCCTGCTGCGCGAACTGGGCTGTCCCCGCAACACCGTCAGCGCCGACGAAGTGATCCGCATCGAACCAGCGCTGGCCCACGCGCGCCGCCACATCGTAGGCGGCGACTTTACGGCCAGCGACGAATCGGGTGACGTGCATTTGTTTACCACGGCGCTGGCCGCCCGTGCGGCGGCCGCTGGTGTCGATTTCCAGTACGGCACGACGGTGACGCGCCTGTTGCTTGAGGGCGAGTGCATCACGGGCGTGGAATGCATCGACGCGCAGGGGCGCCATCGCCTGGACCATGCGGATGCCGTGGTGGTGGCCATGGGCAGCTTTTCGGCGCCGCTGATGCAGCCGCTGGGCATGCGTTTGATGTTGTATCCCGGTAAAGGCTATTCGGCTACCTACCCGATTATCGACCCTGCCAGCGCGCCGCGCGTGTCGCTGACGGACGACGGCTGCAAGCTGGTGTTTTCACGCCTGGGCCAGCGCCTGCGCGTGGCCGGCACCTGCGAGCTGAACGGCTACACGCGCGAACTCAATGCGCTGCGCTGCGCCGCCATCACGCGCCGCGTGCAGGCACTGTTTCCCCATGCCTGCGATTACAGCGCGCCCCTTTACTGGGCCGGCCTGCGCCCGCTGACGCCCTCGAACGTGCCCTACATTGGGGCCACGCGCTACCGCCAGCTCTTCCTCAACACGGGCCACGGCACCCTGGGCTGGACCATGGGCTGCGGCGCGGGCAGGGCGATTGCCGAGCTGGTGTCGGGACGGCGGCCCGAGGTCGATTTTGCGTTTTGCGGAGAAGCCCCCCCGGCAAGGGACCGCTGTAGTTCAACTTAGGAGAGCAGCACGATGAGAGACGCCACCACCCCCAGCCCCACGACTAGCGGCCTGACCCTGGCCGGCACCACCTATCAATCGCGCCTGCTGGTAGGCACGGGCAAGTACAGGGATTTCGAGGAAACGCGCCTGGCCATCGAGGAGAGCGGCGCCGAGATCGTCACCGTCACCATCCGGCGCGTGAACATCGGCCAGGAGAAGGGCGAGCCGAACCTGCTCGATTTCATTCCACCATCGACATACACGATCTTGCCCAATACGGGCGGCTGCTACAACGCGCGCGATGCCGTCTACACCTTGCAGCTGGCGCGCGAGCTGCTGGGCGGCCATCAGCTGTGCAAGCTCGAAGTGCTGGGCGATGAAAAAACATTGTTCCCGAACATGCCGGAAACCCTGAAAGCGGCCGAACAGCTGGTTAGGGATGGCTTCCAGGTGATGGTGTATTGCAGCGACGACCCCATCCAGGCGCGCCTGCTGGAAGACATCGGCTGCATCGCCGTCATGCCGCTGGCCTCCCTGATCGGCTCGGGCATGGGCATCTTGAATCCGTGGAACCTCTCCTTGATCATCGAGCAAGCCCGCGTGCCCGTGCTGGTCGATGCCGGCGTGGGCACGGCGTCGGATGCGGCCATCGCCATGGAGCTCGGCTGCGACGGCATTCTGATGAATACCGCCATCGCGGCGGCGCGCGAACCGATCCGCATGGCGCGCGCCATGAAATTGGCAGTGCAGGGCGGACGCGAGGCCTACCTGGCCGGACGCATGCCCCGGCGGACAGGCCTCATGAGCGCCTCGCCCTCGTCGCCGATGGCCGGGCGGATCGCCTGAGCCGGTTTTGTAGCACCGTTGTTGATTCTTGTTTAAAGCACCCATAAAAACCACAATATCTGGAGATGACATGAAACACACATTCGTAGCGGCAGCCGTCCTGGCCTCATTGGCCGCCTTCGCCGGCAGCGCCGGCGCCCAATCGTCCGTCACCGTGTACGGCTTGCTCGACGCGGGCCTGACGTCCGAACATGGCGGCGCCGACGGTTCCGTCACCAAGCTGGCCACCGGCGTGCAGTCGGGCAGCCGCATCGGCTTCAAGGGCACGGAAGACCTGGGCAACAATCTGAAAGCTAATTTCCTGCTGGAAAATGGTCTCGATCTCGACACGGGCGCCTACCGCCAGGGCGCCTTGTTCGGGCGCAAGGCGTATGTGGGCCTGTCCGGCGGCTTCGGTGCCGTGAATATCGGTTTGCAGCACAACCCGCTGTTTACCGCGCTGGACAATATCGACCCGTTCGAGACGGGCATGACGGGCGCCTCGATCAACCTGATGAGCGTGGCCAGCCTGCGCACGAAAAACTCCATCATGTATGAATCGCCGAAGGTGAACGGCTTGTCGGCCGCCGTCATGGTCGGCCTGGGCGAAAAGCCAGGCAGCAACACCCTGGGACGCACCATCGACTTTTCCATCGACTACGCGAATGGCCCGCTGGTGCTGACGCTGGCGCACGACAACCGCAAGGACACGCCACTGAACACGGCAAAAGTAACCTTGCTGGGCGGCACCTATGATTTCGGCCCTGCCAAGCTGCACGCCGCGTATGAAACGGACAAGGATGATGCGGGCACGGATTTCCGCGACTATATGCTGGGCGTGTCCGCACCCGCAGGGGCGGCGGGCAGCGTGATGGCGTCCTACATCAAGAAGGATGACCGCACGAACGCGCGCCGCGGCGCTCGCCAGCTGGCCATCGGCTATACGTATGCCTTATCCAAGCGCACCAACCTGTACACCTCGTACGGGCGCATCACCAACGATAGCGCGGGCAGCAACTTTGCCGGTGATGCGTCGAGCGGCGGCAGCGTGCCCTTGCCGGGGCATAACTCGAGCGCCTTTACGGCCGGCATGCGTTTGAAGTTCTAAGGCGCAAGGCTGGCGAAACCGATGGCGGGTTATCTGTTGCAGATAGCCCGCCATTTGCGTTTCAGGAATGGGACTTTGTTGGATATTTCAGATTCAGGAACGGAACAGTCCGATTTTTCATGAATTTTCATTGACATCCCATTTCTCAAGCGTTAAATTGAATGCGATATTTCAAATATCGGAACAAAATATACCGATTTTTTATAAAACCGTAAGGAGACACCACCATGAATGACATGACCGAGCAAAAAGCTGCCGCCGCAGCGGCCACCCCAGCCGTCCCAGTTGGCCCGCAAAAGATGACGCCTTCCGAGGCGTTCGTGGAAACCCTGGCCGCCAATGGCGTGACCGACATGTTCGGCATCATGGGCTCTGCCTTCATGGACCCGATGGATATCTTTGCGCCAGCCGGCATCCGTTTGATCCCCGTGGTGCACGAGCAGGGCGCCGGCCACATGGCTGACGGCTATGCCCGCGTTTCGGGCCGCCATGGCGTGGTCATCGGCCAGAATGGCCCCGGCATCAGCAATTGCGTCACGGCGATTGCCGCCGCTTACTGGGCGCATACGCCCGTCGTGATCATCACGCCGGAAACGGGCACGATGGGCATGGGCCTGGGCGGTTTCCAGGAAGCCAATCAATTGCCGATGTTCGAAGAATTTACGAAATATCAAGGCCACGTCACCCATCCGGCCCGCATGGCCGAATTCACGGGCCGCTGCTTCGACCGTGCCATGTCGGAAATGGGCCCGACGCAACTGAACATTCCACGCGATTATTTCTACGGCGAAATCAAGGCCGAGATTCCAACACCGAGCCGCCTCGACCGTGGCGCCGGCGGCGAGAGCAGCCTGAACGATGCGGCCGAACTGCTGGCCAAGGCCAAGTTCCCCGTCATCATCTCCGGCGGCGGCGTGGTCATGGGCGAAGCCATCGAAGAGTGCAAGGCCCTGGCCGAGCGCCT